>NZ_CP115843.1:316330-632660 GCF_013318015.2 Agrobacterium tumefaciens | reverse complement strand
CGCCATATTTTCCTCTTGGCGGGCATTCGCCGGTTTGCCGACCATCGTCCGCCAAAGGTACAACATGATTCTGTTTCGCCGTCCAGTTATTTACGGTTAACCGGATATTGACGTCCGTGGTTGACAGGGGAATAGAGGCGGCCATTTTATAAATTATAATCAGATACTTATAGAATATTTCGGACATCCTGTCCCTGCGGCGGCAACTGCATTTTTGCTCGGCAATCAAGGTCATCAGCATCGGTCGAAACGAGATTTTCAGTGCAAAAAATCTACCCCATGGCGAATCGAACGACATTCGATCTCAAGAGGCAACCACTCGGCCATACTAAAAGGGCCGGCTGCGAGCCGATCTATCGGATTCTGTCTGACCGAGGACCAGCGCCGTTTTTACGTTGGCGATAATAGTGACAGCGGATCGATCGGCGAGGGGCCGTCACAAAACGACGGAGGGCTCAAAGCAGCTTTTCAACACCGTCTACCGAGTCAAAGTGCTTCCCGCATGGAGGCACGTTCAACGATTTCGGTTTTCAGAACGACCTTGCGGACCGTCTGACCTTTGCCATTTAGCCGGTCGACCAGCAACCTGGCCGCCGTCGCACCGAGATCGTAGACGGGTTGGCGCACGACGGTCACGGGAGGCGTTGTTACAGACGTCCAATCCGCATCATGGAACGATACCAGCGACAGGTCGTCCGGGATGCTAAGCCCCAGTTGACGGTGAACCTTGAACACCTCCAGGCCGATTATACTGTCCGATGCAATGATTGCCGTCGGACGCTGCGCCGACTGGAGCATTTCGGTAACGATGCGATGCGTCTCTTGCTGCGTGACGGCACCGACCTGTACCCAGCTTTCCATGTTGGTCAGACCAGCCTCACTGCACGCACCAAGATACCCTTCGATGCGTCGCCTGACCGAACCGGTACTGATGTCGTCTGCACTGCGGAACCGATGATCCGGCGTGTCGCAGGCGGTTAAATAGGCGATGCGGCGGTGGCCGAGCGCAATCAGCCGGCGTGTAATATTCTCGGCGGCATGCCGGTCGTCGGCAATAACGGTGTCGACATCGAGCGTGTCGCTTCCACGATCGAGCAACGCGAGCGGCAGCCCCGAGCGAATAACCTCATGCAGATGCTCGACATCGTTTTCCTTGGCCGGCGAGACGATGAGACCGTCGACACGCTTGGCAAGCAGAGTGCGGATGGCCGCTCTTTCCGCAACGACGTCTTCACCCGAGTTAATGAGGATGACGGTGAAGCCTGCCTGCCGGGCAATATCCGTGATGCCTCGCACGGCGAGGCTGAAAAAGGGGTTTTCAATATCTCCCACCACGACGCCGATGGTGCCTGAACGACCTGTCGTCATGCTGCGAGCAAGCTCATTGGGGCGATAATCGAGGGACTGAGCCGCGGCCAGGACCGCCTCTCTCACCCGGTCGCTAACGGTTCCGTAGCCACCCAGTACGCGTGCAGCCGTTGCCTTTGAGACGCCGGCTTGGCGTGCGACGTCAGCGACTGTCACGGAAGGAGTTCTAGGTGGGATCTTGTCCATAAGCGGTAGCCTTACAAGAGAACTTGACGACTGGCAAATGCGAAGATAACAATTGCCAGTACCAAAAGAGACCGGTCTCTTTCTAATTGAGACCGGTCTCAAATATAAAAAGACTTCCGACATGCGAACTGCGTGGGCCGGGTAGGTGACATCGTACGCCGACCGGGTGGGACCCGTGCGCCTTGAATTTATCGCAGACAACGACACCAGAGGAGAAGAAAACAATGCAATTTACCCAAGCCTTAACATCCGCCTTCGCAAAAATTCGCTCGACCACGGCCGCGATCACACTCAGTGTCCTTGCAGGCGCGGCGACGCCCGCACTTGCCGACAATCCGCTTGGCCTCATCGATCCCGCCACCATCAGTGTCGGCACGATGGGCGATGCCAAGCCTTATGCCTTCACCACCGCCGACGGCAACTTTACCGGTTTCGACATAGAGTTGTTCCTCAACGTAGCCGAACGTCTTGGGTTCAAGAAGGAACAGGTGGTGTTCACCGGCCAGGAATTCTCGGCCCTGATGCCCTCTGTCGCCAACGGCCGCTTCGATGTTGCGGCCGCTGCGATCGGCACGACTGCCAAGCGCAAGGAGACCATTGATTTCTCTGATGGTTATCTTGGAGGTTTCTTGAGCGTCCTCACTTCGGAGCCAGGCATCACCGATGCAGCGGGTCTCAAAGGCAAGCGTCTCGGTGTGGTGCAGGGTACACTTCAGGAGATCTATGCCGAGAAGAATTTTGTCGGCACCGATCTCGTGAAGTTCCCGGACAACAATTCTGCCGTTTCCGCACTCAACAATGGGACGGTCGATGCACATTTCCTCGATTTCGAGGCTGCAAAGGACTATTCCGCCCGTTATCCGGCGCTAAAAGTCGCAGTCAACATTCCGAGCTTCGACGCGCCCGCCGGCTTCGTCATCCGCAAGGGTAACGATGCATTGCGCGAGGCGCTTAACAAGGGCCTGAAAGAGGCCATGCAGGACGGCACCTGGAAAAAGCTGCACGAAAAATGGTTCCCCGGCACGCCGATGCCGCAGGCATATCTTCCCAAGCAGTGATGCCACCTTCCGGTCCGGCCTTTACCGGTCGGACCGGCCTTTCTTTCAAGGGATATCCTGATGAACTGGCTTGAAAACCTGCGCCGTAGCTTCCTCGACTGGAATGCCATGGCCGAAGTGCTGCCGACCATGATCACCGTTGGTCTCAAGAATACGCTGATCCTGGCTGCGACCTCGACTGTGCTTGGCGTGGCCATCGGCATGATGCTCGCGATCATGGGCATTTCCCGCTCGCCCTGGCTGCGCATTCCCGCTCGTCTTTATACCGATATTTTCCGCGGCCTGCCGGCCATCGTCACAATTCTCCTCATTGGCCAGGGTTTTGCCCGCATTGGCCGCGAGCTCTTCGGTCCATCGCCTTATCCGCTCGGCATTCTGGCACTCAGCCTGATTGCCGGTGCCTATATCGGCGAGATTTTCCGCTCTGGTATCCAGAGCGTCGACCGTGGGCAGATGGAGGCCTGCCGGGCATTGTCGATGAGCTATGGCCAGGGCATGCGCCTTATCGTCGTGCCGCAAGGCGTGCGCCGCGTTCTGCCGGCCCTCGTCAACCAGTTCATCGGCAACGTCAAGGATTCGAGCCTGGTCTATTTCCTCGGGCTTCTGGCCTCAGAGCGTGAGATCTTTCGCGTGGGACAGGACCAGGCAGTGGTGACCGGCAATCTTTCACCGCTCCTGCTGGCAGGCGTATTTTATCTCGTCGTTACCGTGCCGCTTACCCATGTCGTCAATGCGATCGACAATCGTCTGCGGGTTGGCAAGCAGCGCCCCTCCGTCATCACCAGCGGACTGGAGGAAGTCAGTGAACTCGACAGTGCAGCTCGCGCGACTGGCGTCTCGTTCAAGGGCGGCAGCCTTGATGTGCGCCGTCTCGGTATGGCCTATGGCGATCTTGATGTGCTGAGGGGTGTCGATCTTTTAGTCAAGCCAGGCAGCGTCACCTGCATCATCGGCCCGTCCGGATCCGGAAAATCGACTTTGCTGCGTGGGCTCAACCGTCTGGTCGAGCCGAAGAGCGGCGATATTCTTATCGATGGCGAAAGCATTCTCGCAATGAAGCCGGAAACGCTGCGCCGCCGGGTCGGCATGGTATTCCAGCATTTCAACCTCTTTCCCGACCACACGGCGCTGGAAAACGTCATGCTGTCGCTTACGAAGATCAAGGGCCTGCCCGCAGCCGAGGCCGAGCGCATCGCCAAGGCAAGGCTTGCCGATGTCGGCCTTGCGAGCCGCCAGCACCACCGTCCGGGCGGTCTTTCCGGCGGGCAGCAGCAGCGCGTTGCCATTGCCCGTGCGCTTGCCATGGAACCGGAGGTTATCCTCTTCGACGAGGTGACGAGCGCGCTCGATCCGGAATTGGTCAAGGGCGTGCTCAACCTCATGGCCGAGCTCGGCACGCGTGGCATGACCATGGTCGTCGTTACGCACGAAATGGGATTTGCCCGCCGGGTGGCCGATCAGGTCGTCTTCATGGACGAGGGGCGCGTCGTTGAAGCCGGCACGCCAGAGGCAATATTCGACAACCCGCAAAGCCCGCGTCTCCAGCGCTTCCTTGCGGAAGTGCTCTGAGCGCCGGGAGGAGAAACCAATGACACAAACGATACGATGGGGTGTGCTCGGTTGCGCAGGCATTGCTGCCAAGGCGGTCATTCCCGCCATCCAGTCCAGCCGCCTGGGGCGCGTTGCGGCAATCGCCTCGCGCGATGCCGCGAAGGCGAAGGAGATGGCGGCCCGCTTCGGCATCGCCAAGTCCTACGGCAGCTACGAGGAACTGCTTGCCGATCCGGAAATAGACGCAATCTACAACCCTTTGCCCAATCATCTGCACGTGCCACTGACGATAAAGGCACTGGCGCAGGGCAAACCCGTACTCTGCGAGAAACCGATCGCGCTTGATGCCGAGCAGGCGAGGGAACTGGCAGCGGCACAAAAGGCGGCGGGCCTGCCGGTCGCGGAAGCCTTCATGGTGCGCCACCATCCGCAATGGAAAAAGGCGCGCGCGTTGATTGCCGAGGGGCGCCTCGGCGAGGTGAGGGCCATCCAGACGATCTTTTCCTATTATCTCGACGACCCCGGGAATGTACGCAACCAGGCTGATATTGGCGGCGGCGGTCTGTTCGACGTTGGTTGTTACGCCATCAACACAGCGCGGTTCCTGTTCGACGCGGAACCGGTACGGGCGATCGCCCTCATGGAGCGCGATCCCGTCTTCGGCACGGACCGGCTGACGAGCGGGCTGCTGGCGTTTCCAGAGGGAAGGCAGCTTGCCTTCACCTGTTCCACACAACTCTCCCTCACGCAGAAGGTCACGGTGCTTGGAACGCGCGGGCGTCTGGAAATCCCCATTCCCTTCAATGCACCGGCTGATGAGCCGACCATCCTTGTCTTTGATGATGGTCGCGATCTTGCCGGCGGCGGCCGCGAGGAGATCGCGATCGGGCCTGTCGACCAGTATCGCGAACAGGCCGATGCATTCGCCGAGGCTGTCCTCTCCGGCGGACCACTCGAGACGGGGCTTGGCGACGCAATCGCGAATATGACGGCGATCGACGCGCTGTTCCGCTCCGCAGCCAGCGGTCGCTGGGAGATCCCCGATGCCTTACCCCCATCCGTATGACAATTGATTGAAAGCCAATTCCATGACCGACAACACCATCTCTTCGGCCGTCATCATCGGCGCCGGTATCTTCGGCGTTTCCACTGGCGTACAGCTTGCGCGGCGCGGCATTAAGGTGACGATCCTCAATGACGGGCCGCCGGCCAATGGTGCCTCCGGCCGCTCGCTGTCCTGGCTGAATTCGGCAGGCATGCGCTCTGAGCCCTATCATCGGCTGCGTATGGCCGGCATCGACCGGTATCGCACACTCGCGGCGCAGAATCCCGGCGCAGAATGGCTTCGCTTTGATGGCGGGTTGACCTGGGACGCGGATGACGAGCGCAACGAGATCGACGCGGCCTATCGCCACGAAGTTTCGCTTGCCTATGATGCGCAGCGCCTTTCAGCAGCCGAAGTCGCCCGCGTCGTGCCTGGTGTCGACGCCGGCGCAATCACTCCACAGGGCGCAATCTACAATCCCGGCGAAGGCTGGGTCGATCTGCCGACGCTGATTGGTGTGCTGCTTGAGGAGTTTTTCGCACTCGGTGGCGTTCTGGTAACGGACCAGGGTGCTGCACGGGTGGTGATCGAGGGTGGTCGTGTCATTGGCGCGCAAACTGCAAATGCTGTTCTCCATCGGGCGGACGCCGTCGTGCTTGCCACCGGTCCGGCCGTCCCGAAGATGGCTGCGGAAAGCGGACAGACCATTGCCGACGGGACACCGATCGCCCTTCTGGTGCAGACGAGGCCGCTCGCCCATCCCCTGCGCGCTGTTCTCAATACACCGCGCGTCGCCGTTCGCCCGGCGCCGGGCCGCACATTCTCACTGGATGCCGACTGGGCGGCCGATGAGGGTGTGACAGTGCGCGCAGACGGCAGCTATGATATCGACGACAGCGTGGTTTCAGAGCTTTTGGTTGAGGCTGCGCGGGTGATGGAAGGCAATCCGAAACTCGAGGTGGCTTCCATCGGCGTTGGTGGCAAACCGATCCCCGGCGATGGCGAGCCGGTGATTGGAGCCATCAAGGGTATTTCCGGTTACTACGTGGCCTTCAGCCACAGCGGTGCTACACTCGGCCTCATCGTGGGCGAGCTGCTCGCGTTCGAGATTGCGACAGGCACCGAACATCAAATGCTCGCAACCTTCCGACCTGAGCGTTTCCCCTGAATTGAGCAAGGTGAGGCAGCTATCGCCAAAATGAGCCGGCCGCTGCCGCGGCCGGCATTTTTTATTGGTATGGAAACGCCCGTCCGGTCTCTCACATAAGGCTAATGCCCTTGTCGGCTACATGGACCCTGAAGAAAACCTGGGGTTCAGAGATACCATCAGACCGTTGCCACGCATAGAAAAACCGGCACCACGCAGGCAGGAGTTGGCCCCCTGCGTCGCGACGCGCCGCACAATTTAAAGGCGAGTTTGCATTATTTGAAAACTAATCGTTGACGCGACGACTTCAGTCCGTTATACATAAACCATCGATCTTTTGCTTGCCGAGCTTTGTCTACCGCGCGATTGGCACCGCGCTTTAAGCGAACTTCCATTTCAAAAATAGTCGGTTTCCTCGCTGCGCAGCATCAGCTTCGCGGTCCTACACTCTATGCTTTGAAAGGGTTCAACATGACCACTGGCACAGTAAAATGGTTTAATTCCACCAAAGGCTTCGGCTTCATCCAGCCCGACAATGGCGGCGCTGATGCGTTCGTTCATATCTCCGCTGTCGAGCGCGCCGGAATGCGCGAGCTCGTTGAAGGCCAGAAGATCGGCTTCGAACTCGAGCGCGACAACAAGTCGGGCAAGATGTCTGCTACCAATCTGCAGGCCGCATAAATCAAGATTTGCTTCCCTTTGACCACGGATGTACTGGCACTGTCGGAAGCTGCTTCATTAAGGTCAGGCGTTTTGCCTGGCCTTTTTCGTTTCGGTTTCAAGCCGAACCAATTGAGATTACAAGAGCAGAAAAACAAAGTGGATCCGCCTTGCAGACGACGATCTGCCTCACCGGCATCCAGATGTTGTTTTCTGTCAAAAGCAACCTTGCGGTAGTGTCGGAATACGGCGCCCACGCCCCGTAGACCGAATGGCTGCCAGCGGCACGTCTTGCCAAGAAGGCAGGGCCACTGCTCCATCAGTCCGGTCATAAAACGCGCCAAAACGCGATGATCTCTCTTCCACTCATTATCAGGATATCCATGAAGAACGCCCGAAACAATGACGTCGCCGACCGTCGCGCCGCATCTACCGAAGCCAAAGCTGCTCTGCTCAATGCGTACCGCGCGGCAAAGACCGCTTTAGAACCTTCCAGGCTGGCAAGACAGGCAGAACGAGCAGCCATTGCCACAGATCGAGAAGACCGACGTCTTCAACGCGAGCGCACGAAGCTTGAGGAACAGCAGCGTATCGAGACCGACGCTTTGGAGCGCCAGGCAGCGATTGAGGCGGTCGCAGTCGCAGAAATCGAAGCGCGGGAGAGTGCCGAAAAGGCACGTATAGCCCGGGTCATTGAAGATGAGACGATGCGAAAGGCTGAACGCGACCGGCGCTACGCTAACCGCAAGGCAAGACAAGCCTAACCTTGCCCTTGCACGCCGACCCCACAACATGACGGCGTCATGCTGGTGACACTCTAACGAAAGCAGCCCCATGGCACCGGATAATAACGAGCTCCAGGCAATCAACACGTCGTGGCAAATCGCTATCCAGGAAATCCTGCGCATGGTCATTCGCGACATGTACCACGACGGTGGAGAAGCGAATTTCAAGGCCCATATAAAACGTATTGAAGAAGCTGCGGTCGACAGCATCCACTCCGATCTGCGACTTCGAGGAACCGACGAGTGGACTGAAGTGCTTGTAAAGGAACGGGCGAGCAACTTCGTGACGACATTGCTGACGTCCTTCACTTACGACCGTGCCTGACCCCTGGACATCGGTTTCAACGAGGAACCGAGCCGATTTCCAAGGAGAAGTGCGCAACCTCCGAGTACGATTATCTGATCAGGGTTTGGTTGAGTGATTGGCTTTTTCTCCTTTCTCTGTGCCAGGGTGGCCGAGCTTACCTTAAAGCTGAAACTGATGTGCCCGGTATTCCATATCAGTGGATCGAGCTCTCGGCTCCGTGAGAGCTAACAGTTTATTCAATCACGGTCTGTTCGATCATTTTGCCCATGCGGATCTGAGCGCGACTGGTGGCCGGCCAACTCGCCGCACTATCAGCGAGCATTGAGGCAACGCAGCGAGCCACTTGCCTCGACCAGTAGACCAAGTGGAACGACGTTGGCGTCGATTGACGCGTAAACGACCTGTTCACGGCTGTCTGCCAGGGCGCGTGGACAAATCGCTGACAGCATGCGGACCTACCGGGTGTTTTAAAAGCAATGCTTGTCCCACGGTCGCGGCATGACGGTTATCTGCTAACCGCATTAGCCGCTATGCGACTAAGAACGCGGTTACTTCATCGGCCAAGCCAGCGAGAAAAGTGTGTCGATCTGGATGAGGTTCCGGGACATTTAGTGGCAATTCGTCCATGTATGTAAAATGGCCGGCATCGGGATCAACTTGGAGCGCCACAGATGCCTGAGCGGCTACTACATCCATGAGAAATCGAGACTGGGCGGGGGGCGTGATTGTGTCCTTGGCTCCCACCCAGATTTTCATCGGAATCTTGATACGGTCAAGCGCACCTGGACGGCGGAAGAAGTCCGTTGGCGGAGCGAAGACTGCCAGTCGCTCGAGGCGTGGCGTGGAGCCTGTAATCAGTTGCTGCCCATCAAGGGTTTCGCCCTCGGCACCTTGAAGGGCGAGCATAACCGTAGCTCCAATGGAATGCCCGATACCCACGATGGGGAGATTGCTGGAGGTGCAATCGTCTATAGATGCTTCGAGCCTGCGGATGCGCATGTCCAACTCGGCCTTGGTCGGGGCGATTGAGGTCAGCATTTCGAAGTGTGGTGCGATGACCGTGCAATTCCCGTTAGCCAAGGTCTGCAGCAAATGACGGTGGCGTGACGGATTACCGCCACGACCGACTGCGAACAAAGCAATGCACTTTGGGTTCTTGGCCTCGACCCGAGTAATGGTAAAGGATCCCAACTCATTGGATACGATGTCGGTATTGGATTCAATTTCCATATTTTCTCTCAATCATCAGAATAAGTTTATCATCGTCTTCCGCGACAAACGAAGCCAACGTATCTCATTCATTGAAGTCCTGAACAGTCAGCGATTCAACGCTGCTTTTTGGAGGCAGTTTGAACCAGAGCGACTTCATCGAAACAGATTGGTGCATTCTGATGGGTCTGTGAACGCTGGTGCCCCAGGAGAAAAAAGAGCGGGTGCGGCCCGCTCCCGTCCAAGGATTTAGACCTGGGCTTGGCCACCATCGGCAAACAGTTCGGCGCCGTTGACGAAGCTCGCATCGTCGGAGGCGAGGAAGAGGGTCGCCTTGGCGATTTCGTCGGGCTCACCGACGCGACCGAGCGGAATACGGGAAGCTAGGTAGTCGATCAGACCCTGCTGCTGCTCCTTGTCATCACCAGCAAGCTCCACGAGTCCGGGCGTGCGCGTTGCTCCGGGGGAGACGACGTTGACGCGGATGCCAGTGCCCTTGAGATCGAGAGCCCAGGAGCGGGCGAGGTTGCGGACGGCCGCTTTGGAGGCTGAGTAGACCGAGAATGCGGCCGTGCCTTCTGTGCCGGCGGTCGAACCCGTTAGAACGATCGACGAACCCCGACCCATCAGTGGCAGAGCCTTTTGAACAGTGAAGATGACCGCCTTCACATTGCGAGCGAACGTGTTGTCAACCTGCTCTTCGGTGATTTCGCCGAGGGGAAGCATGCTGCCGCCGCCGGCGTTGACGACCAGGACATCCAGGCGTCCCTGTTGCGACTTCACCTGGGCGAAGACTTCGTCGAGTTCGTCGTTCTTTGCCGAGTCCGCCTGTATGCCGACGGCGCCGTGGCCGATCGTTGCGACGGCCTCGTCCAGAGCGTCCTTGCGGCGACCCGTAATGTAGACCCGGGCTCCTTCGGCTGCGAAAAGCCTGGCGGTCGACAGGCCGATGCCGCTCGTTGCACCGGTCACGATTGCAATCTTATTTGCTAGTCTCTTGGTCATTATATTCTCCTAAGGCTGGGCGCGCGAAAGGGTCAGTCCGAATTCGCGGCCTGTTGACGGTCTAAAGCTATGCGAGAGGTGGCGCCGGCCTTGGGGCCCGTCGTCGCCGTCCGATGTGCAGAACGTAATTCCTCAGCCCTGCAGGGAGAAGCCAGTTCGTATGGAGACATTATCCATCTGTATGGACAGTCTCCATCGCCGCGCCGCGCCTTGCGTCGACGCCTTCAAACACTTTCGCCGCCCAGTCCGAGAATGCCCGCAGCCGCGGGTTTGAAAATCTGTCAGCGGGATAGACCAGGTGCAGAAAATGGTTTTCAGGCTTCCAGTCAGGAAGCAGTTCGATCAGCAAACCCTTGTCGATATTAGGTCTTGCCAGGAAGCCGAAACTTTGGCCGATACCCAACCCGGCTAGCAACGCATTCAAATGCGCCGTGCTTTCGTTGAGGGAAATGCCGCTTGACATCGGCATATACTCGGTCTGCTCGTTGCCGCGCTGGAAGCGCAGCGGGAACCGTTTACCGGACGACGCCGAAAAATAGCTGACGACACGATGCGCCTGAATGTCGTCTGGATGCATCGGCAGTTCTTTTCCGGCGAGATAAACTGGCGCTGCGCAGAGCACATAGTCGAGTTCGCATAGCCTCCTCGCCCTGAGGGATGAATCGCCAAGTGAACCACCACGAATGACGCAATCGATCCCTTCGCCAATAAGGTCGACAGATCGATCACTGACGCCGAGAAGCAGGTCTATCTGCGGATACTGGCGCTGGAAGTCCCAAAGGGACGGGATGAGGATCCGGTTCGCCAGGACAGAACCAATATCAATCCGAAGCCTTCCTTTGGGCGCGCTGCGGGCGCCAGCGACGGTGCCGTCCATGTCGTCCATATCCGCAAGCAGGCGAAGGGCGCGCTGGTGATAGGCAATACCTTCCGTGGTCATTGTCACCGACCGGGTGGTCCGCTCAACGAGTTTCGTCCCGAGATGTGCTTCAAGATCCTGCACGAGCTTGCTAACTGACGACCGTGGGAGATTCATTGTGTCCGCAGCCTTGGTAAAAGATCCGGCTTCGGCGACGCGAACGAATGTTCGTATGGCGAGTATCTGGTCCATGCAACGCCCTGCAGATTAGGTCTACGATAACCGACTATATCGGAACCGCGACCAAGACCATTTAATTTCTTGCTCTCAGTCGGTCGCGTGCCTCCAACAAGACCTCGAATGCTGATTGTCGCTAAAACACAGTCGACGCCATACATGCCGGAGGTTTGGCTTCTCTGTGCAGAGAGGTCCGGTAAATGGTCCGTTTTCGGTCGGTTTCGTCGCCCCAATCGGTTTGATGGTAAGGCGCGGCATGGCGGCGGCAAGCAAAATGCCATGCCGGAAAGACCGCACGCAGTCGATGACACCTATCCTGCGCACATGCGCTGACTTGGGCGCTACCGAAGTGTGCATTTTATCGACGTAGATCGCTCGTCAGTCATTCATCAATCGATGCGGGGCGGTTCGATGGCTGGCATACCATTAATACAGTGAAATGAGCGACACCCTCATATTCAATTATGGTGAGGGAGAACGCGACTGTTTTTGTATGTCGGTCACGCCAAACGAGCCACGTGGCGCCTAAACGCTTCGCTGCTCACTGGCACTGCCTGCTTAGTCCTTTGCGTCAGAGGGCGAATGCACAAGATTGGTTTCCTCAAAATGCCCTCACTTTGGAATTTGCATCTTTGATTATCTATGAAAACTATAGAAATTAAAGGTAACAGGAGTGAGGCGAACAATGAACGTACTTGGAATAAGCGGCAGCGTTAAACAACCGTCACGCACGGCACGCATTGTCTCGGACATCCTGAACTCGATCGAGAGACGGGCAAGCGTCTCTGTGGACACGGTCGATCTGGCTGTGGCGGCGCCGATCCTGTTCAGGGCTCTTCGCGCAGATCAACTGGATGAGGCCGGCCGCAGGATTATTGATGCTGTGGAAGGTGCCGACGTACTTGTCGTCGGTTCGCCTGTCTACCGCGCATCCTACACCGGCGCGTTAAAGCATCTGTTCGATCTCGTCGATTTCCGTGCGCTTCAAGGCAAGCGCGTGATCCTTGCGGCAACGGGCGGTACAGCACTGCACGGCCTCATGCTGGAGCATCAGTTCAGGCCGCTGTTCGGCTTCTTTGGCGCCGTTACAGTGCCAACGACGGTCTACGCCGTTGAGGCGGATTTCACCGGATACACGCTCTCGAACCCCGTGGTTGAGGCGCGCATCGAGCGTGCCGTCGCCGAATTGATCGATCTACTGCCGGCCAGAAACCTTGTCGCCGACGATCACCGCTCGGCCCTTCGCCTCGTTTCACACGACGCGGTCGCGAACTGACATCAGAAAAGAGGAGATTTCCATGACTGAACACCACGCCGAGCCCGTGAAATTTGCCTATTGGGTGCCGAATGTGTCCGGCGGCCTCGTAATATCGAACATCGAGCAGCGCACCAGCTGGACAATTGACTACAACCGCAAGCTCGCGCAGATCGCTGAAGCGAGCGGCTTCGATTACGCGCTAAGCCAGATCCGCTTCACCGCCGGCTACGGCGCCGAATTCCAACACGAATCCGTGTCGTTCAGTCACGCTCTGCTGGAATCGACGACGACGCTCAAGGTCATCGCCGCCATTCTGCCTGGTCCGTGGAACCCCGCGCTTGCCGCCAAACAGATTGCCACGATCAATCACCTCACCAACGGTCGCGTTGCCGTTAACATCGTCAGCGGCTGGTTCCGCGGCGAGTTTCACGCCATCGGCGAGCCTTGGCTCGATCACGACGAACGCTACCGCCGTTCGGAAGAGTTCATCCGGGCTCTGCGCGGCATCTGGACGGAAGACAATTTCACCTTCCGCGGCGATTTCTACCGCTTCAACAACTACTCCCTCAAGCCGAAGCCGATTGATCCGCAGCCGGAAATCTTCCAGGGCGGTTCGTCGCGTGCGGCTCGCGATATGGCGGCCCGCGTATCCGACTGGTACTTCACCAACGGCAACACGCCGGAGGAAATCGCCAAACAGGTGAATGACATTCGCGTCAAGGCCAAGGAAAACAACCACGCGGTCAAAGTCGGCGTGAACGCCTTCGCCATCGTGCGTGAGACCGAGGAAGAGGCGAGAGCCGTGCTTGCCGAGATCATCGAAAAGGCCAATCCGGAAGCGGTCAATGCCTTCGGCCATGAGGTAAAAAATGCCGGCAAGTCTTCTCCCGAAGGCGAGGGCAACTGGGCGAAGTCCAGCTTCGAAGATCTCGTTCAGTATAATGACGGCTTCCGCTCAAACCTGATCGGCACGCCGCGGCAGGTTGCCGAACGCGTGGTGAACCTCAAACGCGCCGGTGCTGACCTCATCCTGCTGGGCTTCCTGCATTTTCAGGAAGAAGTCGAGTATTTCGGCAAGCATGTCATCCCGCTCGTGCGCGAACTGGAACAGGCGGAAATCAGCGCAGCAATCGCTGCGGAGTAATGTCGCAAATCGGACGGCAGCGGCCTTTGGCCGCCGCCTGGACCACGGGCGGGACCGCCTCCGTGATTGGAAACCTGTGCCCATTGGGCGGAGCATGGACTGAACGATGTCAGCATCGAGTTTTCTGGTTGCAAGTCTTGGCGCGGAGGTGGCGATCCCAACGGACATCCGCCAACACATGGCCTTGCCCAGCGAGCATGTCGGGCAAGAACGCCGCGCGCTGGACGCCGCCAAAGAACTCGTGCTGGAGCTTCGCGGTATTGACCTCTCCTTTGGAGGCGTCGTCGCTCTGGAGAATATCGACCTGGCCGTGCAGCAGGGCGAAATCCTGGGTATTATCGGGCCGAACGGCGCCGGCAAGAGTTCGCTGATTAATGTTATATCAGGCGTCTACCGCCCGGATCGTGGCCATGTAGCGATTAATGGCAAAGCCTATCGTCCAGTGCCCACTGAGAAGCTCGCCAGTCTCGGCGTGGCGCGGACGTTCCAGAACCTCGCCTTGTTCAAGGGTCTCAGTGTTCTCGATAATGTTGCCACGGGGCGGGCTTACGCCGAGCGAGCAAATTTCCTGAGCCAGATAGCCGGTCTGCCGAGCGCTCGTCGCGAGCAGGCCGATGCCCGCGAGCGGGCAGGGCGGATCATCGATTTTCTGCATCTAACGCCCCATGTTGACCGGCTTGCCGGCACGCTGCCCTATGGATTGCAGAAGCGGGTGGAACTCGCGCGTGCGCTTGCCGCCGAGCCACGCATTCTGCTGCTTGACGAGCCTATGGCTGGCATGACGGCGACGGAGAAGAACGAACTTGCCGATTATGTGCGTCTCGCGCGTGACGAATATGCGGTCACCGTCGTTCTGATCGAGCATGACATTGGCGTGGTGATGGGTCTTTCCGACCGCATCGCGGTGCTCGACTACGGGCGCAAGATCGCCGATGGCACGCCTGCGGAAATTGCCAGCGATCAACGTGTCATCGATGCCTATCTCGGCGCTGCGCCGGAAAACGAAGACGGGGAGGGTATCTGATGGCTGCGTTTGATTGGTTGTTCTTTACCGAGGTCCTGGTCGGCGGGTTGCTCTCCGGGGTCATGTATTCCCTAGTCGCCATCGGGTTCGTGCTGATCTACAAGACATCGGGTGTCCTAAACTTTTCGCAGGGCGCGCTTCTCCTGTTCGCGGCGCTGACCTTTGTCAGCCTTGTCGAGCGTGGCGTGCCTTTTGTGGCTGCCTTTGCCATTACCTTTGCCATCATGGTCGTCATCGGTGTTGCGATCGAGCGTACGGTGCTTCGGCCGCTCACCAACAAGCCACCGATCACGCTGTTCATGGCGACGCTTGGCCTATCCTACATCATCGAGGGAGCGGCCCAACTCCTCTGGGGTACGCAGGTTCATGGGCTTGATCTCGGTATCGAGGACATTCCCTTTGATGTTGGTGGCGTTTTCATCAGCCAGTTCGACATCTTTGCCGCAGTCGTCGCGGCCGGCATGGTGGCGGCTCTCTCGGCCTTCTTCCGCTATACCCGCATCGGCCTCGGCTTCCGCGCCGTCGCGGATGACCAGTTCGCGGCGCTTGCCGTCGGTCTCAAGCTGCCCTGGATATGGGCGAGCGTCTGGGCGGCGGCAGGCCTCGTTGCCCTGGTCGCCGGGCTGCTCTGGGGTGCGCGGCTCGGGGTGCAGTTCTCGCTGTCGCTGGTAGTGCTGAAGGCTCTGCCGGTGCTCGTTCTCGGCGGCTTCGATTCCATTCTAGGCGCGATCATCGGTGGTCTGATTGTCGGCGCGTCGGAAAAGCTCGCCGAGGTCTATATCGGTGAGTGCTTCGGCGGCGGCATCGAGGGGTGGTTTGCCTATGTCGTGGCCCTTGCCTTCCTGCTGATCCGCCCGTCCGGGCTCTTCGGTCAAAAGCTCGTGGAAAGGGTCTAATATGTCCGCCGTTACAGCCGATCTTTCATCGTCGTTCTCCCTGCCGCGCCATGCCGGCACGGTCGCAGTGCTCGCCGTTGCTTATCTCGTCGTGCCGTTCGTCGGCACCAGTTACCTCTTCGAGGCAATCCTGCTGCCGTTTCTTGCGCTCAGCCTTGCCGGGGTTGGTCTCAACCTTTTAACTGGCTATGCGGGTCAGGTCTCGCTTGGCTCGGCCGCATTCATGGCCGTCGGTGCCTTCGCGGCATACAATTTCAATCTGCGTATCGATGCGCTGCCGCTTATTGTTTCGATTGTACTTGCCGGTCTTTCCGCCGCGGCAATCGGCATAGTTTTTGGCCTGCCGAGCCTGCGACTGCGCGGTTTCTACCTCGCCGTTTCGACTCTTGCGGCGCAGTTCTTCGTGCAATGGGCGTTGACGAAATTCAGCTGGTTCTCGAACGAATCCGCATCCGGCGTGATCGATGCGCCAGCGCTATCGCTAGCCGGGATTTCTTTCGAAGGGCCGATCGGGCGTTATCTCTTCGCGCTGACCATTGTCGCCGTCCTCACGTTCCTCGCCTACCGCCTGGTGTCGTCGCAGACCGGCCGCAACTTCATTGCCGTGCGCGACAACGAGACCGCCGCACGCATCATCGGCATTCCGGTGCTTCGCACCAAGCTGCTCGCCTTTGCAATCTCGTCCTTCATCGTCGGGATTGCCGGGGTAATCTGGGCTTTTGCCTATCTTCGCACGGTGGAGCCGGCCGGCTTCAATCTAGACCGCTCGTTCCAAATACTCTTCATCGTCATCATTGGCGGGCTTGCCTCGATCCGGGGTGCCTTCTTCGGCGCGGCTTTGATCGTCGTCTTTCCGCTGGTCCTCTCGCGGCTTGGCTCTTTGCTATTAGGCGATGTCTTTAATTCCGGAGTGCTCGATATGACGCAGCGCATCGTTCTCGGTGCCTTGATCATACTGTTTCTGATCCTGGAACCTGATGGCCTCGTGTCATTGTGGGATCGCTTGAAGTTACGCGTTACGGCTGCCGTCAGGCGGGCGTGGATTCCTCGAAGCCGGCCCTGACAGGCAAAGGCTTCCAACAAGAAAAGCTTATCAGCAATGAATTCCTGAAACCTACACGGATGGCCGAGCGCCAGCCGACAGACGGAGTGTGTCCAGATATGACCCTTTATACCAAAATAAAAGCGGCAGCCTTTGCTGCCGGCATCAGCCTCACCGCCATCGCCTTCCCGGCCATGGCCGATGAACAGTACTTCCCCCTGCAGAGCTACCGCGTCGGGCCTTATGCAGCCGGTGGCACGGGCTTTTTCGGCGGATTCATCGATTATCTCAATCTCGTCAACATCAGGGACGGCGGTATCAACGGCGTCAAGCTGACATGGTCAGAAGCCGAAACCCAGTACGAAGTTGAGCGAGGGGTCGAGGCTTATGAACGCCTGAAGAGCAACCCCGGCGTTGCGGCCTGGAACCCGCTGTCGGTCGGCATAGCCTATGCCATGATCGACCGCATCACCCAGGACAAGGTGCCGCTCATTACCATCAACCACGGCCGCACGGATTCGACCGATGGCCGTGTTTTTCCCTATGTTTTCCCGCTGCTGCTCAATCCCTACAGCGAAACCTCCGGCATCGTGAACTACATTGCATCCAAGGAAGGCGGGGTTGGAGGACTGAAGGGCAAGAAGATCGTTGTGCTCTACCACGGCTCTCCCTATGGCAAGGAAACGATCCCGATCTATGACCTGCTGGCCAAGAAGTATGGCTTCGAGCTCCAGCAGATCGAAGTCCCGCATCCGGGCAACGAGCAGCAGTCGCAGTGGCTGACGATCCGCCGTGCCAAGCCGGATTATGTCGTGCTGCGCGGCTGGGGCGTCATGAACCCGGTGGCGTTGAAGACGGCGGCGAAAACCGGTTTCCCGGTGGATCACATCATCGGCAATGTCTGGTCCAACTCGGAAGAGGACGTTATTCCCGCCGGCGATGCGGCCAAGGGCTACACCGCCATCACCACCCAGGCATCAGGTGCCGAATATCCGGTGGTCAAGGAAATCGTGAAAACCGTCTACGACGCCGGCAAGGGCAACCTTGATGACAAGAGCCGCATCGGCTCCGTCTATCACAATCTCGGTATCGTCAACGGTATTCTTAATGTCGGGGCGGTGCGGATCGCCCAGGAGAAATTCGGCAAGCGCACCCTGACCGGCGACGAAGTTCGCTGGGGCTTCGAGCATCTGCAGCTTGATCCAGCCCGTGTCGAGGCGTTGGGCGCCAAGGATCTCTTCCACTCGATCAATGTCACCTGGGATAACCATGAGGGTAACGGCTACGTGACGTTCCAGCAGTGGGACGGCAAGAAGTGGAACGTGGTTTCCGATTGGATCGCACCGGACTGGGCCCTGCTGCGCCCGATCATCGAGAAGTCGTCCGAGGCCTATGCGGCTGAAAAGGGCATCAAGCTTCGCACGTCGGAAGATGCGAATTCCGTGACGAACTGATGTTCGCGTGGTCGGGCAAGGGTCTCCCCGTGTCCGGCCACAACATCCCGAAAAGCGCCAAGGAGATCGTGATGACCGAGGGGAACAGGCTGCTTGCCGTGGAGGGGCTCCACGCAACCTACAATCATGCCATCACCGCATTGCATGGGGTCACTTTTTCGCTCGGACGGGGGGAGATCCTTGCCGTTCTCGGTGCGAACGGCGCTGGCAAGACGACGACGCTGAAGGCGGTTTCCAACCTCCTTCCGGCCGAACGGGGGCAGGTGCTCGCCGGTCATGTCCTGTTTGACGGTCGTGATGTCACGCGCGAAACCCCAGCAAGCCTTGTCCGTCGCGGTCTCGTGCAGGTGCTCGAAGGTCGCCATTGCTTCAAGACACTTACGGTCGAGGAAAACCTGGTCTCCGGCGGCCTTGGCCGATCCGCCACGCGCACTGAAATCGCGACCGACCTTGAGAAAATTTACACGCATTTCCCAAGACTTAAGGAAAAGCGCCGGGTGCTTTCCGGCCTCACTTCGGGCGGCGAGCAGCAGATGACGGCCATCGGCCGGGCACTGATGTCACGGCCACGGCTGCTTGTCCTCGACGAACCGTCAATGGGGCTGGCGCCTCTCATCGTGCAGGATATTTTCCGCACGCTGAAGCGCCTTAATCGCGAAGAAGGGCTTTCGATCCTGGTCGCTGAACAAAACTCAGCAGTCGCGCTGACCTATGCCGACCGGGCCATCATTCTGGAAAACGGCGTGAGCGTGCTGTCAGGCACGGCCGCCGAACTCAAGGCGCGCGATGACGTGAAAGCCTTCTATCTGGGCCAGAAGCCAGCCGTGCTCGTCACGCATATTCACTGAAAATCAAAGGAAAGAGGAGACATGGCATGACCATTTCCAACGTGAAGACGAAAGATGCGGCTCAAGGCGTTCCCGCCGTGCCGCGGCCGAGTGAGCCGGCACACATCATCAAGAGCGATGCCGAAGCGATCGAAGTCGCGAAGAACCTCGCCGCCGAAATTGCCCCCGGCGCAGCCATTCGCGATCGCGATCGCATCTGGCCGGTAAAGGAACTCGATGCCTTCTCGCAAAGCGGGCTCTGGTCGATCAACGTGCCGAAGAAGTTCGGCGGTCCTGAAGTCTCCTATGCGACGCTCGCCAAGGTGATCGAGATCGTCTCCGCGGCCGATTCCTCGATTGGCCAGATCGCGCAGAACCATCTCGGCGTCGTTGCCGCGATCCGCACGGTTTCCGATGAGGCTCAGCAGACGCTGCTTTTCGCAGAAGTGCTGCGCGGCACACGCTTCGGCAATGCCTTCTCCGAATTCGGTTCCAAGCGGGCGGCGGACTTCGAAACGAAGTTCGTCGATGCGGGCGACCATGTGATCGTCAACGGCCAGAAATTCTACTCCTCCGGCGCACTTCTCGCCCATCTCGTGCCCATCGTTGCGCTCGATGATGAAGGCCGCGCCTGGTATGCAATTGCCGAGCGGGATGCACCCGGATTGACCGTCATCGACGACTGGTCATCCTTCGGGCAGCGCACGACGCTGTCCGGTACGGTGATCCTGAACAATGTCAAAGTGCCGAAAACCCATCTGGTTCCCGGCTACAAGGGTTATGCGGAACCCACTGCGGATGGTGCGATTTTCCAGATTATCCAGGTCGCGGTGGATACGGGTATAGCGCAGGCGGCAATCGATGAAACCATCTCCTTCGTGCGCACCAAGAGCCGCGCATGGGTGGATAGCGGCGTAGATCATGCCTGGGATGACCCCTACACGATCCAGGCTGTCGGCGATCTGACGCTGCGACTGCATGCGGCCCAGGCGCTGCTTGAAAAAGCCGGTTATGCCATCGATCGCGCCATCCGGAACCCGAATGCTGACACGGTCGCCGAAGCACAGATCGTGACGGCCGAGGCGAAAATTCTCTCGACAGAGATAGCCATTACGGCGACCAACAAGCTGTTCGAACTTGCAGGCACCCGCTCCACGCTTGCAGAGCACCACCTCGATCGCCATTGGCGCAATGCCCGTACCCACACGCTGCACGATCCGGTCCGGTGGAAATATTCCATCCTCGGCAAGTACTTCCTCAATGGCGAGAAGCCGCCACTTCACGCCTGGAGCTGAGTAAACTCTGGAGCCCGGGGCGCGCAAGGCGCCCCGGTTGGCAATTGATCTTGCTACATCTGCCAGCAGTAATGAGATATAGTGACGTGATGAGACGGCGCCCCTCAAGCGCGTTTCCAATCAAGCGCCCCGTAACGAGGAGCTTTGCCGGAAACCTCGGGAACATAGAATAGTGGTTACGATGAGCCTTATGTGCAGGAAGCGGAAAACGCTTTTTAGGGCCTTCCAATCGTGCAGGGCACAGATCTCCTTGGGGAGAACGTAGAGGCAATGAATTCTCTTGTTCCCATAGCTTCTGCCCGCCTGACCGTGGCAGTTGTCGGCGGTGGCTTCACCGGCGCGGCAATGGCAATGCATCTGGTAGCGGGTAACGGATACCCGACTGATACATCCGTTGTCGTCATCGAACCTCGATCGGAGTTGGGCCGTGGCTTGGCCTATAGCGCAACCGATCCGGCGCATCGGGTCAACGTTCCCGCTGCAAGAATGACGTTGTTTCCGGATATTCCCGATGATTTCGAGCGTTATGTTGGCGGTATTCCTACCCGTGACGATGCCGAGCTCATAGGGCACGATGGCTTGCCTTATCCCAAGCGGTCTGTCTTCGGCGAATACGTCTCGGCACGGATTCAACCGTTTTTGGATGACGGCCGTATCAGACACTGGCGGACCAAAGCGATCTCGGTGTTACAAAAAGGAAACCGCTATGAGATTGCGGGGTCTGACGGTACAGCGCTCATTGCGGATATAGTCGTACTGGCCGTCAGCCATCCACCACCTTCTTTGCCTCGGGTGCTCCAGCCCTTCAAAGATGACTACAAGTTGATTGCGGATGTCACCGTGACCGATGCGATCGACGCCGTCGAGACTGGAGATCGTGTTCTCATCGTCGGAAATGGCTTGACCTCCGCCGATGTGGTTGCCTCGCTCAAGAGACGGGGCCATGTCGGCCAGATAACGTCGTTCTCTCGCAGGGGCTTGCGGTCTCGCGGCCATGGCCCCGTCGGGCAGGAGCCTTTCGGCGATTTCCTGTCTGAACCGTTCACCTCTGCAAGCAAGTTGCTCCATAAGGTTCGCCAAACGCTGCGAGAAGCACATGAACAGGGCATGACGTGGCATAGCGTCGTGGATGCGCTGAGGGCGCAGGGGAGGGACATATGGGAAAATCTGCCTGTCATTGAGAGACGGCGCGTTGCCCGACACTTGCGGCCGGTCTGGGATGTGCATCGCTTTCGCATCGCGCCGCAAGTCGAGGCTGCTGTGGAGCAGGCGATCGCGAGCGGCCAAATGGATGTCCGGGCTGCCTCGCTTTCTTCCGTGACACGGATAGACGCCGGCTACAGGGTGACGTTGCGACCCCAGCGCGCCAAGTCTCTCGAAACGCTTGATGTCGATGCGATCGTCGTCACCACGGGCCCGGCGCATGGCGGCATTCTTCAAAGCCAAGCCATGCTTCGAGAACTTGAGCAGGTGGGCCTGTTGCAACCCTGCCCGACCGGGCTTGGCATCTTGGTTGATGCCAAGTCTAATCCCGTATCGGCTTCAGGCGAGAGCACGACTTCACTGTTTATTGCCGGGCCGCTTGCACGCGGCACTTTCGGAGAACTGATGGGGCTGCCGCAGGTTACCGAGCATGCAATCTTCGTCGCGCAGCGTGTTCGCGACCTGATCGATGAATGTGGGATTTCGCATCGCACGGGCCAGGCGGTGGAAGGCTGACGGCCTGGCGTTTCTTGAATACATTTCTTCCAATCTTTGAGAAAGCCTTGGGACGATAATTCCATCAAATTCGCCACGCTTTGCGAGGCCCTCAGGACGGTGTACGGTGAAAGCATACAAACGAGTTCCTGGCTCAGGGGGAGCTCGCCCCCTGCTGCCAGCGCGCTGCCTTACGGGAGATGAGACCATGTTCACGCACATCATGATCGGAAGTAATGATCTGGAGCGGTCAAGAAACTTCTACGACGCCACGTTCGCTGCATTGGGCGGCAGGCCCGGCGAGATGGATGCGAGAGGCAGACTGATTTACGTCCACGAAGGCGGACGACTGATGATCACGAAACCGATCGACGGCAAGGCGGCGACCGTTGCCAATGGCGGGACAATCGGAATCGCCGCCCTGAGCCGCGAGCATGTTCTGGCGTGGCACGACGCCGGTGTTATGCACGGCGGCACATCGATCGAGAGCCCGCCGAATGAGCGACCGAACGGGGCCTTCGTCGCTTATCTTCGTGATCCGGACGGACATAAACTGAGCGTACGGTCTCAGCCGGCAAAGTAACGCAGCGCCAATAGCGCTGGTATTCTCACAGTTGTTGTGGGTTGGTCTTTCTGCATAACTTTTGCAGCCGGATCCACCACATTAATCGCAACATTACGCTCAACATCCACGCATCTTGGAACCTACCATCGGCGGATTAAGACGGGCAAAGCCCTCCTGACGATGATAGGGGAAATGCGGATATGGCGGCGTCAAGACGCTCGCATTGTCCAGGAGAGCAACCTGATCATCGGTGAGATGCCAACCGACCGCTCCGAGGTTCTGCCGGAGCTGCTCTTCGTTTCGCGCTCCCATGATAATGGAAGACACCGTGGGCCGGCCTGTAAGCCAGTTGAGCGCCACCTGCGCAACTGTTTTATCGAGTTGTCTTGCGACGTCTTCAAGGGCATCAACGACGCGGTAGAGATGCTCCTCATCGACCGGAGGACCAAAGCTTGCGGTTTCGTGAAGACGACTGCTCTCCGGCAGGGGAGCGCCGCGCCTAATCTTTCCCGTAAGCCGCCCCCAGCCAAGCGGACTCCAGACGAGTGCTCCAAGGCCTTGATCCATACCCAGTGGCATCAGATCCCACTCGTAGTCTCGGCCGAGAAGGGAATAGTAAACCTGATTGGTAATGTAGCGAGGCCATCCGTACGCGTCGGCAACCGCCAGCGACTTCATGATTTCCCATCCCGAAAAGTTCGAAATGCCGACGTAGCGGACCTTTCCCGCCCGAACGAGCGTATCAAGGGTCGACAAGACTTCTTCGACGGGCGTCCGGGCGTCGTAGGCATGAAGTTGCAGGATGTCTATATAGTCCGTCCGAAGCCGGCGTAGTGCGTCTTCGACCGATCTGATCAAGCGAAACCTGGAGGAACCCGCATCGTTCGGCCCTTCTCCCATAGGCAGGCTGGTCTTCGTCGATATCAGCACGGTCTCGCGACGACCTTCCAGCGCTGCACCCAGCACCTCCTCCGATGCACCGTTCGAGTAGACATCTGCGGTATCGAACAGATTAACGCCTGCTTCAACGCAGATATCGATAAGTCGCCTTGCCTCGGAGACATCGGTCGTGCCCCACGCACTGAAAAGGGGACCTGCCCCTCCAAACGTGCCTGCACCAAAGCTCAGGACCGAGACTTTGAGGCCTGATCGGCCAAGAGAACGATATTCCATCTGGTCTTCCTTTCTTGAGAAATGGAAGCGACTTGCGCCACCTGATGGGGAAGAGATAGGAGATCCGGCTTTCGTGATATAGATTGCGGGCGGGAACAACATTTGTGAAATCAGGGACCAGATGGCTCGAGCGGAAGTCAATCGATCCGGAGAAATGGAAGTCTTCGTGCAGGTTGTCGAGCGCGGTGGCTTCTCGTCAGCTGCTCGCAGCGTCGGAATGACGCCGTCGGCGGTGAGCAAACTGGTCGCGAGACTGGAAGCGCGGCTGGGTACCCGTCTCATCAATCGCTCGACGCGCGTGTTCAAGTTGACTTCGGAAGGCTGCGTCTTTTTCGAGCGCGCCACGCGTATCCTGGCAGACATCGAAGATGCCGAGCGGATCGCCAGTGCGGGAGAGGTGCCCAGTGGCCGCCTCCGCCTGAGTACCAGCGCCTCCTATGCCACCCATGTCCTCGCCGGCATACTCCCGGAATTCCTGGAGCGATATCCTGAAATTACCGTCGATATCGTACAAAGCGACCTTGTCGTCGATCTGCTTGAGGAGCGAGTGGACGTTGCAGTTCGAGCAGGCCCGCTTAAAAGTTCGAGCCTCGTCGCGCGTAGGCTTGGCGATACTGCAATGACGATCGTCGCTGCTCCCTCCTATGTCGACCGGCGTGGCCTGCCCCGGACTATCGAGGAGCTTGAAAGGCATGACAGGCTGGGCCTTGGTTACACCCGCTCGATGGATGGCTGGCCGTTAATATCGGCAGGCGCGACGATTTTTGCCCCAGTCGTCGCCCGTGTCCAGGCCAATGACGGCGAGGCGCTGCGCCAGCTGGTACTCGC
This sequence comes from Agrobacterium tumefaciens, assembly GCF_013318015.2. Lineage (NCBI taxonomy): Bacteria > Pseudomonadati > Pseudomonadota > Alphaproteobacteria > Hyphomicrobiales > Rhizobiaceae > Agrobacterium > Agrobacterium tumefaciens. The sequence goes on along the minus strand of NZ_CP115843.1, from coordinate 608,039 downwards.
TGGAAATGGAATTGCCCGCCTCGCCAACTTCACGATGCGCGATGATTTGAGGGCCGGCCGACTGGTGCCGGTGCTCGACGAGTATAATCCTGGGGACCGGGAGGAGTTTCATGCCATTCATATAGGGCAGGGTGGCCCGCTGCCTTCCAGAGTGCGCGCTCTTCTTGATTTCCTGGCCAAACAAGGCAAAGTTACATAGCAGAGAAACCCGCCTATCGGGGAGGATACCCTCGCCCGAACTCGAGTCGACGTCTCGCGTTAGGTTTCAAGCACCGGCATGTTTGTCCCGCGCCATTGAGCTAAAATGAACTTGATCTGCTCGTGGAGCGCAAAAAATCAGATCTAAAGCGCGTCAAGTCCAAAGGAAAAATCCTGGCCGTCCCGCTCCCTTATGCGGCAAAAGCCGAAGGTCTTTTCATGTAAACGAGCAGTCGTGACACCACATAACTCCTTGCGATCCTGCGTGAAATAGAAGGCCTCGTCCCTGCCAACGAGGCAGTCTGTATTGCGGTGTCAAAACGGACTGACGCTGACGCTACGCGGATTTCAGCCCCACCAGGACCCGACGATCTGTCGCCAATTCCCAATGCCTTCAAATAAGAAATCGCGCACTTTAAAAACAGGCTTGATTGTTTGTAAGTTTAGTGCAGATTTGAGTTATGCCCGGAATGCGGCAGCAAAAACAAATGCACAAAAAGTAGTCGGAACGACACGAGGGAACTGATGGTAACTGGGAAGGAGCTGCAGCAGCCGGCTCGGCGTAAACGCACGCAAAGTGAGCGGTCTGAGGATACGCGCAAGGCCATTTTCGATGCGACGATTAATCTCCTGTACAAAACGGGTTTCAACAAGACGTCCACTCCCGAAATTGCCCGCAGGGCAGGTGTGTCTCGCGGCGCGCTGACCCATCATTTTAGCAGCAAGGAAGACCTTGTCATCGGCGCTGTGGCCGATGACCTGACCAGCGTCAATCGGCGGCTGGCAGACTTTGCTGACGCGTTCGGGTCCGGTAGCGGCTCGACCGACGAGATCGTCGATTATCTCTGGAAGACGATGTTCGACCGACTGTTCTATGTCACGCTCGAATACCTTCCGGAAGCGCGCCACAATACCGGTTTTCGCAACGGACTCATTCCGGTCGTGCAGGAGTTCCATGACAGGCTGGACGATATCTGGACGGCGCTTGCGACTTATCGCAACGTCGATCCGGCCAGCGTGCGCATCGTCATGAACGCAACCATGTGCCTGATCCGGGGCATGATTGCCCAGACGGTGCTGCGACCGGCAGACCCGACCTATTACGAAAACCTTCTGACGTTCTGGAAACAACAGGTGAGGGCTTATTTTGCAACGCTTGCCGATGATGCGGAGCGCCAGCCATGAAGCCTCTTCTTCAGGTAAAAAATCTCGAGCGTGCTTTTTACGGAGTGCGGGTTCTGAACGGCGTCGACATCGAGGTGATCGACGGGTCGATTACCGGGCTGATCGGGCCGAATGGTGCTGGGAAATCGACGTTTTTTAATTGCATTTCCGGTCTCTACATGCCTGACAGCGGCTCCGTGACCTTTGCGGGCGTCGACATAACCCGCCTCAGCCCGCAGGAAAGAGTGTCGACGGGCCTGGTGCGCACTTTTCAGCTTGCCCGTGGTTTTCCCAAACTCAGCGTTTTCCAGCACCTGATGCTTTATGGCCAGGACCATCCGGGCGAAGGCCTGTTTGCCAGCATCACCGGCAGCGCGGCCGGCAAGCGGCGCGAAGAGCAGCTTGCCGAGGAAGCCATCTCGATTGCCCGCCGGTTGCGCCTCACCCACGTTCTGGACAATCCGGTCACTGCCCTGTCGGGCGGGCAGAAAAAACTGGTGGAAATAGGCCGTGCGCTGATGGCGAAGCCCCGGCTCGTGCTGCTTGACGAGCCGATGGCGGGCGTCAACCCGACGTTGACGGCGGAGATTGCCGATCACTTGCGCAGCCTCAATGCCGAGGGTGTCACAATCTGCCTCATCGAACATGACATGAAGCTGATTGGCAGCCTTTGCGACCCGGTCATCGTCATGGCGGAAGGGCGCAAATTGACCGAGGGCAGTTTCGATACCGTCGTCGCCGACGAGCGGGTTCAGGAAGCATATCTGGGCGGAAGGCATTGACGATGTTGAAGGCAGAAGGCCTGGTGGCCGGTTACGGGGCCGCCGAGGAAATTCTCAAAGGCGCATCGGTCGAGGTGCATGCGGGCGAGATCGTTACAATCATCGGCCCCAACGGCGCGGGGAAATCAACCCTGCTAAAGGCGATCGCCGGGCTGGTTCCGCTGAAAGGCGGCAGCGTGTTGATGAATGGTGCGGATTTGACCAGAAAAGATGCGTTGGGCAGATCGAAAGCCGGCCTCGCCTTTGTGATGCAGGAAAAAAACGTTTTTGGTACCATGTCGGTGGCGGAAAATCTCGAGATCGCCAGCTTCGGTAATCCTTCCGGCATGTCGCAAAGGCGCGAGAGCGTCTATGGTCGTTATCCCATCCTTGCTGACAAGCGCAAAGCGCTTGCGCGTACACTGTCCGGTGGCCAGCGGCAATTGCTGGCAATGGGAATGGGCCTGATGACCGAGCCGAAGCTTTTGCTGCTGGACGAGCCGACGGCCGGGCTTTCCCCGAAGGCGGCTGAAGAGCTGTTTCAGGCTATCATCGAACTGAACCAGTCCGGGCTGCCCGTGCTGATGGTCGAGCAGCACGCTCTTGAGGCGCTCGAAATATCCACACGCGGCTACGTCATCGTCACCGGTCGCAACGCCGCCACCGGCGGCGGCCCGGAACTCGCCGCCGACCCCGAAATCCGTCGCCTGTTTCTGGGTGGCTGACATCGAATTGCCTGACATTCATTATTAAAAAAAAGGGAACAACGCATGAGCAGCTTTAAAATCAATCGTCGCGGTTTCATGGGCAGCGTCGCTGGTCTGGCCGCAACCGGCCTGTTGCCGCAGGGCGTTCTGGCGCAGACAGGCCCGATCCGGCTTGGCGCGCTGACGCCGTTGACCGGTTCCGGCGGTCCATACGGCCCGGCCATGGTCAAGGCCATCCAGGCTGTTGCCGCCGAGGTCAACAATGCAGGCGGTGTCCTCGGTCGTCAGATTGAAATCATTTCCGAAGACGACCAGACCAACCCCGAGGCGGGGGTGCGCGCCGCCCGCAAACTGGTGGATGTCGACAAGGTTTCGGCGATCCTCGGCACATGGGCATCCTCCGTCACCACAGCCGTTGCGCCGATCTGCTGGGAATCCGGTACATTGCTTGCCACCGTATCGGGTGCCGACGCCATCACCGCGCTGCCGCACCAGGGTTACATCATCCGCACCCAGCCGACGACCATTCTTCAGGGCCGCAAATTCGGCGAATTCGCCGTCGAACAGGGCGTGAAGAAGCTATTCTTCTTCTCGCCACAGACGCCGTTTGCCGAAAGCCAGTTTAACAACATAACCGCCGCCGTGACAGCTGCGGGCGGTGAAACCAAATCGATGATCTATGACGACAAGAAGCCCTCCTATCGCAGTGAGGTCGACGAGATGCTCGCCTATGAGCCTGACGTCATCGTGCTTGGCGGTTACGCAGCCGATACGACCGTTCTGCTGAAGGACATCTACCGCTCCGGCTACGAAGGCAAAAAAATCGCCTTCGCCTATTCGGTGAACCAGAAGCTGATCGACAGTGTCCCGGCGGAAATAGTGGAAGGCATCTACACAATTGCGCCTTCACCCGCGCAGTCGTCCACCGCTTACAAGCGGCTTGTGTCGCTGATCGGCGTCGAAAATCCCGATCCCTACACAACGCAGGTCTATGACCAGACCAATCTCGTCATCATGGCGATGGCTAAGGCTGGTGCAGCGGACGGAAAATCCATTCGCGACGCCATCCGTTCGATCTCCCAGGGCAAGGACGGCGAAATCGTGGATAACGCGCTCGATGGCCTAAAGCTGATCGCCGCCGGCAAGGCCGTCAATTACGAGGGCGCCTCCGGCCCCTGTGACTTTACCGACACCGGCGACATTTCCGACAGCCAGTTCCGCTACGAACAGGTGGAAGACGGCAAGCTCAAGCTGCTGAAAATCGCGTGAGGCATTGATGACAACCCTCGCTCAGGCGATACTCAACGGGATGATGACGGGAATGCTCATCGCTATTCCCGCCCTTGGCCTCACGGCGATCTTTGCCGTGCTGCGTTATGTCAACTTTGCCATAGGGGCCTATGCCACGGTTGGCGCTTTTGCAGCCTGGTATGTCAATACCAGGCTGGGGCTAGGTGTGTTCCCATCGGCGCTCGTCGCCTTCGTGGCGGGCGGGATCGTCGGTCTCGTGGCAGAGCAGACGGCGCTCGCAAGGCTTCGGCCATCGGGCGCACTGGCCGTGGCCATCGCCTCAATTGCCGTCAATCTCATTCTCGAAAATGTCATCCGCTTCATTTTCGGCAATGATCTTCAGGGCTTCGATCTGCCTGTCGCACGCGACTGGCGTTTTTCCGGCCTGCGCCTCGGCCCGCAGCAGCTGCAGACGGCGGCGATCGCCATTGCCATCATGGCGGCGGTGTTTCTCTTCCTGCGGTTCACACGCTTCGGCAAAGCCATGCGGGCAGTGGCAGATAATCCCGATCTCGGCAGATTGCTGGGCATGGATCCCTCGCGCATCGCCATGATCACCGTTGCTCTCGGTGCAGGGCTGGCGGGCGTTGGCGGTGTGCTGCTCGGCCTCGATACGGCCATCGATCCGATGACCGGCTCGCGCCTGCTCTTGTCCATCTTCGCCGCCGCCGTGCTGGGCGGGCTTGGCTCGATCCCCGGCGCCGTCGTCGGCGCGGTGATGATCGGCATCGGCGAGGAACTGGCCGTTCTCGTGCTGCCCGCCACCTATCGTTCCGCCGTCGGTTTCGCGACAATCCTGCTTATCCTGTCGCTGCGGCCTGCGGGAATACTGGGTGAAAGGAACACCTGATGCTGTCATATCTGCTTTTCACGCTCACGCTCGGCGGCATTTACGGTCTACTGGCGCTCAGCCTCAATCTCATCTGGGGTGGCGTGGGCATGGTCAATCTGGGGCTTGCCGGCTTTTTCGCCGTGGGTGCCTATGTTTCGGCACTGGTGGCGATAGCGGGGGTTCCGCTACCGCTGGCAATGCTGCTCGCCTGCGTCATCGGCGCGCTGGCGGGCGTCATCGCCACCTTTGCAACCATTCGCCTGCGCGGCGACTACCTCGCCATCGTCACGCTCGGCTTTGCGGAAGTGGTGCGCATGGTCGCGCTGAACGAACGCTGGCTTACCCGCGGTTCCGACGGCATTTCCGGCATTCCGGCACCCTTCCGGGCCGAACTCGGCATAGACGGTTTCAACCTGTTCTATCTCGCGCTCGTCAGCGTCATCGTTCTCATCGTCTTCTTCGCCATGCGACGCATCGATGGATCGCCCTTCGGGCGTGTTCTCAAAGCTATCCGCGAGGACCAGGAACTGGCGACATTCGCGGGCAAATATGTGACCCGCTTCAAGATCCAGACCTTCGCGCTTTCCGCAGCGATCGCCGGACTTGCGGGCGCACTCTACGGACATTTCCAGACCTATATCTCGCCCGACCACTTCCAGCCGCTGATTACCATTTACATCTTTCTGGCTGTCACCGCAGGCGGTGTCGGCCGGCCGCTCGGCGCGCTGGCCGGCGCTTACCTCGTCGTATTCTTCCTTGAGGCGACACGCTTCCTTGGAGAAATCTTTCCCGGCCTCCAGCCTGGACAAGTCGCCGCCGTGCGCGAAATTCTCGTCGGACTGGCGCTTCTGGGCGTGCTGCATCTTCGCCCGCAGGGTCTTTTGCCCGAACGTATCGCCCCCGCACCCAAAACGGAGACATCACCTTGACCAATCTTCTCGCGGCTCTTTCAAGCCCCGGACAGCCGCAAACGCTGTATAGGGCGCTGGAAAAACACCTCTCGGAAACCATCGGCTTTGGCCTCTTCACTCTCCTCTACCGGGACGGTCAGGAGGTCGCCCGTGTTTATTCGACCAACGAAGAGGCTTACCCCGTCTTCGGCCGCAAACAGATGGGGCCAACGCCTTGGGGTGAAAAGGTAATAGATCGCCAGGAGGCATTTCTGGGCCCCGACAGAGAAGCCATCATCTGGGCCTTTTACGATCACGACCTGATTTTCAGCCTCGGACTTGGCGCGGTCATCAATATTCCCGTCGTTTACGATGGCGAGACAATCGGCACCATGAACCTGCTCGACAAAAGCGGCGCTTACACGCAGGAGCATCTGCGCCAGGCGCAGGCCGTGGCGCCGCTTCTCATCCCCGCATATCTGGAAGCGCGTCGTCGCTGATACTTTCCCAGGAATGAACCTATGACTGCTATTATTTTCGAAAATGCCCGCATCGTCGATGGCACCGTCGACCGCCCGTCCGAACCCGTTCAGGTTCTGGTTGAGGGCGGTTCCATCCGCGAGGTGGAAAAGAACATTGCCTCTGCCTCGGCGCAGCGCATCGACCTTTCAGGCAAGACGCTGATGCCAGGCCTGATCGATGCTCACGTTCACGTCGTTGCCTCAACTGCCGATCTCGGCCAGAATGGTATGCTGCCAGATGCGCTGGTGACGGTGCGCGCCTTCAAAATCATGGGCGAGATGCTGGCGCGAGGGTTTACTACCGTTCGCGATGTTGGCGGTGCAACCTCCGGTCTCGTGGCCGCAACCCTTGAGGCCGCATGGCCCACACCACGCCTGAACATTTCCGGCAAGGCGCTGGCCCAGACGGGGGGCCACTGTGATTATCGCGGTCCCTATAATGACGACCAGACGCGCACACGCGGCTTTGCGCTCGGTGCGTTGGGCCGCATCTGTGACGGCGTGCCGGACGTGCGAAAAGCGGCGCGCGAAGAACTGAAGAGCGGCGCGAACTTCATCAAGATCATGGCCAATGGCGGCGTATCTTCGCCCACGGATCCCATTCATTTCCTCGGTTTTTCCCGCGAAGAAATCCTTGCCGTCGTTGAGGAAGCTGAAAATGCCGGAACCTATGTTTCGGCCCATCTTTATACTGACCAGGCCATTCGCCGCGCAGTGGAATGCGGTGTTCACTCGCTCGAACATTGCAACCTCATCGGCAGCGAAACGGCAAAATTCGCCGCCGAAAAAGGTGCTTTCGCCGTCCCGACGCTTGTTACCTATGACAAATTGTCCAGCGAAGGCGCCGCCATGGGGCTGCCTGCCGCCTCCATCGCAAAGGTAGATGACGTGCGTCTGGCAGGCATGGAATCGCTGACCATCATGCGTGAGGCCGGGCTGCAAATGGCCTATGGCAGCGATCTGCTTGGCGGCATGCATGTTTATCAGTCGGAAGAATTCGTTATTCGCGGGCGTGTCCTGCCAGCAGTAGAGGTTATCGCATCGGCAACGCATATCGCAGCCCGTCTGTTGCGCATGGAAGGCAGAATCGGCGCAGTTTCGCCGGGGGCTTATGCCGACCTGATTGTGGTCGACGGCAACCCTCTCGAGGATCTCACATTGCTGACCCATCAGGGCGCATATATGCCAATGATCATGAAGGCTGGTGTCTTCATCAAGCGCTGATTGCCTGTTGCCGACTTCAGCTGACATTCTGTACGCCCGACCAAGGCCGGGCGTCTAACAGTCCGGGGTCTTGCGCGCCCGATAAGCCGCGAGGGCTTCGCGTCATTCTGCCGGGCGCTTGCGAGCTCGGCTCGCGATTGCCGCTACGAAATGCGCACTGGCTTCGTCGTCCAGAACCATAACCGCACCTAAGACACGCGCAAAAATCGGCAGGCCGCGTCTTCGACCGCGACGGCTAACAAGGGATCGTGGGGGCGACACCCAGTCGGAAGCAATCTCGTCGAACATTATTTGATGCCGAACCCCAGGCGACGCAATGTCTGGCTCAGTTCCGCGCGACCCTTCAGGGCATCGGTGTCCTTGACGCGCTGGGCAATGGGCGCTGTCCAGCCGTTTTGTGGCAGGCCCTGTTTTTCCTGAAACGTCTTAAGCACCGCGTCATAGGAATCGAGATCATCCCGTGCGGCCTCCGAATAGGTTTCATGAAACAGGATGGAAGATTGTGGCAGGCGCGGTTTGACGTCAGTCTTCACGTTCGGGTCGGGATAGCCTACGGTAAGGCCAAAGACAGCAACCGTCTCGGCGGGCAGGTTCAGTTCGCGGGATACGTCTTCCGGTCTGTTGCGAATACCGCCAACGTAGCAGGAACCAAGACCGAGTGAATCGATAGCGGCAACAGCGTTCTGCGCAGCCAGTGCCGCATCGATGGCACCGATTAGGAAGCTTTCCAGATAATCCAGCCCTTCTGCGTTGTTGCCATGGTTTGAAGCGACCGTTCTCAAAGGCCTTCTGACGACGACAGATGCAGTAAATTGGTTGGAGGGGAATTGTGGTCTGGCGACCGTGCAATCGTATCTTCCTGGCAACAGTCCGACCGTTCAGCAGTTCGTAGCGTTCGTCCATGAATACTATGGGCATCATCATGCGCTACTAAGAAACGCTGTCGTTAAGGTGGTCGTTGGACAGCATTGCTTCGTGCACGCAGGCATCAGGCCGGGTGTTCCCCTCGACGTGCAGAATTCGTTTGATCTGCGATGGATACGCAATGAATTTCTCGATCACACCGGTCAATTTGAAAAGATCATCGTACATGGTCACACACCGACCGAGACTGATCTACCGGAAATTTACCCCAACCGGATCGCGGTCGACACGGGTGCATATGGAACCGGCAGGCTGACGGCGGTGGTCATCGAGACAGACGAAGCGCCGCGCTTTATCTGCGCGACCGAAAGATCGGCAGGTTACATTGATGTCGCGCAAGCGATTCCGTTGTCCATGCAGTTTAGATAAATGAACGGCGGCCGTCGATAACCAGACAAACGTTCCCAGGCGTTCCGCCATAAGCCCCTCTTCTGACTGAACCCGCCGCAGTCATATTCGTGCATACTAGAGCTTCGATTGGCGGGATTGTTCTGTAAGCGCGGCCACAACGTGAAAAGCTCAACCTCAATTAGCCTGCGCAAATCTTACAACAAGTGGCAGCCCTGAATAGCTGTGAAAAATGTTAATACATCATGGATGGCGCTTGAGTGTTACTGTGTTACTTTAAAAAAATCGGCCATTATCCAGGAGAATATCAGGTGCAGTTCATAGCAAGTGGCCCGAATATTCCGGAAGAACTTCTCCAATCACACGAAGATGGTCAGGTCGTCTTCTTTTGCGGAGCGGGATATCATATCCAGCCGATCTGCCGGGTTTTGGTGGGCTTGTGGATCGACTATACGTCGAATTGGGCGAGGTTCCATCTTCCGTTGAACAGTCTGCGCTGACTAACAAATCCTTCGACACGGCGATTGGTCTTTTAGAAAGCCGCCTGGTGGGACACCGTCAGCGCGTTCGAACTGCCATCGCTCAAATTTTGACGCCCAATCTTGCAAAGCGAAATGCGCTAGCGACCCACGAGGCGCTACTATCCTTGAGTAAAACTGGTGATGATCGCATCAGGCTCATCACGACAAACTTTGACCGCCTCTTCATTGAGGCGATGAAGCAATTGAAAGTTGAGTATCCATCATATTGCGCTCCGCTTCTTCCTGTGCCCAAGAAACAGAAGTGGGATGGTCTCGTTTATCTCCATGGCCTTCTGACGGAACCTCCAACTGCCAGCGACCTGGAGCGTTTGGTTGTTTCCAGTGGTGATTTCGGTCTGGCTTATTTGACCGAGCGCTGGGCTTCGCGGTTCGTAAGTGAGCTGTTTCGTGGCTACACTTTATGTTTTGTCGGATACAGTATCGATGATCCTGTGCTCCGTTATATGATGGACGCACTAGCCGCTGACCGTCTGCTCGGAGAAAAATCACCTGACGCTTATGCGTTCGGTGGGCATGCTCGGGGCAAGGAAGCCGACGTCGCCGACGAATGGATAGCCAAAAACGTTCGGCCAATTCTGTACAACAGTAGCAACGAACATTCATTGCTTCATCGGACACTGAGAGCTTGGGCTGATAGCTACCGAGACGGGGTGCGAGGCAAGGAAGGAATTATTTCTAGACATGGGCGTTCGCGGCCACAAGGCAGCACACGGCAGGACAATTTTGTCGGACGGATGCTTTGGGCTCTTAGTGATAGGACGGGTCTGCCCGCAAAAGCATTCGCTGATCTTACACCGGCAGCTCCGTTCGAATGGCTGGAGGAGTTCGAGAAAGCCACGTTCAATCATAGGGACTTGGTGCGGTTCCAGGTCGCGCCTACAGTCGAGGAAGACAAAAAGCTAAGGTTCAGCCTGATTGAACGCCCTTCACCATATAATCGAGCGCCTTGGATGCGGCTTGTACGTCGGCGCGGGTTCTGGGACAGCTCCGACGATGTGATGCGGAATATAGCTCGCTGGTTCGCCAAGCACGCAGATGACCCGCGATCTCTGATATGGCTTTCGAAGCAAGGCGGCGCGATCTCAGATCATCTCCGGTATCTTATCGGAGAAGCATTAGAAAATGGCGTGGTCACATCTCCAAGCATGAAGGCCTACTGGAAAGTGGCGCTTGCGGGAAGGCTCTACCAGCCAAACGATCCTTCCGACCTCTACGCTTGGAGCGAGGAACTGAAAAGGGAGGGGCGACTTACCCCACTTCTCCGCTCAAGGTTGAGGGAACACCTGACCATCCTTTTGAAAATCTCGGAAGGGTACGGGCCATCCGACGAGGAGGACGGCGTTCAGGGCGACGGCAGCATAGACTGGGAGCTTATTTTTCCCGGAGCCCACACCGCATATGCCTTGCGCGATTTGTTCAAGAGTCAGGCTTGGAAAGCCGCGCTGCCATTGCTCCTTACTGATGCGACAAACCTGCTGCTCGACGCGATGGATATAGCCGTTTTGGTGGATGGCGGGAAAGGGGAGAGAGACCGAACCCATTTCCAGCACCCTTCTATCGCGGAACACCCGCAAAACCGAGCCTTCAGAGACTGGACGGCGCTTATTGATTTTGTGCGTGACGCGTGGCTTGCCAACGTTGCGAACTTTCCCGCCCGCGCTGTTCGAGAGTTTGATCGATGGGGCGAGTTCGAACACGTCATATTCCGACGACTACGATTTTTCGCGTTGGCAACCCATCTCGACCTATTCGGACCGCAGCAGGCTGTTGACGCTCTACTTGCCGATAACGGAAGGTGGCTCTGGTCGATAGAAACTCAACGAGAGGCACTGCAGCTCGTTGCTGCAATTGCTCCTGTTCTTGACCAACAGCAAGCCGATTATTTCAGCGCATCCGTTCTCAATCACCCCCAGCAGCCGTGGGATCAGGGCGATGAGGATCGGAGGGAACGGCGAAATGACCGGGAAACTTGGCGGATACTGGCCTTGTATCAGCAGTCGGGAGGGCGAATTAATGCCCAGACGCAAGCAAGACTCGAATCAATTCGGGGAAGATACCCCCAGTGGGAAGAGGTCCGTGATAGGGATCAGTTCCCGGTCTATATGGAAGCTGGAAACTTTGAGCAGACCTTTGAAGCAGCGCCAGCAAGTCGTAGAGAGCTGAAAGAATGGCTCAAAAATCATCGTGAAGCTGCCGATTTTCGCGATAGCGATGACTTCTTGGAGCGATGCCGCCGAGACTTTCCAAGAACGTCACTCGCCCTTTTAGAGCTTGCACACGGAGGTGATTGGGTCACGGCGCGTTGGCGACAGGCATTGCAAGCTTGGTCGAGCGATGACCTTGCGGCTCGTTCGTGGCGATGCGTAGGCCCTAGAATTGTCGATGCCCCGGACAATGTCCTGTCAGACATTAATCGGGGTCTTAGCAACTGGCTTCAGGCCTGCGGGAAATTCGCGGCCATGCATCGCACTGCGTTCCTACGGTTGGCCGGACGTCTTCTCGACCATAATAGGGATATTCAGGAAGCCCCTGGCGCTTCGCCTCTTCTGGATGCTTTGAATAATCCCATCGGCGAGTTGACTGAAGGCCTGATCAAACTCTGGTATTCCCAGGACTTGGATGATGGGCAGGGACTCGACGAAGATATTGCGCCTTTGTTGACGACACTGTGCAATGTGGGAATTGCGGCGTTCGCAAATGGGCGGCTGTTCCTATGTTCAAATGCCATTTCGCTCTATCGAGTGGATGAGGAGTGGACGAAGGAGAACTTGCTGCCGCTCTTCGACTGGAATTCGTCTGAGTACGAAGCGAAAATCGCCTGGTCAGGCTTCCTTTGGTCTCCCAGGCTATTTTGGCCACTGATGCGAAGACTGAAGAATGAGTTCTTAGAGACGGCCAAACACTATGGTGAGCTTGGGGAGCTTTCGGATCAGTATGCGGGGCTGCTCACTTTCTCAGCTCTCGACTCCGTGGAAGGTTTCCTGAAATCCGAGTTTTCTCTCGCGACTAGCAGACTTCCTGAAGCCGGGCTTGCTCAAGCACTGCAGACCGTGACCGATGGCCTGGACAGTTCGGGTGGAAAAATCGAGGAGTATTGGGAAAACCGCGCTAAGCCCTATTTTAGGTATGTCTGGCCTAAGTCGCAGGCCCTGTTGACACCAGGGATTGCTGCAGCTTTTGCTCGGTTGGTTGTCTCAACGGGCGACAAGTTTCCTGAAGCACTGGAAACTCTCAAGGACTGGCTTCAAAGAACGGAACAAGCAGATTACGCGCTTCATCTCCTCAATGAAAATGGTCTCGCTACACGCTTCCCTGCTGAAGCGCTAAAGTTTCTTGACCTGGTCGTCAGCCGAGAAGTCATTTGGTCACTCGGCTCCCTCGATAAATGCCTCAAGAAAATACGAGCTGCGATGCCGGACCTTGAACGTGATCCTCGGTTCGTTGCCTTAAGCCAATTGCTGCAACAACATGGACGAGCCTGACAAGTAAGCGGGAATGCCAAGCTGCGGATTGTTCGATGATTAATTGCGCCTCGTTGTTTTAATAATATTGGTGCTCCTCTAGGAAGTATAAGGAACTACATGACTATGCCAAATGGTCGACATTTAAATTTTTTGTAAAGGAAAAAGGGTGACCGCAGAATATAGAGAGCGGGTTGTGGCGTTCGTAGATATCTTGGGGTTTAGCGCCTTGGTCCGCGAGGCGGACCGCAATCCGGAATTGCGCCAAAGAATTGCTCATGCTCTCCGCCAAGTCAGCGTGCTCCGGGGTCCCATGGAGGGTGATAGCAGCTTCCGGGCTCAAAATTTTTCGGACTGCATTATCCTGACCGCAGACAAGACAGCTAGCGGCTTATGGCGACTGTTGTTTGCCATCCACGAACTGACTTGGTATTTACTTGATATTGGTGTTCTGGTTCGCGGCGGTGTGACAATAGGGCAGGCCCACCACGACGAAGAGATCGTGTATGGCGTCGGTGTTCTGAGCGCGTACGAACTCGAAAGTAAAGTCGCCGACTTCCCACGGGTCATTTTGGACGACAGCGTCGTTCGAGCTTGCGACGAGTTCGCTGCAATCGATGAGATCGCCGAAGTATATCGAAAAGCTAGAATCGCTCGTGCTTCAGACGGCCTTCACTACCTAGATTTCTTTCTTGAAGTCTCGCTCTTCAATCGGGCCGATCCACAAAATCTTGCCGTGCGCTCGCACCATTTGTACGTCGATGGGATAAAAATCCGTGACCAGCTTCAGACGATGCTGGACAAGTCGACTTCGAACCCCAAAGTCAACAGGAAGATCAAATGGATCGCGGAGGTTTGGAACGAGCGCGTTGCGCGGCCGCGCGGCGACAATCAAGAGCCACTTATTGGCCGGATCAAGATAACTCCGGAGTCTCGCCTAAATCGAATACGCCGAGTCTGTAGAAATGTAGTTGGGGCCGTCTTATCGAGGTTGACCGCTTACTTCCCTTATCGTCGGTAGGGACTGGCTACGATACTGCAGTAGGAACCATTGCCTCCGCTGAATCCGCTGCAAAGACCGGGGACGCCTCTAAAGTTGGCCAAGCTTTATCTGTGCATTGGGGTCAGCCGGAGAATGGGCCTCTGATGTTGCGAAGGAAATCTAGGTCGGTCGATACAACATGGCCCATGTTGCGGATCGTGGGGACGGTCCTTTAGGCCTGGAAAAGCCGGAAGCTATGAAAACGGAAAGGTTGTCGCATTAGGGTGCAAGGGATTTGCGCCTGAAACCTCCTCTCTCTGATCGCCGCTTGTTTGGACACGCGTCCATTTCTCGCTTTACCGTTTCCCTTTGCGGGCTAGATGCAGCTGGGCATCCTTCTCAAGCTTCCTTTCCCAACTTTTCAGCCCGAGGGCATCGGCATCGGGCAGACCGCCCATTATCTTAAGGACTGCAGCCGTTACCTGACGGCCAAAAAGCTTCGTGCAGCGGAGCGGGTCTCCCCGGTCGTCACGGAAATCGACTCCCAGTATGAGGAGCGTGGAGACAGCCTCGTCGTCAGCGCTGTATTCTGTGACAAATTGATCCTCGTATTCTTTCGCACCGACCTGAATACTGCACCATTCCGCCGTTCCCTCGATCAGGTTCTCGAAGTTTGAGGGATACTTGAAGCGAGTGTCGTCTCTGGTTATGCCAAAGAGGTTGCTGGAAAGTCGATCAAAATATTCCTCAAGCTCAGGGACTACTTCGCCGTTCCTGGGCGGGTTCAATAATAGCTTGCTTTCAAATTCCGCTATACCACGGAGTTTTCGTATCACTAGGATATAGGCACCCCTCTGGGCAATCAGAGCATCGAGTTCCGACATTCTGCGCTTCCACTCTGCGTAGCTGCTGGCCATTTATGATTTCTCCAGGAAACGGTATGATTATACACGGGAAGCGATACACCTCGAACCGAGCACTACTCACGTCCACAGCAAACTTCCGACATCATCCGCGAATTGCAAATGCAGTCTGCTCGCTAGCCAGTGAGTGTGAACGCCCTCTTGGGAGCATACCAATCCTTGGCGATCACCGCGTGAAGACGATATTTTAGTTGCGGGCGATCAGGATTCATCGACGCCACGACTTTGTAAAACTCAGAGCAACAGACGGTGAGGAGAAGGAAGAAAAATTCCCAGACATGATGCACGAGTGGTGGAAGTGGTAATCCGTGGACCTTTGCATCAATCCCAGGCGCTGCCACCGTTGGTGGTCTTCAATCATAACGCCAATGGTCGTAGTACCGCACGGCGGTATCTTGAGCGGTCCGCAGCGCTGCGGGATTCTGCCAGACTGTCAGGCCACCAATAATAAGAGCCGCCACTAGGGCTAAGCTGATTAATCTACGCACGACGAACATCATCAGCCAGCTCGCGATGACCACGCCGACGCCCATCACCAGCATGGAATAGAAGTCTTCAGGGATACAGGTCTCAAGGGTTTCCATACGTGCTTATAGAGGGAGTGTTTTGGCCGAAGAAAGGCGGTTCGGTGCAAATCACTGAACGTAGGCTCAGGCTGAGCGCAATGATCATATTGCGGCTCGGTGAGCGTCCGGTGAACTGTTTTTGCTGATCGGGAAAATCAGGCGATGTTCTGGCATTAGAACCAGCATTAGTGCTGACGTTAATACCAGAGCAAAGAGGTTTCATGGCCCGCATGGAGATCATGTCCGGCTGGTTTACGTCAGCGATGGCACTGAAGATGGCACGAAGGGTCTGACCGAGAACGGCATCAAAGAACTTCAAAGCCTACTTGCCGACATCAGGACGTGGGACGGCGGTATCCGCGAGTTCCTCATCGACACACAGTGCGATCCTGAAATAATCGACCGCATCATGGCCGATGAGATGAAGCGCGGCCTTTAGATTCCATCTCTCGAAACCCGAAAAATGCTTTCGCCGGACGCTCACGCGGCTCGGGTGATGACAAACTAAATTTCTCTGCGGCGCATTAGCTAGAATCCTGTTGTTGATGCTCGCGCTTTCGCCGTCAGCTTGTCACGTCGGCCTTCCTGACAATGACTGTTAATAGGTGAACCACCGCATGCTAATACATGTGGCTTAGGATTACCTAAAATAGCTGGGGATAGTTTTTTTGTTTCGGCAAAATAATACTTATATAGTGACTGAAATTCTTCAAAATGATTTGAATTCATTGGGGCGATTTACATGCCGAAGAATATTCTCATATTTTCAGACGGTACGGGACAAGCTGGCGGCCTCCTTCCGGACGAGCGCCGTAGCAACGTTTATAAGTTGTTTCGCGCAACCAGATGCGGTCCCGAGTCTGCCATTAATCCCGACGACCAAGTTGCTTTCTACGACGCGGGGTTGGGATCAGCTTCAGACGGCGTTGACATTAAAATCGGACCAATTCGGAAAATTTATAATGTTCTCTCACAAGCTACTGGCCTTGGGATAACCAAGAATATTGTCGACTGTTACACGGCCATTCTACAGTCCTGGGAGCCTGGGGACAGGATATTTTTGTTTGGGTTCAGCCGTGGTGCCTACACCGCACGATGCGTTGGTGGCGTGTTAGGTCTATGCGGTGTTCCAACCACTATGGAGGATGGTATCACTCCATTTTACCGCGATCCAAAAACTGCCCGTCAGGTTGCGAACGAAGCGGTAAAGACCATCTATCAACATGGTGCCGGTAAGGGCAATAAGTTGCTGGATACCCAGCGGAAAGAACTGGCTGTTCGCTTTCGGGAGAAATATCGATCTGCTGATGAAAACGATCAGGCCAACACTGTACCGTACTTCGTCGGAGTATGGGATACCGTGGGCGCATTGGGAATTAATGCCGTCCAGCAGATGCTTATTATCCTCGCGGCCGCAATTGGAATTGCAGCAGTAGCTACAGCAGTATGGGCACTCATGCCTTGGGAGATTGGGCTAAGTATTTGGCTCATCTCCAGCGTGGTTTTCACAGGGGCCGTCATAGGAGCGTGGTACTTGGCGACCCACTTGAAATGGGCGCGAGGACTGAGCGATCCATGGTGGAAAACTGTCCACCTGACGGGCTGGCGGATGAAATTCTACGACACTTTTCTCAATCCAAGGGTCGAGCATGCAAAACATGCGCTTTCAATAGACGAGAATCGAGCAAAATTTGCTCGTGTACCGTGGACCTATCAATCTTCAAATGCTGCGAACAAAGAAGATGGTTGGTTCGAACAGGTTTGGTTCGCAGGCGTGCACTCTGATATCGGCGGTAGCTATCTCGAAACGGAATCTCGTCTGTCAGACATAGCGCTCTCGTGGATGGTGAATAGAGCGGCAAATGTTCCACATCCCATTGTTACCGATGAAAGATGGCTCCATCTTTATCCGTCCAGCGCGGGCGTCCAGCATGACGAGATCAAATCTGGATGGCTGCCGTGGAAGGCGTGCGTCCGCGCAGTTCCTACGGATGCACCAATACATCCGAGCGTCATTGACCGGATTAAACTGGATGGCGTTGTCCACTACGATGAAACAAAGGCATATCGGCCCGCAGGGTTACGCGATCATGTCGCTGTGAAGCAATATTACTCAGGTGGGGTGCCGATAGAGCAGGGTGGTACCGTAGCAAAGATATGAGATCGGTTCGGGGACGCTCTCACGTGACAAGAATGCTGTATGCCCGGTTTGCCTTTGGACGGCTCGATAACGTTGGAGACTTCATATAAGTCGCAGACCCAACCAGCAGGTTTGGCCGATTGAACATGCGATGAGTTTGTGTCACGACACTGAGGTGGACGACGAACACAGGATGAGAGGAAACTCTTACAATTCGGCTGATTACTCAACTAGGTTGAAGAAGTTTTTACCAGTAACTGCGGGAAACTCTTTCCGCCTGCATCTCAGACTTGTATGTTCTTTCCGTCTGCGCCAAAGTCCTGATGGGGGACTGGGATGCGGAAACGGTACTGGATCATTGGGGTAATTCTCATCTACGCTGCAGTCAATCAGATGGGCAGCAAGTCTAATGTGAATCAGGACGGTGTCACCACGCGTCCTACTGTGCCATCCCAGTCGGGCAACGTAGAGCCGTCCAAACCAGTTCCCAGCTCTCGCGAACCGCAGCCCAATCCGCCAAGCCTGCGAAAATTGGAGCGAGAGAAATCTGCTCAAGATTTTCCAATCCGTTTTGTTACCGGCAATCGTGTAGCCTTCCGTGCAGCCCCGTCCAAGAATGGGAACATCATTGATCGCCTGGATAGTGGGCGGAGAGTTCTTTTGATTGATCAGTTTGGTGAGTGGTCTCATATTCGAGACGAACTCACCCAACGCGAAGGCTGGATGTCTTCAAGGCTTCTCGGTGACAAACAAAAAACGGATGAAGACAAACCTTCCGATAAAGTGTCGAAGACAAAAGAACGGGAAAAATCGATCCCCACGATTCCCGATTCTGTGATCATCCAGCGCATTATTGCTGAATCACTAGCAAGTTATCCCAGTTCGTGTGCCTGTCCTTACAACACAGACCGGGGAGGGCGGCGCTGTGGCAAGCGAAGCGCCTATTCGAAACCGGGTGGTTATTCGCCAGTGTGTTTTCCTCAAGACGTAACGAGCACCATGATAGAAGCGTTTCGGCGACAATAGTTTTCAGGCTATTTCCATTTAGCCGCCCACTCTCTCAGTGCAGCTTTCGCCTTTTCAGGCCATTCTTTGACGGGCGGGCTAACAACAATTTTCTTACCGGACGGCTTCCAGGCGAGGAAAACCTGCTTTTCCTGGATCGAGGCGACGAGCAATGCCTCCTCTTCGTTGCATAAGTGCCGGGTACATGCTGAACCTACGAAATAATCACCGCTGAAAGAACCCGAGCCAACTCCCATAATGATGTCTGAATAGGTTTCCTTTTCCGGACCTAAGAGCCTATTGATTTGCGCCGCAACTTCGGCGAACTCCAAAATATCTCCAGGGTGAGTAATCGTCTTCTCACGAAGCTCTGCCCAGCCTTTAGATACGTTGGCAACGAAAGCCTGTTCTTCAGGTTTTGAGAAGCCGCTTATTGGTGTCCACACCCACGTTTCACCCGGCGAATTTGGCAATGCTGTTGTGGAGAACGATAACTTGTCGGCCGAGACTTGCATTTTCACCGGGCGGCAGCTGTCCACTGGGCCATCGACTTTTGGATTTGCGTTTGTCGGGAATGATATGACGAAAGGAGACGAGTCATAGGCGTTCCCACCAGCAGACGATGATCCAACAATCGCCGGTGTTCCTGAAATCAGCTGAATGTCTTCGATGCTGAGAATCTCGTTTTTAAGAACTTCACGACCATCGATGGTCAGGACCTGTTCAAAATCACGTTTGAGAATGGTCACGTGATGCCCGAACATTTTCATTTCGAAGGTAGCGGCTCCGGCGACGCTGATCTGGGCCGCAACTAGGAACGTGACAGTCAAAACAAACAAACGAACGAGCTTTCCCAAGCTTGCCTCCAAATAATTCCCTGTCGCTCTTTATGCAATCATCGAGTGAAGAATACAATCATCTGGAACGGCGAGTGTACCGAAGCATAAGATCGGTACAACACTGTCGAAATCTCCATTAGCGCGTAAATTCAGGCGAAACGGAAATCGTCAGCTCCGAGTTGAGCCCATGCTACGTTCTGGATCAGAATGGAATTTTCTGCATCGTAAGAAATTTTCGTGTCCGCGCCGACTTGGCTCGTCTTGGCGACAAGGTCCTGCCAGTTTGCAAACAAACCATACTCAAACTCGATGATGTCCTTGCCTTTGGTAAAGTCCTGGATCGTATCGTGACCAAAACCCAAATTGAAAATAAACGTGTCGCTACCAGCGCCGCCATTGAGCACGTCGTTCCCGTCGGACCCATTAAGGACGTCATTTCCGTCCTGCCCGCTTAGGAAGTCGTTCCCCGCACCGCCAATGAGAAAATCATTCCCCTGTCCGGCGTAAATCGTATCGTTGCCAGTACCGCCCAGCAAAATATCGTCAAGCAATCCACCGATTATGATGTCATTACCAGCACCGCCGTCGATATATCCTGCGGCATTTGGATTTCCGGTAATCGTGTCGTTCCCACTATTAGATATTAACGCCTCGAAGTTTCCAGTAGCGAGCGATATATTCACATCGCCTGTGGAAGTCACGATGCCAGTGTCATAGCCGGACCCGCCGTCGATGGCTTGGGGTAGCGATGTTCCGCCGGATTTTCCATAGCTCGCAGCGTCGAAATAAATTGTGTCGTCACCTGCGCCTCCATGAAGGATATCGCTTTCTCCTGCCCGCCCATCAATAATGTCATTACCGTTGCCTCCGATGAGGTAATCGACGGCTTGCCTCATATTCGACCCGACAAGCGAGACGGAGCGATCACCGAGTGCCGTTACCCAATTGCCAGCAACGCCGCTGCTAACGCGTTGCCCGCCATCGAAGCCAACATAGCCGTCAGTTTCAAGCATCAGGGCAGGGGAACCGCGGACGTAAGTTCGAGCATCGTTCACCGAAATCGCATCATAGGTACCCCAAGGGCCGATAGCAGGAATGGGTCCGTTCAGGAAAACATGAGTTGTAACAGTATAAACCCAGATTTCATCCCAAGTCCCGAATATCATCACCGGTATCTTGTTAGCGTCGAGATACGTCTTTTGCGTCTTATCCGCTGCGACGTAACTGAAGCTATACCTATTATCAAGGCGAACGTCTTCCTGGTGGCGTGAATCTATACTACGATTACCCGAGATGTCAGCCTGCGTCCGCAGAACACGGTTGTCGGTGCCGTTAATTGAAACCTCTGTATTAATCCCGGCGATGACGATATTAGACATGCCGTTTATCGTCGCAGAGCCACCTTTAGCGAGTAATACAGTGCTATTATTCGACCATATTTTATTCGCCTGACCACTTATTGATATAGTCGAGTTGCTAAGGCTTGGGCTTGCATAGTCGTATTGCGAACCATCTCCATTGAACAACGTAAGCGCGTGGAAAAGCTGGTTTGACAAAGCAACGGAGTTGTTGTCGCCGTCTATTTTAATTTGTATTCCATTTTCGCTACTATTTAACGTGAATTTAGATTCTCCGTTAGCGCTTAGCCAAGAAAATTCTTCAAACAGCTGAGCGATGTCCTCGCCGAATCCAAATGATTCTTTAGTGGTTGAACCGTCGGCCAAAACAGACGAGAACTCGCTGGTAAAACCGTCGGGCTTCGACTCATATCGAATAGTATTAGATGAAATAACTTCTGCTGTATTCAAGTATTTAAAAGCATCTAAGCCTCTGGATTTTCCATCCTTACCCAGCGTGGTCGTTATTGAAGATAGCGGTTGATTGAATTGCATATCGACATAGTTGATTTTGCCCGTCGTAGAGCCATCAATGGAGATTATATGCGTTTCCACATTACTCAGGCCGTCTGGTGAACTATTGTTCGTCGTAATTTTTGTTACGTTCCCGTCGGCCCTCACATTTTTCTGCCAACTTTGTAGAAGGGAACCGTCACTCAGGAATGTCTGATATATTGTCTTGGAAGCACCGCTGACGTCATGGGTGGTGGTCTCGACATGGTCAAAATATCCCAGTCCTGCAGAATCACGCTGCAAGACAGATGATCTTCCATCGGCGGACGTCGTAGTGATTGTCTTTTCCCGGACAGAACCGTCACTGTTGGTTTCTACAAGTGTCCTGACAACACTTCCATCCGCTCGGACAACTGAGACGTCGCGCTGAATGCGATCAGTAACGCCGTCTCCATTGATATCCATATAGTCGGTAATGGTTTGGCCACCCCTGCTGGTGACCGATGTTTGGCGGTCTGTTAGAATCCCCAGGTGGTTGAAATTTTCGACCGTGACGGTCTTTGTTCCATCAACCGCAATTCTGGTTTCGGCAGTCTGGCTGATCGTATTCGTCAGCAAATTATGGTGCATCACCTCCACTACGCGCCCATCGGCGCTCGTGTGCGTGATGGTCTTGAAACTCAGGTCTTCACGAATTTCCAGTTTGGAACCATCAGCGTTTTCGAGCGCGTATGTTTTTCCCTGAGCATTTGTTGTCGCGTTCGAATTAACTGTTGCGGTTGTTTTCGTAAGACCATCCGCGCTGGTAGAAACTACTGTATCAAACCAGGGGTTATCTTTGATTGTCTGAGTAATGCTGCCGTCACTGTTAAAGACAGTTACGTCAGTTGCACTCTCCTCGAATGTGCCGTCACCATCCTTGTCCCACCGCTTGGCAATAGACAGACCGTCATCGCTTTTCGACTCTTCATATCGAGCTTCAAGTGAACCGTCCGACTTGAAGTACGAAGTCACCTCGGTGCGTGTTCCATCGGCACCAACGGTCAGTGTTTCGGTTTTGCTCTGATCGAAAATTCCGTCGCCGTTATTGTCCCAATTATACGTTGTTGTCGCGGTATCGACGCTCGTCGTCACAACGGTCCGGTCCGCGAGTGCACCACTCGCTGTGAAATTGCTGACAGTCTGTGTCCGACTACCATTGGAATTCAGTACAGTCACGTCGCTTTGTGTTTGATCGGCCGAACCGTTCCCGTCTGTATCCCACTGTTTGGTTATTGAGAGGCCGTCGTCACTTGTCGTGGTGATGAGGCGGCGCTCAAGGCCTCCGCCTGCGTTGAAATCAGACATGGTCACCACGGTGTTTCCGGCTGCATCGAGAACGGATGTCTCTATCTGATCAATGTGGCCGTCGCCATTTTTATCAGTGGTGACAGTCGTTGTCCGCTCGTCCGGACTGACCTTTGTGACAACCCGTTCCTGCAAGACACCAAGACCGTCGAGAACCGAAACCGTCTCGGTGCTTTCGCCACTGGCGCTCAAAACCGATGTTTTCGTTTGGGTGAGGTCAAAGCCGCCGGTTCCATTTGTGTCCCATTGTGTTGTCTCCACTTGGGCATCTACCGACGTCGTAACCACGACCTTTTCACGGAGGCTGCCATCACCATTGAAGCTGGAGCGCGTTTCGGTCTGACTACCATCCTGGTTGGAAACAACTGATAGAGTTTCGGTCAGGTCAATAGTTCCATCACCGTCCGTGTCCCGCTCAAGTGTCATTGAGCGACCATCGGAACCCGTGGTGTTGACGGCCTTATCTCGCAAGCTACCGTCACTGTTGTAGTCTCTCACCGTTGTTACGACATCGCCGTTGGCTGCGGTGTGAGTCACGCTTCGCTGATCTGTAATTGTATCGCCATCAAGATCGTACACGACGGTCTCATTGCCATTGGCACTGGTGGTTTTGACGGTCTTTTCCTTCAAAGAGCCGTTACGATGAAACTCCGTGATGGTATGCGTCTGGCTGCCGTCAGCATTGTAGACTGTGACTTCAGTCCAAGTGTTGTCGATCCTTCCCGCTCCCGTTTTATCAACGGTGGCGGTCTGCGAGAGTTCGTTGCCATTGGTGGTCGTGACGCTCTGTTGCTTGACCGTGCCGTCGCCATTCCAGTGCGTTATCGTCTGGGTCTTGCCACCGTCATTTTTCAGAACAGTTGTGTCGGTAATTTTTTCATCAACAACACCATCACCGTTGCGATCATATTCCACGACACGAACGAGCCCATTTCCGTTGACAGTCGTGACCAATCGGGAACTTGTCGAGCCATTCGGGTGGAATTCAGTTACGGTGGTCGTTTGACCGCCATCGCCATTCAGGACGACACTTGTGGTCTGTTTTTGTTCGTAAACGCCGTCTCCATTAGCGTCCCTCTGAACAACGGTATTCAGATTATCATCTGAGCGCGTGGTGATCGTACGGTCTTTTAGTGACCCGTCAGGATTATAACCGGACACGGTTTCAATAAAGCTGCCGTCGCTCGCGGTCACTCGCTCGATCTGGCGATCAAGGTGGCCATCGCCGTTTGCATCAAATCGGGATATTGAACCCAACCGGTCAGCACTGAGCGTCGAAATAACCGTCGCGCGCACGGAGCCATCAGCATGATATTCGATCAGAGTCTGTGTTTGACTGCCGTCAGGGTTAAGGACGGTAGTCTCGTTCGTCGAGCGACTGATTGTCCCGGAACCGGCGTTGTGCCATTGGGTATTTTTCTCTAGCCCGTCTGCACCAGCCGTAACGATCATTTTGTCGAGCAAAACGCCAGAGGCGCTGTATTGGCTCGTCGTGACTGTGGAACTCCCATCGGAATTCGTGGCCGTCTGGCGTATTTGCGTCCGATCCGTCGTTCCGGCAGAATTACCAGCATAAAGAATCGTCGTTGTCAGACCATCTGCGCTCGTGATGGTCGTTGTTCTGCTTTGGAGCGAGCCGTCAGGATTGAATAGGCTAGCCACGTTCTGCGATTCCCCGGTCGCCAGAACAGAAACCGATTCCACGAAGTCCGGGTCGCCATCTCCATCGGTGTCGAAAGTATCCGATCTCGTTTTGCCGTCGGCGCTCCAGTTTGAAATCGATGTGGCCCGAAGGCTGGCATCGGCATTCGATTCCACAATTGTTTTCGTTCGCCCACCGTCTGCGTTCACCACGGTGATTTCTTCCGTGACGAGATCGAAAACGCCGTTTCCGTCAAAATCAGCTTTGACGGTCTTGCTCAAGCCGTCCGCGCTCAAAGTAGTGACAAGACCACTGCGCAACGACCCATCGCCATTGAAATTATTTTGGGTTGTTATCGAGCTTCCATCAGCTGCGACAACTATTCCAGAATTCTGCCTGCTCTCTACGACGCCATTCCCGTCCTTGTCTGTCAGTATTTCTTTCGAGCGGCCGTCAGCGCTTGTCGTCGTCACCACACGTTGGGTGACGGTTCCATTACTTGATTGGGTGAGGACTTCTTCCGTCCCGCTTCCACTACCGTTGACGGTGACAGAGCGATTTTCGATGACGTCGAAAATGCCATCCCCGTTCAAATCGGATTTTACGCTCGAAGCGGTTCCGATGGCATTTGAGAAGACGGAAATGGCCTCCTTTTCGGAGCCGTTCTGGTTGAGATATTTTATCGTGGTGGTGGTGCTGTTGTCTGAACCGATAATACGTGTCTCAACCTGATCTGTGGTGCCGTTACCATCCAGATCGCGCGTAATCGTTATGTTTTTCTTGTCGGCGCTTGTCGACGTAATCTCCCTACTCAGCAAGTGCCCACTTGGCGAGTAGTTGGAAATCGTTTGCGTGCGATCTCCAGCGCTGTTTATCGTCGTGACCTCTGTTTGGCGGGTATCGAGAACGCCATCCCCACCAATGTCATACTCTAAGGATTTCGTGAGCCCATCAGCGCTCGTGACCAGTGTCGACTTGTAAGCAACACTCCCGTCGGGATGGAAGGCGGACGTTAAAATCGATGTCGAACCGTCGGGGTTGACGACAGTCTCCCTGTCGACGATGTAGCCCTGCCCATCATAAACAAACTGGACATCGGCCATAGTACCGGTCGTACCGTCGGTCCGGGTGTATCCTCCCTGACCCACCACGACTGAACCATCTCCCAAAACCGTGCGATTATTGTC
This sequence comes from Agrobacterium tumefaciens, assembly GCF_013318015.2. Classification (NCBI taxonomy): domain Bacteria; kingdom Pseudomonadati; phylum Pseudomonadota; class Alphaproteobacteria; order Hyphomicrobiales; family Rhizobiaceae; genus Agrobacterium; species Agrobacterium tumefaciens. Next base: position 582,696 of record NZ_CP115843.1, on the reverse strand, counting down.
GGTCGACAGGTCAATGGACGCGATGCCGAGTTGTTCAAGGGTCTGGAGTTGCTGCGTGCCGTCGGGATTCGAAACAAGTATCTTGAACTCGGACCAGCGTGCGTCGCCCGCATCAAGCTTGCCGTTTCTATTCGTATCGAAGACGTTGGCCAGCGCCTCGGTGTTTGATTTTGCCGTTGGGTCCCAGGACGTAAAGATAAAGGCTTCCGGGGAATTCACGTCTCCGGACCCCTGTTGGTCAAGCACCAGCACGCCGTTGCCGCTTCCTGCCCAGGCGGTTTTATGCTGTAGCGCGTCCCCCTCCATATTCAGATACGTATTCGACGAACCAACCGCGGTTATATTAATGCCGCTGCCTGTCAGATCGAGAACGACAGGGTCAAACCAGGATTCCACCACATGCACTTGCCCCGCAGCGGGCGGCTCGGCATCGATGATGATCGGCTCTAAAACAGTTGTGTTTTCGTCAGAATATCCCTCTTGAGATGAGGAAGCAGGCTTCGGTTCCGAGTCACCACTTTCATCGTCCCACATTGATTTAATCGACTGGAAAAAGTCTCCAACAGAGTATCGTCCAGCGGCGTCCGTAACGGCACTTCGCAAATCTGAGGCAAAGTTTGCCGTAAACTCATAAAGATCATCAGACGCGTTCGGGTAGTGCTGATTGACGGTATCGTAGAGAGCTTCAGCTGCCGCAGAACCGACATATCCGGCCACGACAACGGCGGCGACCCCTGTGAGCGTCGGGGCTGCTATAATGCCCACAACGGCGCTGGCAAATAGCCCGCCGGCAATATTCGCCGCACCGCTTAGATCGCGATCGGTGGCTCCCGTCGCAACGGAAACAACTACATCTTCAATAGCTCTGAAAGAAAGCGCCAGCTTTCCAGCCGCCGTGCCTTTAATGCCTCCCTTCAGGGCATTGTCTAACAACCCACTGGATATCCCTACATAGGCAGAGTAGCCGCTGGCTACCGCGTCTGGGGCACTGTGAAATGGCTTGGTGAGATTATCAAATGTTCGTCGTGTAAAATCATCAAAAAAAGTTGCCATATCACCACCCCCTACTTAGAAAAATCCATATCTGTGACGAAGAATTACAAACGCACCAAATCCTGTGATGAGGAACAGTGCTACGTTGAAGAGAAGAAAAGAAAAATATTTGAACGGTTTCTCTGCAGCTCTATATGAGCCGATCCCGGTTTTTATTTCCCCGGAAAAAGTGGATTTCACTAAGTAAGGCACGTAATAAAAGAAACAAAAATACAAACAGGCAGATAATAAAGCGTCCAAAAAAAATCGTTCGCTTAGGAGATATTCCTTGATAGTCAAGAACACTTTGTCCTCCTAGTGATATATTATCGCCGACACTACTATCATCAGTAACCAGCAGAACCTCTGACCCGCCCGTCCCAGTATTATTTCAACCAACTGAGAACGGGGCACCAAAAATCTTAAACCCGGTTTTCGTACAGGTTTCAATAGAAAGTTGTATTTTTTACTCATGTTTGTGATGTCGGCATCGTCCGCAAATCGGTTACGGCTACATTTCATAGGGGCTTTGCTATTTACGGATATATGCCCTTGTTTTCGCTTCACCCTGCTCGTGAAGATTGACCGGCTACCACGGGAGGTTCCAAGGTCCAAAGTTGACGGCGTTGATCTGAGTATCCTCCAGCTTCTGACGATAGATGCGACGCAGAAGGAAGTCGGTGTCAGATTGGAATTATCGCCTCGAACAATCGAGCACCGGATCGACCGAAGCAGGGTTGGGGCGAAAAGCCTACAACACATGTCGTTCTCTGGATCGCGAGTAGGCTGAAGTATATCTGCTGAGATAAAGATCAGGCGGTTCGTTAGTTCTTTTCAACGGTGATAACGTTGCCTTGATCATGTCACTTGTACGACATAACGATCTTATTGCGGAGATTGGGGACGTACCCTGAGCGCGTTCATGAACGGCTTATATACCGACAATCTGATCACATATTGGCTGACGCAGATGGGTGGCATGGCGACGATTGACAGCTATCTGCCGAACCGGCCAGGCAAACTGGATGATATCCAAGATGCCCTTGTTGAGCAGTTCAGTCATCACCAGGAACTGCTGAACGGGGCAGCCGATAAAATCATCAACGACAACCTTTGCTTCGTCCAGGCTGGTATTCGGCCTGGGGTTCCACTTGACCAACAAGACCCCCGTGACCTGAGATGGATCAGAGAAGGTTTTCTGGACCACGATTTGCCGTTTGAACGACTGGTCGTACACGGTCACACGCCAACTGAAAACAGCTTTCCAGATGTCTTAGGTAGGCGTTGTCGATGGCTGGGGTTCGTCACCGTCGAGGTTCGTCTGTATCCGACCAACCCAAAATGACATTGCTTCTACGCAACTGTTTGAGTTGGGCCACGCCAGGCTCCGTTTTGGGCCAAAAGCCCGCTGTTTGGGCCATACCTGGTTCCGTTTTTACAAAAGAACATCGCCTTTTCGATAAATCAAGTTCCATAATATATGTTATGCGATTATCGTATGTAGCCGCAAAGTTAAAGTGTCCTGTTTCTGCAAAGTTGGAATGTCACACTCCCCGGGTCTGATTGGCATCTGGGAGATTGCAGATGGGATTGATAGCGATGAGCGAGCGCGATCTGCAGCGGATCGAGGTTTTGTCGAAGGTTGTTTCCGGGCGGATGACGACGGTGTCTGCGGCGCATGTTCTTGATCTGAGTGAGCGCCAGGTGCGTCGGCTGCTGGACCGAATACGGAGTGGCGGCGCTGCGTCGATCCGGCACAAGGCGATCGGCCGGCCGTCCAACAACCGGATCAGTGACGGGGTTCGTGATTATGCGGTGGCGCTGGTTCGGGAACGTTATGCGGATTTTGGGCCGACATTGGCGACGGAGAAGCTGGCTGAGCGCGATGGCTTGTCTGTGTCGCGCGAGACGGTGCGCAACTGGATGGTCGATGCTGGCATTTGGCTGTCGCGCAAGCAGCGCCGGACGTTTCATCGGCCACGGTTGCGACGCGAGGCCTATGGCGAACTGGTGCAGATTGATGGGTCGGAGCATCGTTGGTTTGAGGATCGCGGACCACCCTGCTCACTGCTGGTGTTCGTTGATGACGCGACCGGCAAGCTGATGCAATTGCGCTTTGTGCGGTCCGAAAGTGCCTTCACTTACTTCGAGGCATTGGAGCTCTATCTCCAGTGCCACGGCGCGCCGATTGCCTTTTATTCCGACAAACATTCGGTGTTTCGGGTGGCAAAGAAGGATGCCAGAGGTGGTCAGGGCATGACGCAGTTCGGGCGAGCGCTTTGCGAGCTAAATATAGAAATTCTCTGTGCAAATTCGAGCCAGGCCAAAGGTCGCGTTGAGCGGATGAACCGGACGCTTCAGGACCGTCTGGTCAAGGAATTGCGGTTGGCTGGCATCGACAGCATGGAGGCTGGCAATGCTTTTTTGCCCGGCTTTATGGAGGACTACAACGCCCGTTTTGCGGTTTGCCCTGCCCGATCCGAGGATTTGCATCGACCGATGAACCTGGCGTCGGATCGATTGAAAGAGATCCTCTGCAAGCGAGAACAGCGTTATGTCGGATCGCAGCTGACATTTTCCTATGAGCGACAGCGGATCATGCTGGAAGAAAGCGACGTCACGCGTGGCCTTGTTGGCAAATATGTCGAGACCTACGCCTATGCCGATGGCCGAATGGATGTGCGCTGGAAAGGGCATTACCTGCCCTACACGGTGTTTGCCAAGGATCAGCGGGTGACGCATGCGGCGATCACCGAGAACAAGCGGCTCGGCGATGTTTTGGCCTATATCAAAGAACGCCAGGACGCGCAGGCAAAACCTGAGGTGAAGAGCAACAGCGACAAGAATGGTTATGTCAAACGCGTTCGTGGACCCGGTCGCCGCAAAGACTTCACCAACGATCCGGCTGTAATTTCGCGGCGAAAGAAGGCGCTGTCGCGGCAGCAGGCTGCTGAGTGAGGCGTCTCAACGCTAAAGCCGAAGAGGTGTGTTTACCACCAGCCCCGATCTGATCTTGCAATCGGGATCAGCCGCTCAGATCGGGGCTGATCGGACATTTCTACTTTGCAAACCGGCGGACATTTCAACTCTCCCGCCACATCGTATGTAGCCGGGTACATTCTATTTCCAAGTGCGACATGCCAATATTTTCAATGGCTTCACTTTGGAGATTTTGGCATGTCTGACTGTTATCAGCAAATGACCCTCGCCGATCGTCGTCTTCTTCATCGCTTCGTAGAGCAGAAACTTGCTGTCAATGAAATGGCCCGTCGGCTAGGACGCCACCGATCGACGATCTATCGGGAGATCCGTCGAAACACGTTCCGCGATCAGGAACTTCCTGAATACAGCGGCTACTTTCCGACCATTGCTGATGAGATTACGCGCGAACGTCGGCGGCGTCTGAGAAAGCTTCGACGCCATCCAGATCTTCGTGCTGAAGTTATCAGTCAACTGGAGGCTCGGTGGTCTCCAGAGCAGATCGCCGGACGTCTGCTGTCGGAAAGAAGAAGCCCCGTTCGCGTGTCTGCAGAAACGATCTACCGGTTCATCTACAGCAAGGAAGATTACGAACTCGGTCTCTATAGATACCTGCCGGAAGCGCGTCGCAAACGTCGCCCACGGGGCTCAAGGAAGCCTCGCGACGGCGTATTCCCCGCGAGCCATCGCATATCGCAAAGGCCTGATTTTATTGGAGACAGATCGCAGTTCGGGCACTGGGAGGGTGACCTCATCATATTCGAGCGTCCGTTTGGACATGCCAATGTAACATCACTTGTAGAGCGCAAAAGCCGCTACACGGTGCTGATCAAAAACCCGAGCCGGCATTCGCGCCCGATCATGGACAAGATCGTGCGTGCGTTCTCGTCCCTGCCCGCATTCGCGCGCCAGAGTTTTACCTTCGATCGCGGCACGGAGTTTGCTGCATTCCGGGCTTTGGAGGATGGAATTGGCGCACGAAGCTGGTTCTGCGATCCAAGCGCGCCCTGGCAAAAAGGGACCGTCGAGAATACCAACAAGCGAATTCGACGCTTCCTGCCAGGCAGCACAGACCTGGCAGTCGTGTCACAGCGCGACCTTCTCCACCTCACGCGTCATATCAACAACCAACCCAGAAAGTGCCTAGGCTACAAGACGCCAACCGAAGCGTTCATGGCACATTTGCAAGGAGAGGCCTGATCCCCTACCCTCAAAACAGGCATGATGCACTTCGGGAAGATTCTCCCCCACTGGCACTTCATCTAACCCACGTCCGGAAACTGTAAGCCAGTGAAATTGGCCTTCAGGCACGTCCTCCCCCGATAATGCCCCCCACCGTACGATGCTGGGTTACGTTTCAGCTGAATTTGCTACCGGTAAAATCATCCGTTTCTTAGTCCTGAGAAAACACCCGGTATCCGATCCACAGTATTGCAGGATGGTTGAACTTAAAACGCGCATCCAGCCAGCATATCGATGCCCCCTCAATATCAACTTGGATGCAGGAGAGTTTATCGGCTATAGATATATGCTGGGAACTTATGCAATTCGGCGGCTTACCCGGTCTCTTTCTGGTTCCATCTCATGCTGATCGGACTATGCTAGCCGTGAAATCACGCAGTGAGGAGACTTGGAATTGTTGTTGCAATTCATGATGGCTGGTAGCTTCGCCTTGGTCCTGCTCGTGCTGTTGGTCTTCATCTGGCCTCGGAGAGAGGGATTGCGGCGAGTGTTCGGCAGCGGCGTTACGGATAGCTCTGGCGGTCACGACTACCTTCCACATACCGGCGGCTGCAACGACACCGGCTTGGATGGCGGGAGCGGCAATCATTGATGGCGAGACTCTATTATGTCGGGACCTGCCCACAGTGTGACAATCAGGGCCGCCTTTATCTCCAGAAGGACGTGACCCGGCAGATGATCTATGCGCATTGCGAGGAATGTGAGTGGGGATTCCTCAAGCCTGAGGATATCATGCATTCAAATAGTGCGTTCCTAACGCTGTTGGAGGAGTATGACACGGTGAACCCGACCGAAGACGAAATCTCGCGATCCACCTGGGCGCCTCACGTCATAAAGCACGCCGATGTTTGAAGCGGCCGAGACCTTTACCTGCATCATCCAGCCTCACCTAGGGACGATCTGCATCTGAGAGTCGCCCGCGCATTGATCGGGAGACTTCCCGCCAAGCTACGTCCGCAACTTGAAAATGGAAACAATTTGCGGCGGTATTCGCGTTGAAGAGCTATGAACCAACGACGCGGTTAAGGAGTAAGATAGACTCTGGTTATCAGTTATCGCTAGTCGAACGCTCTCGGATCAGTTCGATGAAGGCACGCAGTTTGGCTGGCATGTGTCGCCGTTGCGAGAAATAAAGGCTAAGTCCCGGATATTCGGGAGACCAGTCTTCCAAAACAGGAATGAGATCGCCTGAGGCAATATGGGGCGCAAGTGCATGTTCACCCAGATAGGCGAGCTCCTCACAGGGCTGGCCGTGATGGCCCTCTTGAACTTCATTCCCGTAATTGGCTGGCTGGCCAACGCGACCTTCGCATTGCTCGCAATGGGCGCAATCGTCTCAGGTACCTTGGAGGTCGACGTACGCCGCCGAGCTCAGGCACTGCCCCTGACCGACGACCGCGATTGAAAAAAAGGGCACGCTTCCGGACAATGGCTGATACTGAGCGATTTGGCTGGGTTGCTTTCGTAGTAATGGGAGTGCGGCGATAGTTATCGGACGTCATCCTGTCATTGCCGCTGTCGGTCTTCCCAGCAACGGCTATTATATGAAGTAAGAACGACGCCACTTACCGCCTACAGCAGTCTAATCCAGGATTTCGCGCAGGCTCACCGCCAGTTCGCGGGCGGTATAGGGTTTTCTTAGCCACCTTCCCTTGGCCGCCAACTGCCGCCCGGCAACAGCCGGTTCGGCATAACCCGACGTAAACAGAACCTTGATGTCCGGTCGCAAACCCCGGGCACGGTCTGCAAGCTCATCGCCCGCCATGCCACCTGGCATCACGACGTCGGAAAAAAGGAGGTCAATATCGGGATGGCGTTCAAGCTGCTCGAGAGCCTCGACGCCGTTGGAGGCTTCCACAACGCCATAGCCAAGAGCAACAAGTCGCGCGACCGCGATACGACGGACGCGGGCATCGTCCTCAACGACGAGAATTCGTTCCCTGCTGCCGCAAGCAATTGTGACTGGTGGATCATTGGTGGCGTCCTCCGACGGTATGGCAATGTTCGGGGCCGCAGGAAGAAAAATCCGCACCGTCGTCCCCCGCCCCAATTCGCTGTAAAGCTGGACATTGCCACCCGACTGTCTGGCAAAGCCATAGACCATGCTTAACCCCAGACCCGTCCCGGCTCCGACGTCTTTAGTGGTGAAAAAAGGTTCGAATGCCTTGTCTTTGACCTCCGGCGTCATACCCGTTCCCGTATCGGTGACCGAAATCTGCACATAATTACCCGGCTTTATATTCGGGAACATTCGCGCATGGTCTATATCAAATTTGACCGGCGCTATCTCTATTGTCAGGGTTCCACCCTTTGGCATGGCATCGCAGGCATTAATAGCGAGGTTTAAAAGCGCGTTTTGTAGTTGAGAACTGTCGACCAGGGCCTCGTTCTGCGAACCGGTTGTGACCGTCTTGAATTCGATTGTCTCACCGAGCGTGCGTCGCATCAATTCAGAAAAGCCGCTAATGAGTTGACCTATGTCTGCCCTACGGGGGTTGAGCGGCTGGCGGCGGCCAAAGGCCAGAAGCTGTCGTGTCAGCCTCGCGCCGTCCTCAGCGGCATCCTGGGCTTCTCGAAGCAGACGTCGAACGCCTTCGTCGCGGAGCATGCTTTCTGCCATTTCAAGGTTGCCGCTGATGACAGTGAGAAGGTTATTGAAGTCGTGCGCCAGACCGCCGGTCAGTTGACCAATCGCTTCCATTTTTTGCGACTGGCGCAACTCCTCCTCTACTTTTTGCCGGCTTGTCAGGTCGCGGACAAATCCGGTAAAAATACGATTGCCGTCGGCAATCGACTCACCTATCGACAGCTCCATCGGAAAACGTGATCCATCCTTGCGCTGTCCGGTTACCACCCTACCGTATCCGATGATCCGCCTTTCCCCGGTAGACAAATAACGCTCTATATAACCGTTGTGCGCGGCCCGGTCTGGATCCGGCATTAGCACCCGTACATTATGCCCTACGACTTCGTTCGCTTCGTAGCCAAACAGCCGTTGAGCCGCCGCGCTAAAGGATGAGATGATGCCCCGGTCGTCGATGACAACCATCGCATCGGGAACGGTTTCCAGAATGGAAAGAAGGTGCGCCTCGCGCCGGGCCAGTTCGTCCTGCATTCTTTTCAAGTCCGTCACATCATTGTTTGTCTGAACCACCACAGGTGCCTGGTCGCCGCCGAAATCGACAAATGACCATCGCGTTGCGATCAGAAGTTTGTGACCATTCTTATGGTAATGAACGACTTCGCCGCTCCATGATCCCTGTCGGGAAACACGCCGTCTGAGCTCCGAAAGCGGCATCGGGAACTGGGTGGAGAGAAGCTGGTGGACAATTTTTCCAAGCGCCTCGTTTTTACTCCAGCCATAAAGATGTTCACTACCCGCGGTCCAGCCCTTGATCCTGCCGTCCATTCCGTGAATGACGATGCTTGCACCATCCAGGAGAGTAATGAGGGCCTCAAGCTGCAGCTTGCCCTGCTCTTCGATAGGCAAAATTTCAGGCATCGTTGTCCCGTCGAGCGACGCTTGCTAGTGGCGGTGCCGTCCACCTTGAACGACCAGTTGCTGCCGCACGTCGGAGTAATCATCGCTGTCACCCGCCAATTGTGCAAGCAGAAGCGGCTTCTCGACTATTATTGCCTGACGCGCCCCGGCATTTTCGATCCGAAGGACGCCCCTTTTGATGAGCTTTGTAAGGGTCCGCGAAACGGTTTCGATCGTGAGCCCGAGGTAATCGGCAATGTCCTGACGACACATGGGGAGTTCGATCGTTTTTTCCCACTCCCCCTGCTGTGCTTTACGCTGGAGAAACTTCAGAAGAAACGTGCACATTCTCTCCTCGGCGCTTTTGCTTGACAGCAGCACCATCTGGTCTTGGGCGACAGCCATTTCGTCCGAAACAAGCGCAAACATTTCGGGTCGCAGTCTGTCATTGTCGCCGACGGCTTTCTCGAAATGCCTGCGCGTAACCCGGCGCAGCGTTACAGGGGACACCGCTTCTGCGCTGTAAAGGTAGCGCTTGCCGAACGATACGCCGAGAACATTGCCTGCATAGAGAAAACCGGTGATGATACGGCGGCCATCTGCTATAATTTTGAACATCCGCAATACGCCATCACTTACTTCGAAAATATGTGCAGCTTCGTCCCCTTCAAGGAACAGCGAGCGTCCGACCTTCAGATGCTCGGCAGGCTGATTGCGAAAAATGTCCCGCAAACAATAAATATCGTGCGCGGGTGCCGAAATTTGATGAGTTGAAGCGCGATATTCGCCGGTGCTGTACATCTTGTTCTCCATCTGCTTCCTGATGGAGTTAAGCCCGGCAAGATAACTGAATGATGCCTGAACTGTGACGAACGGCTTCAGTTCGTGACAAATTGTAACGCGAGGTCAAGAGAATGGCAGCGAACCAGGGTCACTTGCTCATTGTCGATGACGACGTAAGGGTGCGACAGATGCTCACGCGTTTTTTTGAAGGAGAGGGATATCACGTCAGCGCCGCGGCGGACGGTGTCCAGATGAGATCACATCTCAGACGCAATGAAATCGACGCGATCCTCCTTGATCTCACCCTCCCGGGTGCTCAGGATGGTCTTGATCTCGCCCGAGAAGTCCGGATGGATTCGGATGTGCCTATCATCATGCTGACCGGCCGTGACGACGTAGTGGATCGCATCGTGGGCATTGAGATCGGCGCTGACGACTATATTGCCAAACCGTTTCATCTTCGCGAGGTACAGGCGAGGCTGAAGTCGATCCTGCGCCGCCGTCTGCCGGTCAATCGGCCGCGCCCACATGAAATGCTTTGCTTCGACGGCTTGTCACTCGACCTGTCTCGCCGCCAGCTTCTTTCGTGCGGAGGGTCCAAGATTGAGCTGACGACCGGTGAATTTGATATGCTTGTGACGTTTACCAGGCATCCAGGTCGGGTTTTGACACGTGATTTTCTAATGGAGGAAACGCGATCGCGCCGTCTGGATGCATTCGACCGGTCCATCGACGCGCAGGTCGCACGTCTGCGCCGAAAAATCGAAACCGACAGCAAGCATCCAAACATCATCAAGTCTGTTCGCGGCGTCGGTTATGTCTTTGTCGCATCGATTGAAGAGCCGTCACCTTCAACGGTACGAAGATCATAGACCAGCCCGGTGGCGGGTGCGTGTCGATCGTGCGGGTTTACGACGATCGACCAGCCTTTCGGGCCGGCAGGCCAGAAATGAATACGCTGACATTTCAGCTCTCTGGCTTGTTGTTTGATCTTTTCGAACAGCAGCCGCGCAACGCCCTTTTCGTCAAACAGGCTGAAGGAGGCAAAGACCGGAACCTCCATTTGCGGCGATTGTGGGTAGCTGGTGACGAATACATAGCAGACACCGCGGATCACTCCCGCGCTATCGGTTACGGTGAGCCAATCGCGCCGTTTATGATCAGTATCCGTGGCAGCCTGCCACTCCTTAAAGGAAACCGACGAGAAAAGATGCTGGATGACGGCATAGGCGCGAACAACATTGGAAACGGTGAGCAAACCGACCTCGTAATCTCCTGACATTTATAATCTCCCGAATGATCTTTCCGATCTTCCGGTTCCGGGGGATTTTCACATTGACAGCGATCAACAGCGGTCGACCAACGCATGAATTTGCTGGCGACAACCACTCGGGAAACGACCGGGGATTGCGCTATGTCAAGGCAGAAGGGCGAAAGATCGCCGATAGGTTAGAGAAGCTGAAGGATGAAAGAGGCTCCAGGAGGGAGCATCACGCCACTACGGAAACGCAATGGCCGCCAGCACTGGCGATATGCCCGCCGCAAACGGAGAGTTCGCATGCATGAGACACTCCTCCTGACCTTTAATGCTGGTTCCTCAACGGTGAAGATCGGTATTTTCAGGCTCGACCGGCAAACACCGAAACGCATCGGCAAGGCAGTGGTTGATTTTTCCGATCGGCCGTTGACGCTGCATCTGGCGGAGGGACCGACCCGGCTTGATCTACCCTTGAAAAGCGATGTTGAGGAAGACCTTGCCGCACTGATGGATGAGGTGTTTTGCGCGCTGGCAGCCCATTTCGATCTCGACAGCGTCACGGCTGCCGGTCACCGCATCGTGCATGGTGGCGACATATTCGACGGTCCGGTCCGGATCAACGATCAAACCATGGAACGGATGCGATCACTCGTGGACATGGCGCCGCTGCATCAGCCGCAGGCGTTGCGACTGGTTCGGGCAGTGACGCACCTGCGACCGAAACTCTTGCAGACGGCCTCCTTCGACACGACTTTTCATTCAACGCAGACCGACCTTGTACGACGCTTCGCCATTCCCCGCGCCTTTCACGACCAGGGCATAAAGCGCTACGGCTTTCACGGGCTTTCCTTCCGTTACGTGGCGCGAGCTCTGACCGAAAGGGCGCCCGAGATCGCCGACGGAAAGGTAATAATCGCCCATCTCGGGAGCGGCGCAAGTCTTTGCGCCATCGAGCGCGGCAAAAGCTGTGATACGAGTATGGGCTTTTCCACCCTCGACGGCATTCCCATGGCGAAGCGTCCCGGTGCAATCGATCCGGGGGTGCTGCTTCATTTAATTGGGCCGCTGGGGAAAACGCGAGCAGAACTCGAAGATATACTTTACCACAGGTCCGGTCTTCTCGGCGTTTCGGGCCTTAGCGGCGACACCCGTGAGCTTCTCAAGGACAATAGTAGGCAAGCTCGCGAAGCGATCGAGCTTTTCATACTCAGGGTCGCCGGCGAGATCGGTCGTCTGACTTCAACACTTGGCGGGCTGAACGGGCTGGTCTTCACCGCCGGCATTGGCGAGAACCAGCCGGATATCCGCGCCGGGATCGCAAGCCGGCTGCTCTGGCTGGGCGCCGAGCTTGACGAGCACGCCAATCAGCGCAACGCGCTGACGATCAGCTCCAAGGCAAGCCGGATTGCCATCCATGTCATCCCCACAGACGAAGAGCAGATGATTGCCGAGGAGTGCCTCTCCATTTTCTCACCGGGCGGATGACGTCCTCCGCACGTCGCAAACTGAACTGAATTTCAAGGAGCAGTACCATGCAGCCCGAAAATGTTTCGATGACAACTTGCGAGATCACCTCTCAGGAACTCGCGCTTGTGGATCGCTACTGGCGCGCCGCCAATTACCTCTCAATCGGCCAGATATACCTGCTCGACAATCCGCTTCTGCGCGAACCGCTGCGGGCAGAGCACATCAAGCCGCGCCTGCTCGGCCACTGGGGCACGACGCCTGGTCTAAATTTCATTTACACCCATCTCAACCGTGTCATCCGCAACCGCGATCTCGATATGATCTATGTCTGCGGTCCCGGTCATGGGGGCCCTGGCATGGTGGCAAGCACCTATCTCGAAGGAAGCTACAGCGAAATCTACCCGCAGATTTCCGAGGACGCTGCGGGCATGAGGAAACTTTTCAGGCAGTTCTCGTTTCCAGGCGGCATACCAAGCCATGCCGCTCCGGAAACACCCGGCTCCATTCACGAGGGCGGCGAGCTCGGTTATGCTCTGGTGCATGCCTATGGCGCGGCCTTTGACAATCCGGAGCTGATCGTCACCTGTGTTGTGGGTGATGGAGAGGCCGAGACCGGAGCGCTCGCGGCAAGCTGGCATTCCAGCAAATTCCTGAACCCCTCGCGCGACGGGGCGGTGCTGCCCATTCTGCATCTTAACGGCTACAAGATCGCCAGTCCAACCCTGCTCGCCCGCATGAGCGATACGGAACTCGACCATCTCTTCCGGGGTTACGGCTATGAGCCATTCTTTGTCGAAGGACATGAACCGGAAAAGATGCACCGGCAAATGGCGGCCGCTCTCGATCAGGCCATCGACCGCATCCGCGCCATTCAGGCTGATGCCCGTGGCGGGGGACTGGATGGCCTGCCGCGCTGGCCGATGATCTTATTGCGCAGTCCCAAGGGCTGGACAGGACCCAAGGAAGTAGACGGCAAGAAGGTCGAAGACTTCTGGCGTGCCCATCAGGTGCCGGTCGCCAATTGCCGCGAGAATGAAGGCCACCGCAGGATCCTCGAAGATTGGATGCGCAGTTACCGTCCCGATGATCTTTTCGACGCGAACGGCCGGCTGAAAGAGGAGCTGCGCGCCCTTTCTCCGGTGGGCACACGGCGCATGGGTGCCAATCCGCATGCAAATGGTGGCATTTTGCGCAAGGAGCTTCGCGTACCGGATATCCGCGATTATGCGATCCCGGTGGAAAAACGTGGCGCGCTTATGATCCAGACGACAGAAATCCTCGGCAGATATCTGCGCGATATTCTCAAGCTTAACCGTACTGACGCCAACTTCCGCATCTTCGGACCGGATGAAACGGAATCGAACCGCCTCGGAGCGGTCTTCGACGCCACAAGCCGGGTCTGGATGCAGGAAATCAAGCCTTACGATGTCCACCTGTCACGCGACGGACGGGTGATGGAGGTGCTTTCCGAACATCTGTGCCAGGGCTGGCTGGAAGGTTATCTCCTCACCGGCCGGCATGGCTTCTTTTCCTGTTACGAAGCCTTTATCCACATTGTCGATTCAATGTTCAACCAGCATGCCAAGTGGCTGAAGGTCGCTCGTGAACTGCCTTGGCGCAAGCCGGTCTCCTCTCTAAACTATCTGCTCACCTCGCATGTCTGGCGGCAGGACCACAATGGCTTTTCCCATCAGGACCCTGGCTTCATCGACCTCGTCGCCAACAAGAAAGCCGATATCGTCCGCATCTATTTGCCGCCGGACGCCAACACCCTGCTCTGGGTCGGCGACCATTGTCTGAGGACATGGAACCGCATCAACGTCATCGTAGCCGGCAAGCAACCGGAACCACAATGGCTGACCATGGATGAGGCGGTGAAGCATTGCGAGGCCGGTATCGGCATATGGGACTGGGCTGGCAATGAGGATGGCGTCATAGCACCCGACGTCGTGATGGCCTGCGCCGGCGACGTGCCGACGATGGAAACGCTGGCCGCCGTGACCCTGCTACGACAGGCGATACCCGAACTGAAGATCCGCGTCGTCAATGTCGTTGACCTGATGACGCTTCAATCGCAGGAACAACACCCGCACGGGCTGTCGGATGAGGAATTTGACCGCCTTTTCACCACAGATCGGCCGGTCATCTTCGCCTATCACGGCTATCCATATCTGATCCATCGGCTCACGTACAAGCGTACCAACCACCAAAATATCCATGTCCGCGGTTTCATCGAAGAGGGGACAACCACGACGCCCTTCGATATGACGGTTCTGAACGAACTCGACCGGTTCCACCTCGCCCTTTCGGCAATCGATCGTGTGCCAGGCCTCAGGAATAAGGCTGCAGGCGTTGTGGGAATGCTCGAGGCAAAACTTGCGGAACATACACGTTACGTCCGGGAATATGGCGAAGACATGCCAGAAATCCGCAACTGGACCTGGCAAGGGTGAGGTTGCGGGCAAGACAACGCCGCCCGCGCGACAGTCGGTATCATAGACAATTCCGTGACATCCATCGTGGAGGGCCATAATGCGCAATCACTCCCTTGCCGATATATTGAAGCGACTACGTCCAGCGCTAGTCGTCACCTCGCTCGGGGGACTTGCAACTGCCCTCATCGGGATGCTTGGTGGTTTCAATGTTGTCTACGATACCGCGCTGATAGCTACGACCATTCTTGTGATCCTTGCGCTTACGGGACAGATTTTCGTCAGCCTTCGGCGAAAGGAATTCGGACTCGATACGATCGCGCTGTTATCAATGAGCTCGGCATTGATTTTCGGCGAACATCTGGCTGCCGCCGTCGTCGCCCTGATGTATTCCGGCGGTCAATATCTGGAAAGCATCGCCGAAGGTCGCGCGCGACGAGACATGACAGCGCTTCTGCAGCGGGCACCCCGATTGGCAACGCGGCGCCGGGGCGAAAATCTGGAAGAAATCACCATCGAGGCGGTCGAAACCGGCGATCGGCTTGTGGTGCGAAGGGGCGACATTGTGCCTGCTGACGGTGCGCTTGCAGAAGACGCCGTTCTGGACGAGGCGGCACTCACCGGCGAAGCCTTACCCGTCAACAGAAAACGCGGACAGCCTGTCATGAGCGGGTCTGCCAATGCTGGCAACCTCTTCGAAATGATTGTCACCAAACCGGCAAGCGAGAGCACCTACGCTGGAATCATCCGGCTGGTCGAGGCTGCTCACAACAGCAAGGCACATATGTCGCGTCTGGCCGACCGCTACGCCCTTGCCTTTCTCCTGACGACGCTTTCGATAGCGGGACTTGCATGGCTGCTGAGTGGTGATCCGGTCCGTGCGGTCGCCGTGCTCGTCGTCGCAACCCCCTGCCCTCTCATCCTGGCCGTTCCTATGGCGTGGACTGCAGGTATGTCGCGTGCAGCGAGTGCTGGGCTCATCGTAAAAGGGGCCGATATTCTTGAAAAGCTCGGGCAAGTAAGAACACTCGTTCTCGACAAGACCGGAACTCTTACCGACGGTCAGCCCCATCTTGCAGTCATCAATGCATTGGCGGATGAAAATCATCTGCTCCGGCTGATTGCCTCTCTCGACCAGGGCTCCAACCATGTGGCCGCGCGCGCCGTGGTTGCGGCCGCCCTTGACCGCGGCCTTGCTTTGACGCCGCCCACGCACGTCTCGGAAAAACCGGGCGAAGGGATTTCAGGAACGATAGGATGCACGCAAGTTGCCAGAGGTGGTCTGAACTATATAGCTTCGAAGGTAGCCGACGTGCCAACTCTCGGGCAGGCAGAAGTGATGACCGCCGCGATTGCTGTTGATGGAAAATTTGCCGGCACACTGCTTTTTAGCGACGCGCTTCGCGAGGGTGCTGGAGAAGCCCTGGCCGAACTGAAACGGCTCGGGCTTAACCGCATCATTCTAGCGACCGGCGATCGCGCCGATGTGGCGCGCCGCATTGCCGAGGGATTACCCCTCGATGAAATCAGGGCCGAACTTACGCCACTGCAAAAGATCGAACTGGTGCAAAAGGAAGTCCGTCAAGCGCCTACCATGATGGTTGGCGACGGGGTGAACGACGCGCCGGCACTTGCTGCGGCGGATATCGGACTGGCCATGGGCCTGCATGGATCGGCAGCAGCAGTTGAAGCAGCGGATGCGGTTCTGCTTGCCGAACGGCTGGAACGCATCGGCGACGGCGTACGAATCGCAAGAGACTGCCGGCGGATAGCGATGCAGAGCGTCGTGGCCGGAATCGGGCTATCCGTAGCCGCCATGACCGTTGCATCGTTCGGGTATCTCAAACCAGTCGAGGGCGCAATTGTCCAGGAAGTGATTGACGTCGCGGTCGTCCTTAATGCGTTGCGCGCCCTTCGAATAAGAAGATGGTTAATCCGAGCAAAGGCGCCCATAGTCGCGGTATAGTATTACACGCAAGCGTAATTCTCTCCGGCAGATCCGATAGCGCTATCGGGCGAAAAAGACCGGCAACTGGCATTCGTCCAATATCGATGCCGTGACGCCCCCGAAAATCCGCTCCCGCAGTCGCGAATGGCCATAGGCCCCCATGACGATAATGTCGCTACCGATCTCCCGTGCGCGCTGCTGGATAACGGCTTCGGTACTTCTTTCAGCACTCGCCAGTTGTTCGACGATGGTCTTAACGTTGTGGCGAGAAAGAAAGGTAGCGATATCTGCACCCGGTTCTCCGCCATTGAAGAGATAGGACCCGTCCGGGTCAACCAGAACGATATGAACCGCATCCGCACGCACCAGCATAGGCAAAGCCTCCTTGGCCGCGCGTGCTGCCTCGGCCCGGGAATTCCAGGCCAGCAGCACTCTTTTGGGCTTCAGGCTTGTTCTGCCTTGAGTTGCCATAAACATCAGCGGGCTGCGAGCATCGAATATCGTTGCAGCCATTACCGTTTTACGAAGGTCGATATCTTTACGTATACCATTACCGGCGACGACGATATCGGCACACATGGCCCGCATGCAGAGATTGTTTTCAATGATAAAACGGTCTTCATAAAGTTGATCTACGTCGTAGGTGACGCCATTTATGTTGCAAAGGTTCTCCGCCTCCTTCCTGATTTTCATCAGTTCATCAATTTCGTTTTGCCGCTCCTCTAGCCAGACCGTCGTAACGGGATAGTCGGCGGTAACGGGCGAGAGCGCCGCGCCGAGGACGAGAATGGAGAGATGGCTGTCTAGTTCGCGAGCAAGGTCGATCGCCTGACTGATATCTGCCGCGGCATCATGTGCACCGATGACAGCAAGTATGGTTTTCACGGACATGGACATGGCTCCTTCCTATTGATGATCAATTCGATGAGTAGAGTGTGCATAAAGGATTGCAGACCCGCGATGATCTTCGTCAATCGCAATGGAGAAACTCCAAATCCCGTACCGATCATTGCAAGGTGCCCTGCCGACGCGATCAACGGCTTGAACTCGGTGAAGAGTGGCATTGATCCTGTCAATGCGGGCCTGATTGCGCGGTGTTTAATCGGGACACTCAATGAAGTGCGGTACGCGGTTGAAATGACGTCAAGTTGCCGTTTCAAGCGTCATCTTTCTTCAATTACAGGAGAAATATCATGACTTTGGCCCAAACCAAACTTCCGGTGAGCTCCAATGAAACGCCGGTCAAATCGATGGGAAATTTCTGGCCCCCGATTGATACCCTTCGCTCCGAGATCGATCGGCTTTTTGACGGCTTCGCTCCCTCATCGTGGCATGCACCTGATCACTCCTCTTTCGGCGGCACCTCTTCCGGCCTGAATGGATGGAGCACCTCACTGGCGGTCGATCTGGTCGAGAAAGATGATACCTACGAGGTTATTGCTGAATGCCCCGGCCTTGATGCGAAAAACATAGAGGTCGAGCTTTCAAACGGTCTTCTGACTATCCGGGGTGAAAAGCGGGAGGAAAAAGAAGACAAACAAAAAGAATATCATGTTTCCGAACGCCGTTACGGCTCCTTCCAGCGCAGCTTCTCCTTGCCGCTTAACGTCGATGCCGACAAGGTAGCGGCCACGTTCGAAAACGGCCTCCTCAAGGCGAGGCTTCCAAAAAGCGCTGAAGCAAAGAAGAACCAGAGGAAGATCGAGATCAAGGCAGCTTGATCTTCGATTTGATCGGGGCGGTGAAAAGTGTAAGCGGTATTCGCCATCCCGCTCTAACTCTATTAGTGGGGCACGACCGATAAATTCAGAATGAGGAATCCTGAAACCGTAATGCACCATCGCATCAGCGCAGGCTTCCGATGAGCGCTCTTTGCATCACAACTAACCGAAGAATGGTGATACGCTCCCCTTTTTCTCAATCTCTAATCTTCGAAAAACCGATCAATCCGAAAGCCATTGAAAATGGCAATCGAAAATAACCCCTCAAGATATACTCTGCCATTCGCTCCCAAGACATAGGTCATCCCGGGAACCATGGTGCGCGTCTTGACTTTGACATCCGCGACAAGCTTGCTGTCTTCAGTATGGTAATTGCCGACGTAATAGGAGCCTTGTTCCCCTCCAAGTAGTTTCCCGTCTCTCAGGACGACTACTCCACCGCCTTCGCCAACTGAGACAGTGAATTTCACGCTTTATAGCCCGTTTTTCATGCCTCGCTCTCCATTTACACTAAAGGTTGATAATGGATGCGCGCAAAAGTCTAGCAGGGCTCTACAGGAAATCCTATAAAGCCCGAAGCAACGTGCTCACCGGCCAAGCGATCAAGCCGGGATAGTCGGCGAAGTTTTACATGGAAGCCCGGCCCGGCCCTTGAAAAACGAAAGCATTCATCATTCTTCTCCTCTTGATCAAAAGTCGCGCGAGGCGGTTATCTTCACGCAAAGGCACCCAGCCTCCTCTTTCAAGTTATTATTTCGCCAGAAGGAGCGGTCGCCTGGTCTTTTCGATCATAGTGCGCGTGACGCCGCCGAAAATACGTTCGCGCAGCCGGGAGTGGCCGTATGCGCCCATGACGATGAGACTTGACTGCAAGCGCTCCGCATAGGTTTCGATCGTATCGGCTATCGTCCGGCCTTCGCTCTTTATGCTTTCAATCGAAGCATTAATCTGCTGATGAGATAGATACGATCGCAATCCTGGCGCCAGCTCCCGATCGTCGTCAGGATCGACGACAATGATCTCGACAGACCGCGCCCTTTTCAAAAAGGGAACGCTCGCCCTAACGGCCGCAGCTGTTTCCGGCGCATCAGACCAGGCAATCAGAACGGAGTTCTTGTCCCAAGAAAGGCTGCGCAAGGGATCGACCAAAATCGGTACACCGGCGTGAAAAAGAGCTCCGTCAAGGATGGCATCACGCACGCCAGGATCGTTTAGAATATCCGGGCCGATCGCAACAGCGTCGGCGAATTGCGCTCGATACCCGACAACATTGTCCAGATTGAATATTTCGGTATAGGCTTCCTCAATATCAAACGAAGAAATCTTGCCTTTCAGATAATTTTCGAGAGCAAATACTTGCCGTGCCAGCCTGTCTTGGTCGGCCTGCCGCTCGTCTAACCACGCTGCTGACACGCTCTCCATATGGGCACCGACGGGTGGTGGTGAAGCAATGCCGATCAACAGCACGGAAAGATGGCTTTCCATCGCATCGGCCAAATTGAAATCCATGTTTGACTGGGGCGAGGCAGGCTCACCTGTCGTGATCTGCAATAGCGTAGCGAAGCTCATTTTGTTCCTCCTGAACTTTCACTTCAGGATGAAGCAGTTGCGGTAAGATAGCCTTGATCCTCGTCAATGGGCCATTCGATGAAATTCCGGTGGGAAAGGGTAACCTGTGAGCGACACCGCTAGCCAGCACGCGAAAATTCTGCCGTGCGCGCAGTCCTGCGGTGCAGGTGTGGCCTAGTGCAAGTCACCCCGTACATTTTGGAAACGGTGCGACATGGAAAAGAAGCGCCGAAGCGCACACGGGTTAAAAAGTCACGCAATCATTCGCGACAAAATAAACGCCTGACGCCGCCAAAGCTGGACTTCCTGCAGCCTAAACCCTGTTCAGGCATCGACGTATCACTACAGCATTACCTGCCGATCGGATACACCACGCAAGGCTTGCA
The DNA here is from genome assembly GCF_013318015.2 of Agrobacterium tumefaciens. Lineage (NCBI taxonomy): Bacteria > Pseudomonadati > Pseudomonadota > Alphaproteobacteria > Hyphomicrobiales > Rhizobiaceae > Agrobacterium > Agrobacterium tumefaciens. The sequence continues at coordinate 562,398 of NZ_CP115843.1, read as the reverse complement.
CTCGATCGACAGCCGCTTCTTTTTTACCTTTCCATTTGATCTCATGCCTGAGATTATCCAGCCCTTCTCGACGTGGACTTCCGCCGCATCGTGAGAAATATCTGTGTTCCAGTTGATCGTGATGAACTTAAGCTTGGCAGGCTCATCATCAGCCGTCAGCTTCGCACTGACCCTCGTTTCGGCAAAGGCCGCTAAGTATCAGCGGTCGCTTTACGCATTCTGCTTTAACTACCCAAATCGACCCGGCACGTTGATGTTTGTCTCACGATGGAATGGTCTAGTTCGTCTATTGGTTCACTGAGCCTTCAACGTCCCTTACCGCATCGGCAAAGCATTTTTGCATTTTGTGCCGTATCAAATTACGTGTATCCGAAAGCCCGAGGATCGCCAGATCGCTTTCCAGTTTTTTCAAGACACCCTCGTCGCCCCGTGCAAAATCAGCTTCAATAATGTCCTCAAGACAACGCGCAATATCGCGACCGAGCAGCGTGGCCACCCAACTCGCCAGCATTTTGTCACGCCTGGCGCGAATTCTGAACGGTTTCTCAGCCATCAGGACATATTGCCTCTCTGCAGCTCTCTCGCGTTCATCGTAGATCGTCATGGTACGCTTCTCCCCAAATCGCGGCCTTCGGGATCACCCGAATCTGGCCGATTGCGTAGAAAGTGCGGCAGAAATCTCGACCCGTCGGCGCCCAAAGCAACAAACGCCCCATGTACACGCCGACAAAACTGCTGCGGACAGGTCAGTGCACAAGAGTCCAGCGTCGCCTATTGCGACAAAACACGCTCCGGCTGGCCCTCTCTCGCCTCTCTACCACTCAAAGTCACGATATCCAGTGCAAAAAAGACGTGTGGAGAGGTCCCTCGACGAGGTTCAGATCGAGGTTTCAGGGCGCCGGGTTCCCACCAGTCAAAGTGTTCCGCAAGCAGCTCCCAAGCATGTAAGCGTTCCCGAACGGGGGGGTCTTCGTCTGGCAACTCCCGAAAAGAGGAGTCGATTATGACGCTCGCCCATTGATGCGCACCTTCCGGAGTGTCGATCTGCAAACAGGCACGCGGGTTTGACCGAAGGAATTCAAGTTTCTTTCCCGGCATTGTAAACGCGTAAAGGCTGTTTCCCGAATATGCGTAATATATTGGAACAACATAAGGGATATTATCCCTCGCGCACGCCATTCGCGCCAGCCTCTGGACTGCGATGACGGCGAGACACTCGTTGTGCGTCATTTCTCGGACCAGCATCGCTTACCTCCCGTACTCAGAAATGGAGCTTGCATCTGGAGATGTACAAACGTCGCTCCGCCACGCGGGAAATCCCGCGTCCGAAGTACTTTTTCCGTTTCTACATTTTCATCTCGGTGCAGCGTATCCATTAGTAAATAGAAATATCAGCCATCCGCCATTGACCTTTATCAATCGCAGAACCTTATGACGACGCAGAGCCCGTAAATCAGCACGGAACATTGACCCCTTTTTCTATCCGATTTTCGCCTCCTGTGGGCGATGAGGTTTGATCGCCGAGCGCTGGACGGGTTCCATAGTTGTGCCAGGTGCGTGCTGGCCACCCCAATCCAGCAGGATCAATTTGCGATATCGATTTGAGTTGTCCTTTGGCCACGATTGACCGGAGGAAGAACGCGCGACGCTCAGGTTAAACAGGGAGCCGAGTCTGCTGCCCTTTGGAGAAGCAACACTATTCACCGTGAAGCAGACCATCTGTTCAGCAAACAATTCCGAAATGCGTCTCGAATAATTGGGGTTTTATCGCAAACGCGGGTTCAGTTGATGTCGTCAGGAATAAATCCACCAGTCTGCCGCTGCCACAGCCGCGCGAAAAGACCATTGGTTTCAATTAACTCCCCCGGCGGGCCTTCCTCTATTATGCGGCCGTTTTCGAGCACGACGATGCGGTCCATGCTGGAGATGGTCGATAGGCGGTGGGCAATGGCGATAACCGTCTTGCCTTGCATCACAAGATCAAGTTTCTCCTGAATCGCGGCTTCGGATTCACTGTCGAGGGCCGAAGTTGCTTCATCGAGGATCAGGATCGGAGCGTTTTTCAGTAGAACGCGGGCGATCGCGACACGCTGGCGTTGGCCGCCGGACAGTTTGATGCCGCGGTCACCGACGTAGGCGTCGTAGCCCTTGCGGCCATCGCTATCGGAGAGTTCTGTTATGAAGGTGTCGGCAGCAGCCATTCTGGCGACATCTTCCACCTCCCGCGCACTCGCCTCCGGTCGCCCATAGCGGATATTATCGCCGACCGAACGATGCAGCAGCGACACATCCTGGGCTATAACGCCAATCACGCGGCGCAGACTTGATTGGGTGACCGAGCGAATATCCTTGTCGTCGATCAGGATAGCGCCGTCCTGGATGTCGTAGAAGCGCAGCAGGAGATTGGCGAGTGTGGTCTTGCCAGCCCCCGATAGCCCGACGAGTCCAACCTTTTCACCCGGACGGATCGTCAGCGAGAGATCATCGATAACCGGCTTGCCAGTCTTGTAGGCGAAACGGACGTTCTCGAAACGGATTTCGCCATGGCGAATGGTAAGTTCCGCTGCGTCTGGACGATCGGTGATGGTGGGCGGTGTCGTCATGACGGGCATGGCATCCTTGATCGTACCGACTGCCTGGAAGATCTGTTGGCCCATCTGTAGGAACGTGAAGGTGTGAGCAGACAGCCGGCTGAGAACGTAAACGGCAGCCGTGAATTCGCCGACCGTGACGAAACCATCGACAAGCCCGGTAAAGCCGATCGAGAGTATCGCCAGCCAGTGCATCATGTTGAGGACAACGACAATGACCTCCGAGGTGCGGTAGATCCGCTGTTCACTTTGTTGGGCACTGATGGCCTTGGCAATAATGCCGCGGATAGCGCCCGCCTCGCTGTCTTCGGCGGCAAACTGCTTCACCATCTGCATATTGCCGTAGAGATCGGTGATCGCGCCAGAAATCAGGCTGCGCCGCTTGGCAGAACGGCGCGAGCGCTCGGTAAAAACAGGTGCCAGTCTGACAGCGAGCAGAACGTTAAGCGTGATCCAGACGATGGTCGGCAAGGCGAGCTGCCAGGAGAGAGCGCTCAAGAGAATGACCGACCCAGCCATTTGCATCACGAAGCGGGGGATGGACTGGAAGGCCGATATGATCTGCTGCTGCACGGCCGAGGCCACCTGCTGCAGACGTGAGGCGACCTGACCGGCATAGAGATCATGGAAAAAGGCCAGATCCTGCCGCTCCACCGCCTTGTGGCCCTGCCACTGAATGGCGGCAGGCATACCAATGCCAAGCGTATGCGAGTTCAGCGTGTTGACGAAAAAGGAGCCAATCGGGATTGCGGGAAAGAGCATCAGGCCAAGCAAGGTGAGAAGCAACCATTCATTGTGCAGGAAGGCGCTTGCGCCCTGTTGCGTCACGCCATCAACGATGACCGATAGTCCCCAAATAATCGCCAGATTCATGGCCTCGATTGCCATTGTGGAAAGGGCGAGCACGAGCAAGATGCCGCGGAACATCCGGATGAAGTGCAGGAGAACAGCCACCGGGCCTTTCGCGGGCAACGGCTGATAGGGGATGTCGAGGGGTTGGATCAGCGTTTCAAAGGGTCGATAGATCGTATCGGAAATCGACATCAGGGCTCGAACTCCAATTGAGGAAAGATCAGAGGGTCTCGGCATATTTTAGCATTTCTGCGACGGCATCAATTGTGACCTCGTTCCCTAAGCCGACGCCCGGCACGAGCCAACGCCACGAATCCAACACATCTCGGCCAGCAACTCCATCATTTCGAAACATAAGTGACCGCTTTGGGATGCGCCTCTGCCGGAACGAATGGGCAACCCGACGGTCCAAAACGGAAGTTATTTTCGCCTTGGGGCGGGACCGGCCTGTCTGATTTATGGCGGCGAGAGTGAAATAGCTGCCGTCAAACGCGGTGAACACTTTGACTGCTTCTGAACGTAATTCCAACCGTTCAGGCGTCCAGCACTCTGCGTCCAGGCGCGCGATGAGAACCTCTACGACCAAGATAACGGCGCTTTGCCGGCTTGCAATATCCGACCATCTCAGACGTTGTAGCCCTCCAAAAGATCGCCAATGGCAGACAGTACCTTTCCGTTTTCAGCGCCCTTCGGCGGTGTATCGACAGCGACTTGATTTCAACATAGCAATGACGCCTGATCCAATTTCGAGATAGCTTGTTCAATGCGTGACAGCGACAAAACACTACGGCGGCGTCTCGTTGATGCCCTTCGCCCGCTGGCCGAGCGCGACACGCGCTTGATGCTCGAAAACGAAGATCCACCGTTCATCTCGGCCTTCGTCGCCCGTCACCGGGAAACCATTTCCGAGCTCAGCATGCCCGCCGCCGGCCTCGTCATTGTCATCGAAGGCCGCAAAGAAGTGCTGTGGGGCGCGGAACGCAATATCTACCACGCCGGCGACGCCTTCGTGCTGCCGGCCGGTGCGGAGGTTGATGTTGTCAATGAACCAGATGCCGATACTGGCGTCTATCGCGCCCTCTTCGTCCGCTTCTCTCGCACCCTGGTCATTGAGGCGGCACGCCTTTGGCCGCAACTCACCAAGCGCGACATACCCCTCGGCTCGCCCATCACGATCAGTCCGACGCTCTGCTCGGCAATCATCCATAGTGGCGAGGCGCTGGCGGGTGCGCTCGACCTTTCCCGGCGCGTCGTAGATCACCGTGTTCTCGAGGTTCTGCTTATCCTGGCCGAACAAGGTGCGCTGCCATTGATGCCCAAATATGTCGACCGCTCAATCACAGAGGCCGTGCGCCTCCTGATCCGCCACCGGCTCGATCACGCGTGGTCAACCGCCGCGGTCGCCGCGTCCCTGTCGATGTCAGAGGCCACCCTGCGGCGGCGACTACGCGACGAAAACCACTCACTACGCGCGCTGCTGCTCACCGAAAGAATGCATGCCGCTTACCTCATACTCTCGGATCGGGATGCCGATGTCGCCGACGCAATAGCCGCTACCGGCTACGCATCGCGTTCACACTTCTCGCGGCACTTCCAGGATGCCTTCGGACAGGCTCCTTCGACCGTTCGCAGGGCACGTAAAAAACCATTAGCCTGACCGCTTCAGGCTCATTGCTGATCAGATCGGGCCCACCCGCACTGGCATCGTTCCCTATGCTCGACTGAAATCAACCAGGCGAGACGAGATGAACAGGAATAAAAGAAGCATATGCGCCGCCACTGTGGCCGCCGCATTTTCGGCGACAGCGCCCATGGCCGCGGACTCCACGCTGTCCGTAAAGATCGAAGGGCTTGACGGTTATGGCCGGTTTTCAGATTCCGCCGCCTTCTGCCCGCCCGGAAAAGGGGCGAAGGACGTGAGCCCGGGGGTCTCATGGTCGGCAGGCCCAGAGGGCACCAGATCTTATGTGTTACTGATGACCGATCCGGACGTACCACTCGATTTTAGCCTCATCAATAAACCTGGCACCACGATTCCAGACGACGCGCCGCGGATCAACGTTTTCCACTGGGTTTTGGCCGATATTCCCGCCGGCATCATATCCATCGGCGAAGGTACGGAAAGCGATGGTCTCGTGCTGGGCGGCAAGCCGGTCGGATTGACACCACACGGACTGCGCGGCGCCAATGTCTATACGAGTTTTCTGGCCAAAACTGATGGCATGGCAGGCACCTATGGTGGTTACGACGGCCCCTGCCCGCCCATAAACGATCAGCGCGTTCACCGCTACATCCTTGAAGTGGTCGCGCTCGACGTTGTGACACTGGGCCTTGCGGGGCCGTTCACTGGCGAAGACGTGGAAAAAGCCATGGCTGGCCACATCCTTGCAAGCGGCAAGGCGACAGCGACATATTCATTGAACCCGAGCCTGATCCCCGCCGCCACGGCGAAGTAGATTACAATCCCAAAAGGTTCAGACACACCATGGCACCGATAAATGTTTCGTCCTTACCCGTCTTCAATCGGGATGCATCCGGCTACGACGCCCTTCGGCGCGGCCTTATTCCCTGTTTCGATACGTTTTACGGGACAGCGCTCGACTTGATCGACGACTAGCGGGACGCCGCGAAACTGCGTGTGCTCGATCTTGGCGCTGGCACTGGCCTTTTCACGGCAATGCTGCTGGCCCGCCACCCCGATGCCCAGATCCACCTCGTCGATGCCTCCGAAAAGATGCTCGAGCAGGCCCGGCAACGCTTCGATGGCAATCCGGCCATTACCTATGCCGTGGCCGACATGTCAGATACCGAACTCGGCGGTCCGTGGGATCTCATCATCTCAGCGCTGGCGATCCATCATCTGGAAGACGCCGCGAAAAAGCATCTCTTCGGTGAAATTCGGAACGCCTTGTCGGAGGGTGGCCTGTTCGTCAACGCCGAGCAGGTCCTCGGCCATGATTGCGAGGTAGAGGCCCGTTACGCCCGTATCTGGCTGCAACAGGTCAGGAGGCTGGACGTACCAGAAGAGGAAATCACCAAAGCGCTCGAGCGGATGTCCCACGATCGTTGCTCCCCTATCGAGAACCAGTTGCAATGGATGCACGATACGGGATTTTCCGAGGTGGACTGCAGCTTCAAAGCATGGCGTTTCGCGGTGCTCAGTGGCCGACGTCAGGGCGAGCCGCAAGCCACTACGAACTTTTGAGATAGCAGCAAGACCTGGCATCAGCGGTTTATGAAATCTGCAGGGGTTCTATAACGGGCCCCTGGCAGTCTGCAGTTCCAATGATGACTTATGGTGGGCTCTGCAGTGCAGTTGCATCTTCCAGAGGGTAAAGCGGCACTGAAGGGGCTGTGCCGGGCGCAATTGGCGCTGTCATGATCCATCATCTGAGAAAACGCAGTCACACTCATTGATAACCTGCGCACCATCGGCAACCACCAATCGTCCTCTTCGGCCGAGTGTTGGCAAGGCGGCCAAAGGCCGCCTTGCCAAGGCTTGTCACTTACCGGATCTCATCGCAAGGGCAAATAACCTGGCCTGCCGATCGGCGAACGCGCGCGGGTTGGCTGGTTTGTCCCCGTCAAGGATGCGGGCTTCGTCAAGCAAAAGCCACGCAGCATCCTCGCGAAACGCCTGATCGTCCATTGAAGCAATGTTTTTCACAAGTTCGCTCTGCCCATTGATCTCCAAGATCGGCTTCGACGTTGTTTGCAACCGCCCGGCGCCTTTCAGGAGTTTTTCGAGTTGGCGGTCGGGGCCATAATCCGACGCGACAAGGCAGACCGCACTTTCGGTCAACCGATCAGAAATACGCACGTCAGCAACCTCCTCACCGAGGGCGCTTCGCGCGAAATCGATGAAGGCTCCAACCTCGGGAGAAGCTTGCCGGCCAGCCTCATCAGCGTCCCCCTCCCCGGTAACAGTGTTCAGATCGGCAAGACCTTGGGTGACAGATTTAAATGGCTTGCCTTCAAAATCTGGCACATTGGTCGGCCAAAAGTTATCGACACCATCTGTAAGCAGGAGGACTTCGATCCCTTTGGCCCGGAAACCCTCAAGGTGCGGCGACGATTTCAGCTGGTCCAAAGTGGAGCCGCTAATATAGTAGATCGCCGATTGTCCTTCCCTCATCGTGGCCAGGTAGTCAGCCAGGCTGCGTGTCGCCTCGCCCGATGCGGTGCTGCGGAAGCGTGCCAGCTTCAGCAACTGTGAGCGCCGTTCGAAGTCCTCGTAGATGCCTTCCTTGAGAATAGCCCCGAACATATCCCAGAACTTGGCAAAGGTCTCGCCGTCGTGCTCGGCCATCTTCTCCAGCGCGGAAAGGATCCGGCTCGTCACGCCCTTTTTGATGGCCGCGAGGACCGGACTTTCCTGGATCATCTCACGGGAGATGTTGAGCGGCAGATCCGAAGTATCAACGATGCCACGGACGAAGCGCAGATAGCGCGGTAGCAGTTCGGCATCATCGGTTATGAAGACGCGCTTCACATAGAGCTTCATCCGACCGTGTCGGTCCGGAACAAACACATCGAATGGCTGAGAACCGGGTATAAAGGCAAGAGTCGTATATTCGTGTCGGCCCTCAGCGCGGAAATGGACGTTACTCAGCGGCTCGTCGTACTGGCCTGAAACGCTCCGATAGAAATCGACATAATCCTGCTTGGATATTTCGTTCTTCTGCTTGATCCAGAGCGCTGCACCATCGGATACCTGTGAGGGCTCGGCACCCTCCTTCTCGACCAGACGGATAGGTACGGGGACGTGGCCGGACTGGTTTCGAATGATCTCCTCCACCGTCCATTTGCTCGTATATTTCTTTGCATCTTCCAAAAGATGTAACACGACGCGAGTACCGCGTGTCGGTGCTTGTCCCGGGTCGACCGCAACAATGTCATAGCTTCCTTTGCCGTCAGATGACCATTTCCAGGCCTCGTCCTTGCCGGCGCGGCGCGAGATTACTTCGACCCGGTGAGCGACCATGAACGATGAATAGAAGCCGACGCCGAACTGGCCGATCAGTTGCGCTTTCTCTCCAGCTTTGGCCGCGTCAAGCCGATCCATGAATGCTTTTGTCCCCGAGCGCGCGATCGTACCGAGCGCGTCGATCATCTCGTCGCGGTCCATGCCAATGCCGCTGTCTTCGACAACGAGTGTCTGCGCCTCTTCATTGAGCGTCACGAGAATTCCCGGCTGGATCCCATCGGCCGAGAGTTGCGGCTTGGAAATCGACTCATACCGCAGTTTTTCGCAGGCATCCGCCGCGTTCGAGATCAATTCGCGGAGGAATACATCTTTGTCCGAGTAGACCGAATGCACCATCATGTGCAGAAGTCGGCTGACATCGGCTTCGAATACGTGTTGCTCGGGCTGGCGCTCTTGTACGGTCGTCATTGATACCTCCATTGCACATAAATCGCCGGTCAAATGGTTTTTCCAGAGTCATATTTCAAGCGCTATCTAGCGCTTGCGCCAGCGTTCCTGGATCGTCTTTCGACTAGATTGTTTCCGATTTTCAGTTTCAGTGAGCCTTTGAGATTGCGCCAACAACCTCCTCGCAAATAGTGCTGCGAAAAAAGATGACATTCGGTAGGTTTTTCCCGGTAAATCAGCAGAGATACAACCGTTACCTAACGAAACTCCGGCGCAATGATGACTGGACACTCACGCGGTCCATAAATTCCCCCTCAACTTGTGAAGTCTTGACCGTTTCATCGCCCAGCAACTCGATACAACGTTGTTTGCTGTTGTCCTCGTTGAAATGGCGAACAGCACCGACAACCTCGCCGTTCCTGAGAACGGGCGTCTGCCCCATCCTATCGGTCCACATTGCAGATGGGGTAAAGTTGGGCCGCAAATTCGTTTTTAAGCCCTGCCCGGCCATTGTCCGACAGGGTCAGAAATCGAAGCGCGGGAGATGTGCAAGACAGACATTCAAACACGGCGGCTTCCAGACACTCGATGCCTGACGCATTGCCGACATGTCACCAACCGCGATCTTTCCACCACTGCGAGCCTTAGAAATATCGAAATTGCCGCTGCTCCTTCAGCGCCCGCGCCCAGAACGCGCGCGCCCTCCCGATAAGCCCGCTGTTCCGCAGCCATGGAGATTGAAGGCACCATAGCAGGTCAGACCGGTCATTGCGCTGACCTGGCGGCACGTGGCGGGAGTAAATATCCCCGCCACATGCCGCCCTGATGATCCATCAGAAAACTTTCGTCAATGAAACGGCGAATGTGCGTCCGCGTCCCTTGTAGTCAAACACGGCTTCATTGGCCAAAGCACCATAAAGCGCGTTGGCGCGCGCGCCCCATATGGTTGTGTAATCCTTGTCGAACAGGTTCATCACGCCGAAGCGAAGCGTTGTGTCCTGCGCTTCGAAGCGATAGGCACCCGTTAGATCGAACAGGGTGTAACCATCAATCTTCCGGCTGTCGTCGTCGCTGAGATTGAAGGCATGTTGCCCAGCCAGCTTGATGTTGAAGTTATCTTTCGTCCAGCCAATATAACTGCCGAGCTTGGAAACACTGGCGGTACCGATGCTTTCCTTCTCCCAGTTACCGTCAGACTTGATTTCCGACTTCACCCAGTGACCGGATGCGCCAACATCAAACCCGTAATCCAGTGTCGCGCTGGCGCTGGCCTCCAGACCATAGACACGTCGCTCACGATCAACGACATCAACAGCCAGGGTCGTGCGGTTCAACTCGATGGATCGGTTGGAGAGCGAGTAATATGCCGCGGTCTGGAAGCTGAAGCTATCGTCATTGAAACGATAACCGACTTCAAAAGAGTTGGTCTTGATCGCCTGGAGTGCGGAGTCGGCAACATTGACGCTGTCCAGGAGGACGTAACGGCCCCCGACAAGCCTATAGCTACCGATCCCGTAGTATTTTGCCGGGTCAGGAAGCTCGAAACCCTGGCCGAAATTGGCGTAGATTTGCTGCGTATCGGTGAGCTCATAGGTCGCGCCGGCGTTAAACAGAGCCGCATCGTAGCTGACTTCCCCGCCGGGAATGGGATCCACAGAGGAGCCGACCCGGTTGAGAACGGCGACCTGCTGTGCCGCGCCGGCGAAGCTCGATACGTCGGTGGTGACATATTGATAACGCACACCACCGTTGACCGTCAGCCGGTCCGTCGCCTCATAAGATCCCTGGATGAAACCGGCCAGGGTCGAGACATCGATATCGGGATAAAGCCCGGTAAAGCCGCGTGTCCTGAAGTCCATCGCACCGGTCGTCGCGACTGTCAGGAAATCGAAGACGTTCTGTTTGGAACTCAGCGAATCCCGGTCGGCGTCGATGCCATATGTCACCTTAAGCCCGTCCAGCGGCTCCGAGATCATCGCTGCCTTCAGGCTATAGTAATCGGTATCCTGCGAGCTGCCGCCGAAATAGACGAAGGGGGAGAAAATCGCACTACCGGGAAACGGGTGGAACCGGATTTCTTCCCGCCGGAAACTGCCCTGCAGAAGCAGTTCCTGCCCCAGGAAATCATTGTCGGTGTAAGTCGCGTTTACCATGGTACGGCGTGTGCGGGGGTCGAAATCCGATCGGTATCCGTCCCGCGTTTCAACCAGGTTGGAATTGCGGATCCCGGCAAGGCCTGCGCCAAGATAAAGCCCGAACGGCGAATCCTGGGCGCTGTCATAAAACTGGCCGGACACCTCAAGGCGCCTGTCGTCATCGATCTGCAAACCGACAGTTCCCATGACATCGATGCGCTTGTTGAATGCTGTGGACGTCTGGGTGATATCGGGGGTGAGCATTGTGCCTGAGCCATCGTAAAAGGCTCCGGTCTGGTTGCCGGCGATGGAGAAACGCGCATCCCAGTTTTCGCTGTTATAGGTCACGGCACCCGCGCCGTTGCGGTCAAGATCACTTGTACGGCCAAAGCCGCTGCCGAAGCCCGCCGTCACTTCACCGCGCAAACCGTCAGGCGCATCCTTTCCCTTCTTCGTGATGATGTTGATGACACCACCTGTTGAATTGCCGCCGTAGATTGCCGTCGCGCCGGACAGAACCTCGACACGCTCGATATTGAACGGGTCGATTGAATCGAATTGGCGGCTGAGGGAGCGCGCCGAGTTCATCGAAACACCATCGATGAGAAGGAGGGCCGTGCGTCCGCGCAGGTTCTGGCCATAGGCTGTACGCGCACCTTCGCTGGCGGGGTCGAAACTTGGAACTTTCTCAGCAAGAATCTGCTGAAGCGACTTGCCTGAACGGGCTTCAGCCTCGATGGCCCTTGCATCAACGACATAAATCGTTCGCGCCGTCCGCGAGATTTGCTGGGGTATACGGTTGCCACTTACAACGATCGGCTCCAGCACCGTAGAACCATTGTCTGATTGCGCGTTCTGAGACGTATCCTGCGCCTGAGCGGCGTCGTTGCCGCCCCCGATTGCGACGACGATAGCCACAAGGCTAACGCCGACATTCCACTTTCCGATCATGTCGCCCCCAATGCGCAAAAAATATCTTCCAAGTCGTCCCTCGGAAAATACAAGACTGTTTTGATCATGTTTTATGCGCTATGAAACCGCCGGGCTTGGATGGGAACGAACCCGATTTGGATAGATGCGAACATCAACAGCAAAGACAGGTTTGATTTTTCATGGAAGTTGTCCGCCCCCTGAAACTTGGAACCCTCTCGCTACCTGATCCAGAAAGCAGACTGGTCTGCCGCACAATCCTTCTGGACATGTTGGGAGAAGCAACAATCACCGTTGAAGATGGTGATCTGGCGGGTGTCACCGGCCTTGTCTGGAAACACGAAAACCTTTCTCTCGCAACCGTTTACCTGCCCAAAACACCCTTGCGGCTGACAGCTCATGGGATCGGCAGGCCTGATATCGCGATGTTGCGTGCAACTGACGGAACCTTGATTGTCCATCATCGCAAGCACACTTTCGAACTGGAACCCCGTGATGTCATCATCCTTCCCACGGATATGGCATCGGAAATTATTTTGCCGGAAGGCGGGCGACTCGACTGCGCCCATCTTCCCCATGCCGCCCTCACCCTTGCACGAAAGTCGATCGACCGGATCTTGTTGCGGCCCTTTTCAGCAGAATGCCTGCCATTGCAGTTGTTGACCCACTATGCAGGATATCTTCTTCAACAGGACCATCAGGACAAAGAGCATGCCACCATGATGGTGGCGCACTTCTACTCCCTGCTTCCCGTTCTCGCCCGATATGGGAACGAGGTTGCGCCTTCGGCAGTTCCGCAAAACCGCATTGAAGCGATCAAGGCGATGGTTGAGGAAAATCTTGCCGACGGTGCGTTTTCGATAGCTGATGTGGCACGCACCGAAGGCATCACACCGCGCGCGATCCAGAAACTTTTCAGTCGGACAGGCACGACCTTTTCGCGCTACGTGCTGGAGCGGCGGCTGGTGCTCGCCAAGAGCCTGATTCTTGCCGAGAACACCGCAACTCCGATCAGCCAGATCGTCTACAGCGTCGGTTTCAACGACCTGTCATATTTCAATCGCACCTTCCGCAGTCGTTACGGAATACGACCTACAGACCTTCGCCGCATGACGGCGCCTGACGGGGCAAAAAACCTGTGAGGAATTAAGGCGTCTCGTGACACCGCTGGAAAGCGTCACTCCGGCCGCTTGTCATCATCGCCGTAACGACGCGCCTGAACCGCGTCCGATCCTTCCAAGGAACCAGACGGAAAGTCCCATTCCGACAAGCGAAAGAACTGTTGCCGTCGAAAACAGCGCGGAATAACCCATCCGGTCGGCAACCAGGCCGGCTGCGGATGCACCAACCATGTAGACGACCAGTTCGGCACAGGTGAGAATGGTAAAATCCGTTCCTGGCTGATCGTCCGAAGAGTTCTTCATGAAGAATGAATAGATGGCGACCAGCTCCATGTAGCGGATCAGCGTCTGGAATGCCGAGGCCGACATCGCCACCCACATGCCGGGCCAGACGCCGGACGCATTCAGGGTGAAGGCGAGGAAACACAAGCTTCTGAGGCCACCCAGCAGGATAAGCGTTGTCGTCAGGCCAACCTTGCGGATAATGGAGGCAGCGATACCCACGCCGATCAGGCCCGCAGTTGCCGCCGCTCCGCCAGAGAGGTAACCGATCCAGTCAGCCGGGACCTTGCTGTCAACCAGATAGGTGCCTTCCATCCCGCGCACGAGACCTTCGCTCGCCCGGTATGTCAGCGCAAATCCGAGGATCAGCCAGGCACTCGGACGGCGGAAGAAACCAGCAAGGCTTGCGCGCTTTTTTTCTTTGCCAACCGTGGGCGCTTCCGGCTGCATCGCCAGGGCTGCAAGAAGGGGCAGCAACGACAGCGCGGCTACCAGCAGTATCATCGTGCGCCATCCAGCGACATGAAACACCACCAGTGCCGCCGTCCCGCCAACGATTACGCCCAGCGCTACGGCACCCGCCTGCACGGCATTCCCCAGCGAGCGCGTCTGGTCGGTCAGGCATCTTACGGCGTAGCCGTCGGTTGCAATATCCTGGATTGAGGAGACAAGCGTGATCGATATGCAGATTGCAAAAAGGACCGTGGCATCGCTCGGATCCACCAGCGTCATGGAAGCGATACCGGCGCTGACGAGAAGCTGGGTCGGCACAACCCAGCCGCGGCGATGGCCAAGCTTGGGTAACGGAGACCATCGATCCACCAACGGTGCGACCGCAAATTTCAGGATGAGCGGCAGCATCAGCAACGAAAACAGCCCGATAGACGTGCGCGATGCCCCACTCTCGCGCATGATCGGCGGCAGGGCCACCAAAAGCAGATACGTCGGTATCCCCTGAGCGAGGTAAAGACCGCCCAGCACATACATCAACCGCCGCTCGAACGTCGAAGTCGAAACGGTGTCGCTAGGAATCGCGTCGTCGATTTGGGCCATTGCAAGAACCGAATTCATGAGCCCGGAACACCACAGACCCAGGTAAGGTTTTCAGCGCTTCAAACGCCGGTCTGTCCCGGAGCGTAAACAGGAGTATTTTTTAATCGTCTTTATCTCACCGGCAAGCAAATGCTTGGATATGGGCGAACCCGAATAAGACAATTGCGAACAGCCGCTCGATGCGACAGAGCTGAAGCAACAAATGCAGCGGCCGGCTGCCACCCCCCTCGCAAGACTGGTTCAGGGAAATGGAGATGCCAGTTTTGTTGTGAGCGAAGAGGCCGACATATCGAAGCGGCGGTGATACGATAAAAACCGATTGCAGCCCCAGGGATCGATGATATCTCGGCGTGACCACCATTAAATGGACTTAACCGGCACTCCTCCAATGACAGACTTGGCTCTTATGCGCGCGGCCTTTCGGTAGGCCCGGGGCGTGAGTCCCATCTCCATCCGGAAATAGCGATTGAAGTTCGACAGGTTGTTGAAGCCCGCCTCGAAACAGATATCGGTGATCGATATTTCGGTCTCCGCGAGAAGGGTTCTTGCTCGCCAGACGCGGACGGATCGGCTGTAGTCAGAAAAGTTCATGCCGGTTAGACGCCGAAAGGCACGCGAGAAGGCGGACGGCTCGAAACCAACCATCGCAGCCACTTCATGCATCTGCGCACCAGGATCCGATTGCAGGATCTGGATTGCCTGGTCGATCCGTCGGTGCCTGCGGTCCGACACCTGGTTATAGACCGCTATGAAGTGTTCGCTGGCGAGCAACCTCTTTTCGGTGGCCGCTTCGATTGCCTCCAGTATCTCTAAAAACAGCCCGAGCCCACCACGGTGTCCCACCGCGTGAAGCTCGAGAATCTTCGCTCCAATCAAGAGCGCGTCGGCGCCCAGAACCTCGATCCCCCGTTGGGCCAGAGGCTTCAGCCGGTGGAGCACTTCGAACTCAGGGCATACTGCGCGAATACCGATCAGGGCATCCGCGTCGAATTGCAGGACCATGTCTCGGCCTGGCAAAGCCGGTGCACCGGGTGTGATCCAGTTGTGCGGCAGATTTGTCCCGGTGAGCACCAGATGCCCGGGCCGAAACGGGCCGATATAGTCCCCCACATAAGCAAATCCTGAAGCGTCAGGGATGAAGTGAATCTCCCATTCGGGATGATAGTTCCAGATGCAGATCGGATTGGGATAGTCGTCCCTCCGGATCAGATAGGAAGCGCCTCCGGGTAAGACGATCTGCTCGCGCGTGGCGGTGAAAGTCTCAGAGACTGTTTGAGGAAAGTCTGATGCAATAGGCATTCAATTGCTCATGTTACAGCGCACAAATGTCAATATAATACCAGTTCTGTGACGGAGGCAAACTAGTACGCGCCCGTCGCTCGCGTAAATGTGGGCTGGTCGATGGCAAGGGAGTTGCCATTCAGGGAGGACATCATGACACTCAACGCTCTCCGCGCCGGTTGCGCGGTTATCGCCATATTTGCCGCATCCAGCGCTTTTGCCGCCGCACAATGCACCAGCGACGTGCGTGTCCTGGCGCAGCCGCGCGACGGACTGACCCTTCTCGAAAAATATGTCGATGAGTTCGAAGAGCTCTCCGGCGCAGGCTTCGAGATCAGTTATCTCAACGAGAACGATCGCCGCGCGAAGTCGCAGGCCGACGCCTCGACGGTCGGAAGCTTCAACGTGTATTATGTTGATGAAGCCAATCTGGCGCTTTTTGCCTCGTCTGGCTGGATCGTCCCGCTTGATGGCTTTTATCCATCCGAATACGACTACAAAGACTTTGACGCCGGTATGCGCGCAGCTGCGACCTATGACGGCAAAGAGTGGTTTGCACCGGTGCAGGGTGGCGGCGACCTGATGGTCTACCGTACCGACCTCCTGGAAAAGGCAGGCATCGCGCCGCCGAAGACCTGGGACGAATATTTCGCAGCCGTGCAGAAGCTGCATGATCCGGCCAACGGCGTCTACGGCACTGCGCTTCGCGGACAGCGCGGTTCAGGCGCCAACGTCTGGCGCTGGATGCCGTTCTTCAAAGCAAACGGCGGCGAGTGGTTCAAGGACGGCAAGCCGGCCTTCAATTCGGATGCCGCGGTAAAGGCGACAGAGACCTATCTCGAGCTCTTCAAATATTCGGCGCCGGGCACTCAGACCGGCTCTTGGGACGAGTCCACCGGCGCCTTCCGCTCCGGCAAGGTGGCGATCATCATCGAATCCGCACCCCTTGGCGGCATGTCCGTCGACAAGGCACAGAGCCAGGTTGCAGACAAGGTTGCGTTCTCCGTTCCGCCGTCGCCGCTGCCGGGGGCCGGTTACGCCCATGGTTTTGCAATCGCGTCCAAGGCCAACAAGACAGATGAGGAAAAGGCCTGCGCTGGTCTCTTTGTTGCCTGGGCAACATCCAAGGAACAGGAAGCCCGCCGCCTCGCCGCCGGCCAGCCGGGCGAGTTGACGCGCACAAGCACCTATCAGAGCCCGGAATACGCCAAGACCTTTGGCCAGAACCTTGCCGACGCCATGGCGGCGACCGGTCAAAAGACCACCGTCACCTTCTGGCAGGATCCGCGCTGGCAGGAATTGGGCAACCAGTGGGGCATCATGCTGGAAGAGCTGATCACCGGTAGCCGCACTGACATCAAGGCGACGCTGAACGACCTCGAAGCCTTCGCAGCCAAACTCTGACGCCTCCCAAGCCGTCTGACGGGCGCGTCTGATGACGCGCCCCTTTTTCCCAATCCGAGGATCTGCCATGCGCCGAGGCCGCTCGCTGCCTTACGTCTTTCTTGGGCCCAGTTTGGGTATCCTGATCATTCTGGCGCTCGTGCCGACGATCTACGCTATCAATATATCCCTGCAGAACCGGACCCTTTCGGCACCCGATGCAGACTATGTCTGGTTAGCCAATTATCTGGCGCTGTTTTCGGATGCCCGTTTCCTGAACGCGCTCTGGGTATCTTTCAAGTGGGAGGTCATCAGCGTCTCGTTGACCATGGTGACGGGGGTTGCGCTCGGGATTGCCATGTTCGAGGCAGCGAGCCCCCGTATGCGCAACGTCCTCTGCGTGCTCTTCATCATTCCCGTTCTCCTGCCACGCGTGTGCGCCGCTTTTGTGTGGAAGTTCGCCTTTCATCCGCTCTACGGCGCGCTGACCTGGCCGGTCAGGGAGCTCACCGGCATCACGCCCGACATTCTGTCGACGCCGCTCGGCGCCCTCCTTGCTGTTGCTTTCGTCGATGTCTGGCAATGGGGCTTGTTCTTTTCAGTGATCATCTTGAAGCTTCTCGAATCCCTGCCGCCTCAGCCGCTGGAAGCCGCACGCATAGATCGGGCGACCCGCTTCGAAATCCATCGTTTCGTGACCCTGCCGATGCTGAAAGCACCCTTGATCAGTCTGCTGCTGGTCAAGGCGATCGAGAGTCTTCGCTCCTTCGACCTCGTTTACGTCATGACGCGCGGCGGTCCCGGCATCTCAACCGAGACGCTTGACATGTATGCCTATTCCCAAGGCTTCATAGAAGCCGGCAAGATCTCCTATGCGTCCTCCATGGCCGTCATCATGATGGTCCTGACCATCGTCACCTTTACCTTTACCTGGAAGAGGCTGAACCGATGAAGATATCCACCTTTCTGCTCAGGCTTTTGTTGGTTCTTGCCGCTGCACTTGTCGTGCTGCCACTCCTATGGACCCTGCTAAACGCCTTCAAGACCAATGCCGATCTGCTGGTGTCAACGCCAAAGCTTATCTTCCAGCCTGTCTTCGACAATATGAGTTATGTGCTCAATCGCCGCTCGGTGGCGCGCGCACTTACCAATTCGTTGATCATCTGCTCGAGTGCGGTCGTGCTTGGCGCCGTACTCGGTGTACCGGCGGCCTATGTGATCGCCCGGTTCAAGAACAGGATCACGGCGGAGGCGCAGTTCTTCGTTCTGTCGCTGCGCTTTCTGCCGCCCGTCGCGATCGCTATTCCCATGCTGGTCATCTGGCTCGGTCTTGATCTCTATGACACCCGGCTGTCGCTGATCGTGACCTATCTCATTGTGACAGCCTCGATCACCATCTGGCTTTCCGTGCCGGCTTTCGAGCGTGTCAGCCTTCACGTTGAAGAAGCTGCCCGGGTGGATGGGCTTGGCCCATATGCGACCTTCTTCCGCATCGCCCTGCCGATTGCCCGTTTCCAGGTCTTCGGCGCCATTGCCTTCTCCTTCGTCCTTGTCTGGAACGAGTTCCTGCTTGCCATGATGCTCACGACCTCGAAGGCAAAGACCCTGCCGATCATCGCGTCCGAGATGTCGCAGCTCGGCATGAATGTGCCCTGGGGAATTCTGAACGCCGCCGTCGTCCTGTTGTCGCTGCCACCGCTGATCCTGCTCGGAGTGCTTGCCGGTGGCCTCAACGCCGCATTTTCCAAGAAAACTGACCAAGGTTGACTGACCCATGAAAGCACTTGTCCTCGAACATGTCGGCGAACTTTCCCTGCGCGATATCGAAATTCCTCAAGAGTTGGGGCCGGATGACGTTCGCATTCGTATCCATACTGTTGGCGTCTGCGGCAGCGACGTACACTATTACACCCATGGTCGCATCGGTGACTTCGTCGTGAACGCGCCCATGGTTCTCGGCCACGAGGCAGCAGGAACAGTCACCGAGACCGGCGCCAACGTCACCCATCTTAAGCCCGGCGACCGCGTCTGCATGGAACCGGGCATCCCCGATCCGAAATCGCGTGCGTCGCGGCTCGGCCTCTACAATGTTGATCCTGCCGTGACATTCTGGGCAACGCCGCCGGTGCACGGCGTCTTGTGCCCGGAGACAGTCCATCCGGCAAGCTTCACATACAAGCTGCCTGACAATGTCTCCTTCGCCGAAGGCGCGATGGTTGAACCATTTGCCGTGGGCATGCAGGCGGCCGCCCGGGCGAAGATCACGCCCGGCGATACGGCGGTTGTTACAGGCTGCGGAACCATCGGCATCATGGTGGCACTGGCTGCCCTTGCCGGCGGCTGCTCGCGAGTGCTGATCTCGGACATTTCCGCAACAAAACTTAAACTGGCCGAAAGTTATGGCGGCATCACTGGTATCAACCTCAAGGAGGTCGATGTCATTGAGACCGTCAACGAGGCGACAGAAGGCTGGGGAGCCGATATCGTCTTTGAATGCTCCGGCGCACCGGCCGCGGTCCGTGATCTCTTCAAGGTCGTGCGCCCGGGCGGAACAGTCGTTATCGTCGGTCTGCCGCCCGAACCCGTCGCGGTAGACCTTGCGGCGGCCTGCTTCCGCGAATGCCGTATTGAAACGGTTTTCCGCTACGCCAACGTGTTTGACCGTGCACTGGCGCTGATCGCCGCAGGCAAGGTCGACCTGAAGCCATTGGTTTCCGGCACCTATGCCTTTGATCAATCGATCAAGGCCTTCGAAAGGGCGGCCGAAGGCCGGCCAGAGGACGTAAAGCTGCAGATCGTCGTGGACGGGGAGACGAAGTGATGGCCACTGTTGAGTGCCGGGGGATCAGGAAAGTCTATGGTTCGCTTGAGGTCATGCGGGATTTTGACCTGAAGATCGACAACCACGAATTCGTCGTCTTTCTCGGCCCGTCAGGCTGCGGAAAATCCACCATGCTGCGGATGATTGCCGGGCTTGAAGAGATTTCAGGCGGGGATCTGCTCATCGGTGGCGAGCGGATGAACGATCGCGATCCGGGTGACCGGGGCATCGCGATGGTGTTCCAGAACTACGCGCTTTACCCCCATATGAGCGTGCGGGACAATATCACTTTCGGTCTCGAGAGGGCCGGAATAGGAAAAGCCGCGATCGATCAGCGCCTGGCGCCTGTGGTCGACGCGCTCGGTCTTGGCGTCTATCTTGCGCGCAAGCCGACGGAACTGTCCGGCGGACAGCAGCAGCGAGTGGCCATCGCCCGCGCCATGATCAAGACCCCGGAGGTCTTCCTGTTTGACGAACCGCTTTCAAACCTTGATGCCAAGCTGCGCGGCAGCCTGCGGGTCGAGATCGCGCGCCTCCACCGCGACCTGAAAACGACAAGCATATATGTCACTCACGACCAACTCGAAGCCATGACGCTTGCCGACCGTATTGTCCTGATGAAGGACGGCCGTATTGAGCAGATGGGCACGCCCGAAGAAATTTATCAGGCGCCTCGGACAGTGTTTGCTGCCGGCTTCATAGGCACACCGAACATGAATTTTCTTCAGTTGCAGATGACGCAGGAGTGGCTGGGCGACAATCTTGTCAGGTTTACAGCTCCGGCAGGCCTCCGTTCCGGTGAGGTTACCGTTGGAATTCGGCCCGGATCATTTCGCATAAACCAGGATGCTCAAGCCTTTCGCGGCACCGTCGAGCGGAACGAGTTCCACGGTGAGACACGTCTGATCTGCCTGAAAAACGACCGCCACGAGATCAATATTTCTGTTCCAGCAGACATAAGACCCGCCATCGGCGAGGTGCTTGGTGTTGAAGTGGCATCGTCCGACCTACACGTGTTTGATCCCGGCACGGGACTGAGGTTGATTTAAACCCACTCAGGTGGGACCTTCAATCACGTCGCGCAGGGCAACTGGACGCCTGCAATCTAACTGGCTTCCGGCAGGTGGCCGGTGATCTGAGCCGCAAAACGACCTTCGATCCTGGTAGGGTCGGTTACCCTGAAGAGACGGGCAACGCCAGGCATTCGCGGACGAGCAGTTCATCGGGATATTGAAAGAGCAGGATAGCGGCTGATATCAGCCGTAAACACGCAATATGCAGGCTGCTATTTATGACCGAACCGTTGCCATACCGAGCGGCCTTACCAGTGAGGTCGGCAAGCATGGCCTAAACCTCTCGGGCGGTGAAAGACGGCCAATTGCCATGGCAAGAACCTTCTTCTGGTCCTGCTCTTATTTTCCTTACTGAGGCCAGGCCAGCGTGAAACGACGGAATCGACAGCCCCTGCCGGCGACGTCACTATAACCGCGATCACCCATCGTAGAGCATTAATCACTATGAAGGATGAAGTGATCAACTGAGGCGGCAGAGAGATGAGACCGCAGCAAAAATGCGGGCGGGCATGCACGAAATGGATCGGCGGATGTACTGCCCGCTGTTGATGTATTCACGCCATCAAAAGAGCAAACGAAATATTCAGTTGAACTCTCGTGAGAGTTTCAATCCGGCGGCGCTTGCAATCATCGTCGCTGTCCGTTTCGGACACAATTTGACAACGGATCAGCATCCCCCGATTCAACGGCAGAAATGACCCCGTAATTTTAGCGATCCGGCTGGTCGCTTAAATCTTTCTCATTCGACCAATAAATGGTCAGATCCCACAAATTGCATCAAACCGAAAGCGCGATTCTCGCAGGAAATCGAGATTGGCACGCTGTTTGCTTGTGACTGATTTGACCGTTTTGACTGATTTGACGGTTTATTCAAAATAGAAAAGGGGAACTCGATGGGTTCAGAATTCAGTCGTCGTCGCTTCCTGCAAGGATCCGCGGGCGCAGCCGTCGTCGCTGGCTACATGCAGATCAATCCTGACTTCTTCATCTCGCCGGCCTTCGCACAGGCCGGCAAGACCATGACGTTCCTGTCGGCCGAAAACATCACCGGCAACTGGGACCCGACCGCTCATACGACACTTTCTCAGAAGAATATCGAAGGTTTCGTCATGGGCTTTCTTACCCGCACGCCGATGAAACTCGACGATCCCGGCGCGGTCGTCTACGAACTGGCCACCGACATCAAGCTGCTTGACCCGCACCGGCTACAGATCAAGCTGCGCGAAGGCATCGTCTTCCATGATGGCAAGCCGTTCAAGGCGGAAGACGTCAAGGCAACCTTCGAATACGGCTCCAGGGCAGATCGTCCGGCGCAGTGGTATCCCGGCCCGACCGAGACGCTGACGATCGAAACACCGGACGATTACACCGTCATCGTGGACACATCCAAGGGCGGCTATCCGGCCCATCTCTTCGTCTTTCTTGCGTCGTTCCTGCCGATCATGTCGGCCAAGGACGTCGCCGGCGGCCCCGGCGGCCCGCTCTCCCAGCGGCTCAACGGCACCGGTCCTTTCAAATTCGTCGAACAGCGCGGCAACGACACCGTGATGCAGGCCTATGACGGCTACTTCAAGGGCAAGCCGGCCATCCCCGGCATCAACTTCACCTTCACCGGCGACTCCACCACCCGTATGTTGTCGCTGATGAACGGCCAGGCTTCGATCGTTGAACGTCTGGAGCCTGAACAGGTTGACACGATCAAGGACAATCCGGCGATTTTCATCAACAAGGTCGTTTCCGTCGAGAACAAGTATCTTTGGTTCCGCTGCTCGAAACCGCCTTTCGACGATCCGCGTATCCGTCTTGCCGCCTGCCATTCGATCGATCGCGACATGATCATGGAACTGATGGGCTCGGCCGGCCATGCCTCGTCGAACTTCGTCTCGCCGGTCAAATTCGGCTATGTCGATCTGGCGAACTACCCGAAATTCGACCCCGAGAAGGCCCAGGCTCTGCTCGCCGAAGCCGGTTTCCCAAACGGCAAGGGCCTGCCGCCACTTGAATACATCACGTCCGTCGGCTTCTATCCGAAGACCAAGGAATATGGCGAGATGCTGACCGCCATGCTGCAGGAGCAGGGATTTAACGTCAGCCTGACCGTGCTTGAACCTGCGGCCTGGAACGAGCAACTCTATCATCGCCCCGGTGGCGGCCCGGGCCATATGGTCGATTGCGGCTGGTCGACAGCGTCTCCGGAACCGGATCTGGTCCTGCGCACCCATTTCCATTCCACTTCGCACCGCATCTGCGGCATCGAGGACAAGGAGATCGATGCCAGCCTCGACAAGGAACGTTCGGCACCAACGCTGGAAGAGCGCAAGAAGATCCTTCAGGAAGAGACCATGCCTCTCATCACCGCCAAGATGCCGGCACTCTCGCTGTTCACATCCGTGATGATCCACGCAATGCAGAAGGACTTTGAGGGCATGTACATCTATCCCGACGGGTCGATCGATGCCGCCAAACCTGCTGCCTGACCGTGATCAGCCACACGCCGCGATCAGGCGGCGTGTGGACTTGCCCGTGACTTCTCGAGCGGAGTGACTGAATGTTTGCCGTGAACTTCCTGATGCGACGCCTCATGCAGGGCGCCATCATCATATTCCTTGTGTCCTTGCTGATCTTTACCCTCTTGCGGGTGGTGCCGGGTGACCCGGTACGCCTTATGGCGGGCGGCATGGCGCCCGAAGCACTGATCGAAAAGATCGCAACCGACATGGGCCTTCGCGATCCCATACTGGTGCAATTCGGTCGCTACATGGGCGGTGTGGTTCGTGGCGATCTTGGCCAGTCCTTCGTGCGCCCGGCAAACGGCGCCTCGACCGGTGGCGCGACATTCAACGACTCAACTCGAGGCGAACGAGCAAAGGTCTTCGACCTGATTTTCGATGCACTTCCAATGACGCTTCAACTGGCGGCCGTGACGCTGGTGATTGCACTGATCTTCTCGGCAATCATCGGCATTGCCGGCGGGCTTGCGATCGGCAGATGGCCAGACAAGCTTGCCTTCTACATCTCATCGATATTCATCTCGCTGCCAAATTTCTGGCTTGGCATCGTTCTGGCATTGCTTTTCTCGGTGAAGCTCGGATGGCTTCCTGCCATTGGCTATCAGGGCTTTGCCTACACAATCCTGCCGGCAATCGTGCTGGCGGTCGAATTGTCTCCGGTGCTGATCCGCACGCTGGTCAGTTCCGTATCCAGCCAGATGATGGAGCCCTATGTGGCAGTCGGACGCGTACGTGGCCTGAGCCGTTCGCGGATCATCTCCAACCATGCCCTGCGCAACGCCTCGGTGCCGCTTCTCAACCTGCTCGGTGTGCAATTCTCCAGCCTGCTCGGCGGGGTCATCATCGTCGAATATATCTTCGATTATCCCGGACTCGGCCTTCTGACCATCAATGCCGTGCTGCAGCGCGACTTTCCGTTGATCCAGGGTATCGCGATCGTCACGAGCGCCATTTTTGTACTGATCAACATTGTCGTCGATCTCGTCGCAACAACCATCGATCCGAGGCTTGAATACTGATGTCCATCACATCCGCACTCGACACCCCGATCATTTCGAAAATGGCAAGCCGCTCGATTGCGCGCCGCATATTCGATCGCGCCGCATCGACGCCCGGTTTTCGCATTGGCCTTGCGATCTTCCTGCTGCTTGCGATTGCCGCCGCACTTTATCCGGAAATCAGTGGCGTCGACCCGACCAAGATGGATGTGAAGGCCCGCCTTCTGCCGCCACTTTTCTTCGGCGACAACTGGAGCTGGGGCCACCCGCTTGGCACCGATCAGATTGGCCGCGACATGCTGGTGAGGTCGCTTGTCGGCCTGCGTTACTCCTTCCTGATCGGGATTGCATCGGTTGCAGTGACACTCATCATCGGCTGTGCCCTCGGCACGATCGCCGGTTACTTCGGCGGTCGTATCGACATGCTGATCATGCGTCTGACCGATGCGCAGCTGTCTATCCCGATGATCATTCTGGCGATCGCCGTTCTTGGCGTGTCGCGCCCGACAATTCCGGCCATCGTCCTGGTGCTTGGTCTCTCAAGCTGGCCGGTCTATGCGCGCATCATGCGCAGCATTGTGATGACGGAAAGGCAGCGGGAATATGTGCGCGCTGCCAAACTTGGGGGCTCGACCGATTTCCGCATTATCGTCAGCCTGCTTCTGCCGCTGCTCCTGCCGCCGGTGATCTTCACCTCGGTGCTTGATGTGGCGCGCATGATGATCTTTGAATCGACACTCGGCTTCCTCGGCCTGGGTGTCCAGCCGCCGACCCCGACCTTCGGCAATATCATTGCCGATGGCCGAAAGTATCTTCTGAACGCCTGGTGGATCGCTACCATGCCCGGCATTTTCCTCGGCCTCACTTTAACCAGCATCAATCTCATAGGCGCTTCGCTGGAACGGGCCCGCAACACCATTCATGGAGGGTCCGAGTGATGATCAAGCCGCTTCTTGAGCTGAAAAACCTCACCGTTAATGCCGGTCGCTCGGACAAGGCGAAGATTATTCTGGACAATATCTCCTTCAGCCTCGCGCCGCGAGAGATCGTCGGTGTGGTCGGGGCCAGCGGAGCCGGCAAGACGGTGCTTTCCAAGGCAGTCGTCAACTGGCTGGAACCGCCGCTTTCCGTGCGTTCCGGCAGCGTCCTCTTCGAAGGCAAGGATATTTACGGCATCTCCGAGAACGAGATGCGTACCCTGCGCCGCCGGGTCGCCTATGTCGGCGCCAATCCGATGGGTGCACTCGATCCGACGCTGCCGGTCGGCGTCCAGATCGTCGAGAAGCTGCGTGCGGTCGTTCCAGGAACCTCGCGGAAAGAGGCGGAAAAGCGCACGATCGAGCTTCTGGAGGCCGTCCGCATTCCCTCGGCCCGCAGCCGTTTCAGCGACTATCCTTCGCAGTTTTCCGGCGGCATGATGCAGCGCGCACTGATCGTTGATGCGTTGGTGACGAACCCGGCGCTGCTGATTGCAGATAATGTCACCCAGCCGCTCGACGTTACCGTCGCAGCCCAGGTCATCCGTCTGATGAAGGAACTGACCGACGGTTTCAATACCGCTGTGCTGTTCGTCTCCTCCTCGCTTCCCGTTGCCCGCGAAGCCTGCAACAGGATTTTGGTGATGGAGAAAGGTCGCATCGTCGAGGAACAGGAAACCGAAAGGCTGATCGCCGCCCCTGCATATGCCTATACGAAAGAGCTTGTAGAACAGACGCCGAAGATCTGGATCGAAAAGACCGAGATGCCGCGTCTCAACGACAAACGCGACGTTGTCTTGAGCCTGCGCGATGCCTCACAGGTCTACAGGGTAAAGAAGAAGACCGGCTTCGGTGGCTTCAACCATGTGCGTGCGGTTCGCAACGTCACCTTCGATGTCCGGCGCGGCGACAGTTTCGCGATCGTCGGTGAATCCGGTTGTGGCAAGTCGACGCTGATGCGGCTTCTGAGCAGGCTGGAACTGCCGAGCTCCGGCCAGGTTCTGTGCGGTGCCGACGATATCGCCATGCTCGGTGGCAAAGACCTTCTGACCTTCCGCAAGAAGCTGCAAATGGTACTTCAGGATCCGTTCGGTTCCCTGCCGCCACGCACATCGGTCGGGAAGATGCTGGAGGGCCCGCTTCGCACGCACGGATGGAAGGACAGTGCCAAAATTCGTGAGCGGGTTCTCAAGGTCATGGGCGAAGTCGGCCTCTCCGCCGATCTCTACGAGGAATTGCCGATCGGCCTGAGTGCCGGCCAGCGCCAGCGCATCAATGTTGCCCGTGCGCTGGTTTTGGAGCCTGAAATACTGATCATGGACGAAACGCTTTCTGCCCTGGACCAGACAGAACAGTTCAAGCTTCTCGATCTTTTCCAGAAGCTGCAGAAGGAATACGACCTCACTTACATCTTCATCTCCCACGACCTTGCGATGGTCCGCAAGGTCTGCAACCGTGTGGCGGTAATGTATCTCGGCGAGGTCTTCGAACTGGCTGATAACGAGCGGTTGTTCTTCGATCCCGGACATCCGTACACAATGGCGTTGCTCAGCGCGATGCCGACACTTGAAGAACGCCGCTACAAGGCGGAAGACTGCCTTCTGGAAGGTGAACCGCCAAGCCCGATCGATATTCCTCCAGGTTGCAGCTTCAAGTCGCGCTGTCCGCGTGCGATGGAGAGATGCGGCAGCCTGCAGCCCGCGCTTACCGCGCGTGGCAGCCAGGATTTCGCCGCCTGTCATCTCATCCAGCCATTGGCTCTCGATGACGCAACCCGTCAAATGGCTTTAGCCTGACCATGGTTGCGGCGCCACAGACGGGGCCGCAACGATCACTAGAATCCAGGGTGCATTCATGAGTTTCACCGAACATCGCCTCAAGCTTATCCTCGACATGCTGAAGCAAACCCAGCGCGTCAATGTGAGGGAGCTTGCCGATTATCTGCAGGTCAGCCAGGAGTCGATCCGGCGCGACCTCAAGGAACTTGAGATGCGCGGTTATGCCCGCCGCGTCTATGGCGGCGCGGTCCTTGACCAGCAGGAAAGCGATCAGCCGTTTACCGACCGACTGCGTGTCAGCTCACGCGAGAAAGCCAAGATCGGCGAGGCCGCAGCGTCGCTGGTCGAGGACGGCATGAAGGTGTTCATCGATACCGGCACCACAACGATTGCCTGCCTGAAACATATCGAGACGCGCAGGGACTTGACCGTTGTCAGCAATTCGCTGGCGGTCGCAGCCCACTTCTTCAATCTGCCGCAGGCAAGTGTGCGCGTTCTTGGCGGTCGCATGCGCCCAGATTATCAGGCGACATACGGCCATGAGACCGTGGCCGCGCTGAAGGAGCATTTCTTCGATCTCGCGATCATCGCCATCAGCGCCATTCACGCCGAACGCGGGTTCATGGATTTCGGCGAGGACGAGGCGATCCTGCGACGCGTCGCCAAGGCCCAGGCAAAACGTTCGATCATTGTTGCCGACAGTTCCAAGTTTGGTCGCCTCGGCTCCATCCACACATTCGGCCTCAGCGAAATCGACGCGGTGGTGACCAGCGGCGTCATCGCGCGGGAATTTTCAGATCAATTCAATCAATCCAAAGTGGAAATCATACATGCCTGACGTCTCCTCCTCCCCTGTCCCGATCAATGCCGAGCGGCTCCAGATGCTGATGGAGACCCTCTCCACTTTTGGCGGCGGCCCCGATGGCTCGATGACCCGCCTGACGCTTTCCAGGGAAGACGGAATGGCGCGCGACTGGCTGGGGCACTGGTTTGCCGAAAACGGCTTCGAGCAGGCCGTGGACTCGATCGGCAACCAGTTCGGCAAGATGACCTTGGCGGGCGCAAATGCGCCCGTCGTCATGGTCGGCTCCCATATCGACAGCCAGCCGAACGGCGGCCGGTTCGACGGAGCGCTTGGAGTCGTAGCCGCCTGCGAGGCGGTTTTGTCCGTCAGCGAACGTCTCAAGGCGGAAGGCAGGTTGTCCGCCTGCAACTTCCAGATCGTCAACTGGACCAATGAGGAAGGCGCCCGTTTCCAGCCGAGCCTGCTCGGCAGCAGCGTGTTTACCGGCGCCATTGACCTGGAATGGGCGCTGGAACGGGCCGACGGCGATGGCATTACGGTGCGCCAGTCGCTGGACGAGATCGGTTATGCTGGCAAGGAAAAGGTGGAAATTCCCGACGCATTGATCGAGCTGCATATAGAAGGTGACACGACGCTCAGCCGCGCCGGGGAGCGGTTCGGTATCTTCACGCGGTTCTGGGGCGCGACAAAATATCGCCTCGCCTTCCATGGACGCCAGGCACATACCGGCGCAACCCCGATGGCCGATCGCAAGGATGCGCTGCTTGCTGCTGCCTATCTGATCGCCGATCTCAAGCAGATATCGACCGAACACGGGCTGGACCTGCATACGTCGGTTGGCCGCCTGGAAGTCTTCCCCAATTCACCCAATGTCGTGCCGGCCGAAGCCGTGCTGTTCATCGAGCTGCGCTCGGGATCGCCAGACGTCCTGACGGAGGCGGAACGCAAGATGAAGATCAAGATCGAGGAAGCGGCGATGAAAGCCGGCGTCACCTCGGAGGTCCGCTCCATTGACCGCCGCAAGGCGGGAAGGTTCGCGCCGGGCCTGGTAACGCTTGCGCAAAGTGCTGCGGCGCATCTCGGCCAGAGCGCCCGTCACCTCGATACGATCGGCGGCCATGATGCCGTTGCCGTTTCCGATGTCTGCCCGGCGGTGGTGCTGGCGGTTCAGAGCCGTGACGGCGTCATCCACCACCCAACCGAGTATACCTCGCCTGAAGACCAGGCTCTTGGCACGCAGATAGTGGCGGACATGCTTTACAAGATCGCCTGCGAAGGTTTGAAAGTTGTCGAACTCAGCGAGGCTGCCGAATGAAGAGATCGGGCTCTCCTCAATCACCGATGGAAGCCCGCGCGGAGAAGGCGCTTTCAGTCTTTTCCGCAGTGATTGGCGACACCCCTTCCTATGCGCCGGCGACGGCAGCTGTCGCATCGCCGTCCTATCATGCCGTCGAATCCTGCGGTTTCGTGGTCGCGCCGACAGACGGGGAGGCACGTTATTTCCTGCGTCTCGGTGCCGATGAGGTAACCGATCTCGTGGATGCCGAGACCGCAAATGCTGCGGCACACCGTTTTCACAGCCTTGGTCTTTCGCCAGAGCCGATTGGTTACGATGCCGGGACGGCCAGCATGCTGATTGCCCGACTTGGCGACGGCTGGCGAGCGGCAAGGATCGACGATCTGATGCAGCCGAAAACTGTTGCCCGCCTGATCGAGATGCAGACGACGATCGCAGGGGGTGTTTCCACCGGCCGAACATGGTCAGTCTTCGACGGCATCGATCAGCTGTGGGCGATCGTGAGTGCCGATGCCACCAGCCTGCCCGGCGATGTCGAATGGATGCTCTCCTGGATGACGCCGATCCGCGAGGCAGTTTCAGCGGCCGGCGTGGACCTGAAACCGGCCCATGGTGATCCGCAGGCTTCGAATGTCATGCTGGGCCCAGACGGGAAAATGCAGCTCGTGGACTTCGACATGGCCGCCGACATCGACCCCTACTACCAGCTCGGCGTTCAGATGAACGAACTCTACCAGTTCGAAAGCCAGATGAGGCCCTTGCTGGAAATGCACGATGGAGGTTTCAGCGAAAGAAACTTCAACCGCTGCCGTGTCTATGCGGCGGCAGACGACCTCTACTGGGCGTTGCGCAGCCTCGTACTGGAGCTTCGTTCGCCGCCGCGGGGTGTCGAATTCCTGAAATATGCCGGCTGGCGGTTCCTGCGTTGCCGAATGCTGCTCGGCCAGCCGGATTTCGAGGCCAGGCTGAGAGCGCTCTAGGCATACGAGAACGATAACGGGCTAGAAACAATAACGGGAACAAGCCTATGAATGAACTGGGAATGGCACGATCCGATGCCGAACGGGCAGTTGAGGCTGCAATCATCCAGGTACCACCTTGGGAAGGACGGAGGCTGCGCTACAGTCCGGTTTCCGGCGGAATCAGCAACACCAATTTCCGCATCGAGGTCGAAGGCGAAGAGCGTGGGTATTTTCTAAAGATTCCCGGCCGCGGCACCGAGATGTTCATCGATCGCAAGGCCGCCGCTGCCGCCAGCAAGCAGGCGGAAGTGATCGGAATCGGCCCGAAGACATTCGACTATCTCGATCACCTCGACATCGAAATCGCCGAGTTCATCGACGGTCGCCGCGCCTCGACACATAGGGATTTTGCAGACCCGGCGATCCGCAACGAAGCGGTGCGCGTCTACCGGCAGTTTCACGATGCCCCTGCCCTGCCGCTGACCAAAAACGTCTTCGACATGATCGAGGAACATTTCGACCAAGTGCGCCAGCTTGACGGCCACTGGCCGCTCGACCACGACTGGCTCTTGCGCAACTACAGACAGGCGCGCGCCGCGCTTGAGGCATCCGGGCTCGATCTGGTTCCCTGTTTCAACGACCCGATGCCGGGCAATTTCCTGATCGGTGACGACAAGTCGATCAAGCTGATCGATTTCGAATATGCGTCGAATAATGAGAGGCTCTACGATCTCGCGATCTGGAGTGGCGAGATGTTCTATTCCGAGGCGACCGACTGCGAGATAATCGAGGAGTATTTCGGTCGTTACGACAAGGCGCATCACGCTCGCTTCATCGTCCACAAGGCACTCGCCGACATCAAGTGGAGCACCTGGGCGATGGTACAAAACCGGATATCGACCCTCGATTTCGACTTTTACAAGTACGGAATCTGGAAGCATATGCGCGCCCGCTCGATCATCCACGACCCCCGTTGGCCCCTGTTCCTGAAAGCCCTTTGATGCCAGTCACCGATATCAGCCCGCAAGAAGCTGCGACCTATATCACCTTCGCCGCGGAACTTGCCGACGCCGCGCGTCCGCTGGCGCTCTCCTATTTCCGGACCCCGCTCGACGTGATCTCAAAACTCGACGATAGCCCGGTGACAATCGCCGACCGGACGATCGAAAAACATCTCCGCGAGATGATCGAGGCGCGTTTTCCCGATCACGGCATCCATGGTGAGGAGTTCGGCGTAAAGGCAGGTAACGCCTTTACATGGGTGCTGGACCCGATCGACGGCACCAAGAGCTTCATCACCGGTTTCCCGCTGTTTGGTACGCTTGTCTCACTGACATTTCAGGAAAAGCCATTCTGTGGTCTGATCGATATTCCAGCCACCGGCGAACGCTGGCAGGGCCGGCCGGGAGAGACACTCTTTGCTGGCAAGCCGGCCCACGCCAGCGGCTGCGAAAACCTCTCCAGCGCCCGTTTTTATACGACTTCGCCGGATATGTTCGTGGACATCGAAGCTGAAAGCTTCGAGCGTCTCTCCCGCAAAGCCAGGCTGCGGCGTTTCGGTGGAGACTGCTACATCTATGGTCTGATCGCTTCCGGCCATTGCGACATCGCTCTCGAGACGGGACTTAAACCTTACGACTACATGGCTCTCGTGCCCGTTGTGACGGGTGCCGGCGGATGCATTACGGACTGGCGGGGAAATGCGCTTTCGATCCATTCCGACGGACGGGTTCTGGCGTCGGCCACCCCGAGACTTCATGACGAAGCCCTGGCCCTCCTCAACCGGTGACGTGAACAAATGCCCTATACGACGACAATCGAGCAGACTGTCTTCCGCTTTGATGACTTGAAAATGCTGCTTGCGAAAGCAACCCCGGAGCGCTCCGGCGACCAGCTGGCCGGCATTGCGGCGCAAGGCCCGGTCGAGCGCTTGGCAGCCCAGATGGCGCTGGCCGATCTCCCCTTGAAAGCATTTCTCGGCGAGGAGCTCATTTCGTCGGAGGATGACGAGGTTTCCCGACTGATCGCGCAACGGCACGATCCGGCAGCCTTTTCCGCAGTTTCCTCGCTTACTGTCGGTGAATTGCGCGAATGGCTGCTCAAGCCCGAGACGTCGCATGAGCGGCTGGAGGCGGTGACCTTCGGACTGACGCCGGAAATGGTCGCGGCCGTGTCGAAGATCATGCGCCTGCAGGACATGATAGCTGTTTCTGCCAAGCGACGTGTCGTGACGCGATTCCGAAACACGATCGGGCTCGCCGGGCGGCTTTCCACCCGCAACCAGCCCAACCACCCGACCGATGACAGCCGCGGTATCATCGCGTCTGCCATCGACGGGCTGCTGATGGGGTCGGGAGATGCCGTGATTGGCGTCAATCCCGCGACCGATGCGACGGATGACTATATCCGCATCGTTTCCTTGCTCGACGAATTGCGGGAAAAGCTTGCGATCCCGACACAGACCTGTTGCCTTGGCCATGTAACGACGGCGATCCAGGCAATCGAACGCGGTGCGCCGGTCGATCTCGTCTTCCAGTCGGTGGCGGGATCGGAAAAGGCCAATCGCGGCTTCGGCATCGATCTGGCGCTTCTGAAGGAGGCACATGAGGCGGGGCGGTCGCTTGGTCGTGGCATGCCGGGCGCAAACGTCATGTATTTCGAGACTGGGCAGGGCGCGGCGCTTTCGGCCGATGCGCATTTCGGCGTTGACCAGCAGACGATGGAGGCACGTGCCTATGCCGTGGCGCGCGAGTTCGATCCACTGCTCGTCAATACGGTCGTCGGTTTCATCGGGCCGGAATACTTGTTCAACGGCAAGCAGATCATCCGTGCCGGCATCGAGGATCATTTCTGCGGCAAGCTCCTTGGCCTGCCGATGGGCGTCGACGTCTGCTACACCAACCATGCCGATGCTGATCAGGAAGACATGGATACGCTGTTGACGCTCCTCTGCGCAGCCAATGTCAATTTCGTCATCACCGTTCCCGGCGCCGACGATATCATGCTGAACTACCAGTCGTTATCGCATCACGATGCCGTCTATTGCCGCGAGACGCTGAAGCGGCCACCCGCACCAGAGTTCGAGAAATGGCTTTTCGAAATCGGCCTGACCGATCCAGATGGCGCGCTGGTCGGCGAGCCTGTCGCGCTTTCCAATTATGTCCGCAACAGCGCATTGATCGGAGCCTGACATGGAAGAGGTGAGAGAACCCACTGCTGCCGGAAAAAACCTCACTATCAAGGATATGACCGATGCGCGTGTTTCGCTCGGCCGTCATGGCGCGGGTCTTCCGACACGCGCTCAACTTGCCTTCCTTCTCGACCACGCGCGGGCACGCGAAGCGGTCTGGACGAGCGTCGACCGGCCCTCGCTGGCAGACAGGCTCGATCGTCTCGGCCTTCCGGCTGTCAATGTCGATAGCATGGCAAGTGACCGCAGCACCTATGTGCGGCGGCCGGATCTTGGCCGGCGGCTTGCGGCGGAATCCGAAAAACGGCTGAAACATGAGAGAACGATCAATGGCTATGATGTCGCAATTATCGTCGCGGATGGCCTGTCGTCCCACGCGATCGATCTCAATGCCGTGCCGTTGATCGAGGCGCTTGTTCCGAAGCTCGCTATCCTGAACCTGACCGCTGCACCAATTGTGCTGGCGAGCCAGGCGCGCGTCGCGCTCGGCGATCCTGCCGGTGAGGCATTAGGTGCAAAACTGACGATCGTGCTTGTCGGCGAACGTCCGGGACTTTCAGCTGCCGACAGCCTCGGTGCTTACATCACTTACGGTCCCAAGTCGGGAAACCTGGATTCCAGCCGAAATTGTGTCTCCAATATCAGGGATGGTGGTCTGCCGGTCTGCGAAGCTGCCGAGATCATTGCGACGCTGACCAGGGATATGATGAGGACCCGCGTCAGTGGCGTGGCGCTCAAGGCTGCCATGGTGGAGTTTCTCGAAAGACATGACAATTCGCTTCCAGCTAAAGACCTACTGACTATTTGAAGTCTTTGCGGTGCGAAGCCTTCGGGACGTGGCCCATCTGCTTTGGAAGGATTGCGGCCTGTCGTCGAAAGTCCAGTCGACTGCCTTGTGTTGAGTGCGGAGACAATAGTCCCTGCACTCAACATCATCGTTCGCAAGCTGCCGTGCTAGCCGGCAGAGAACTTCTGGACGGCGGTTACGTCGAAATAGTCCCGCCATTCGACAATCTTGTCGCCTTCGAGCTCGAAAATTCCCATGATCATCACGCGCCCGATTTCACTGCCGTCGGCGCGCTCGAACCGGTCAAGCCTTTCGGTGAGAACGCGGGATCCATCGGCGGCAATCGCGAGCATATCGATATGGACTGTCGATATTCCCAGCGATGTCTCCAGTCCGTCGATCATCGCAATGGCCTCGTCGGCGCCCGTCGTGACTGACACGCCTTCATTGACCCAGCGCGTGGCGGGTGTGAACCAGCGGCGCACGGCTGGCCTTCCGCCGTCTTCAACGAACGTGGCGCAAAAAGCCGAAACGGTTTCGATTGGGGTGGGCATGGCAGTTTCTCCTGGGCCATCAGAAGCCCCGTTGGCCTCTGTCTTGCCGCGATATTAGGATTTCGACCCCAATGCCACGATGCCGAAACTTCCGGCACTCTTGCCTGATCTTCCGGAATACTTGATAAAACTGGGCAATCGACTTAGGGTGACTCCATGAGCGAACTCGACAAAATACGCGCCATCGCCATGCGTCATGCTGGCCGTCCCAGTCTTAAATTGCCGCGACTGTTCGCGTATACTCTCGACCATACGACCGAGGTCGATCCGCTGATCTACGATCCTGCGGCGTCCCTGGTGATCCAGGGTACGCAGCGCATGTTTATCGGCGACAAGATGTTTGAATACGGACCCGGCCAAAGCATGATCGTCGCAGCCGAGATTGCCGCCTTGGGCCAAGTTTGCGAAGCGTCGCCAGACAGACCGTTTGTCGCAATCGGTTTATATCTGGACCCGCCTATGCTGTCCGACCTCGTCCTTGAGATGGCGGCGATGCCGGAGTTACCGATGGAATCGGGATACGGCGTCAGCACCGCGAGCGCGTCGCTTCTCGGTGCTTGGGGGAGATTGGTAGAACTGCTCGATCGCCCATCCGAAATCCACGTTATGGCTCAGTCTCTGGAGCATGAGCTGATGTTTCGGCTACTGATGGGGCCGCATGGCGGCCTGCTGCGTCAGATTGCCGGGGCTGACTCGCGTCTGATGCACATCCGAAAGGCAATGGCCTGGATACGCGACCACTACGCCGAACGTCTCGATTTCAAGGCGGTCGCGGCACTTGCCGGCATGAGTGTATCCGTCTTTTACGATCGCTTCAAAGCCGTCGCCGCCGTCAGTCCGCTTCAGTATCAGAAATATATCCGGCTCCACGAGGCCCGCCGACGCATGATCGCGAACCAGGCAGGTGCAGCCGAAGTTGCGTTCGCCGTCGGCTATGAGAGCGCGTCGCAGTTCAACCGCGAATACAGGCGTCTCTTCGGAGCGCCCCCGGGTCAAGACACCAAGCGAGCAAAGGCTGGCCTGGGGGGCATCAATCCGCCAAAAGCACCCGGTGCGCGGCCAGAGGTTGCTTGAACCGCTGACCGTAGTCCTGACTGACCGCTGCGACGACACTCGCTCGTAGAGTCAAAGCCTCGCGCCATCGCGTGACGCGCGGGAGACCCTGAGATATCGTCTGCGTTATGGCTGGGTCGATGAAACCGAAGTACCGGAAAAGAGGCGCGAACACCGCATCGACCATCTCGAAGATCGCGATGCCAGCGGCATGAGCCGCGCAAGCCTGCATCGCCATTTTCTGGCGATAACAGCGTTCAGTCCTAGTCAGTACCACAAGCATCTCAGATTGCAGGAGGCCCGACTAGCAGCCGGCCATAGCGCCTCGCAATTCACGACTGGAATGCAGGCGCTTTGCCCAGTTGCCAGAGTCAACTCTGTTACAGTCGAAACTACGGCGTTGCCGTCCACGGAAAGCGGACGTATCAGTCGGCATAGATGATGGAAATGTAGCACCACCGGGAACATGCTGTTGGGACGCCAAGAACATGGCAACCAGCTCGCTCTCGATCTTAAATGCCTGATCGGGTGCAATCGTCGGGCACCGCAACTAACGAAACGTTTGCTCAAGGCGTTAGCCTTATGTGCATATAAAGACAAAAACAGCGGGCTTTCACAGGCGACGGCTCGACGGAACAATGGACGCGCCCATATCTCGGGTGTAAGCTCACAACACACTACACGCATGCGATGAATCTCGAGGGGGACGGGAGGCGGCTATGCAGACGACGGTGTCCACGGCTTCAACTGCAGCACGAGACCCTCCGGGAGTAGAGGAAATCCGGTCGCAACTCGAACGCATCGTCGCGAGCGCGGAGTTTCCCGGCTTGGGGCGAAGTGCCGCATTTCTGCGATATGTTGTCGAGGAAGCCATCGCCGGGCGGGCCGCCCGCATCAAGGGTTACTCCATCGCAATTGAGGTATTCGGCCGCAATGAAAGCTTCACGCAGGACGATCCGGTCGTGCGGATCGAGGCCGCGCGTCTAAGGCGTTCGCTAGAACGTTATTATCTGGTGGAAGGTCACAAGGACCCGGTCAGGATCGACATACCGAAGGGCGGATATGCCCCGGTGTTCTCATTGAATACTGCGGTCGTTTCCAAGAAGGTCGATAATGGGTCCGTTCCGGCATCACAGCTATCGCCGATGGTCCGATGGTGGAGCGTGAGGCGGCTTTCACTTACTTGCCTTGCCCTGCTTACGGCTGCGTCTGCCTATCAATTCTCAAGTCACTCAAGATTGGCGCCAACAGAACAGTTAGCCGAAAGCACGGCTCCCGACAGACCCGCCCTAATTGTGGCTCCTTTCGCCAATTTGGGCGATGGACCAAACGCCCAGTTATACAGCCTCGGGCTTACGGAGGAGCTTCTGACTGCCCTGCCCCGCTTCAAGGAGATCAAGGTCTTTGGTCGCGAGACGTCCAAAGCGCTGCCGTCGGACGTCGGTGTATCCAAAGTTAGGGAAGAGCTTGGGGCCCGTTATCTTCTGACCGGGGGTGTGCGAACTGCTGGAAACAGCCTGCGCGTGACAGCCCGTCTTCTGGACACCGACGATGGCGAAATAGTCTGGTCCCGGGATTATGACAACGATCTCGGATCGAAAGACCTGTTTTCCATACAGGCGGACGTGGCCAGAAGAGTCGCCACCGCCATTGCGCAACCATATGGTGTGATGGCACAGGCCGACACCGCAAATCCTCCACCGCAGGATCTTGGTGCATACGAATGCAGCCTGCGCTTTTACGCATATCGTAGCGAGCTCAGCCCCGAAGAGCATGCACACGTTCGCGAATGCCTGGAAACATCCGTTGCGCGGTATCCGACCTTTTCCACTGCCTGGGCGATGCTATCAATCATCTATCTCGATGAAGACCGCTTCAAATTCAATAGGGGCCAAGGTCCGGAAACACCATTACAGCGGGCGCTTCGCGCGGCGCGGCGGTCGACCCAGCTTGATGCGAGCAACACGCGAGGGCTTCAGGCGTTGATGATGGCCCTGTTTTTCAACCGGGAGCTTACCGAGGCGATGCGAGTAGGCGAAGTGGCCCTCGCTACCAACCCCAACGACACCGAGTTGATGGGCGAGTTCGGCACCAGACTAGCCCTTGGCGGCCAGTGGCAACGGGGAGCCAACCTGCTTGATCAGGCTATCGCACTCAATCCAGGCGGCAGCGGCTATTATAACGGCACACGCGCTCTTGCAGCCTACATGCTCCACGACAATTCAACCGCCGTCCGCGAGATCACCAAGGCTGATATGCAAAAATTTCCGCTGTTTCATGCGGTTGCGGCGGTCATATACGCAGATGCCGGAATGATGGATCAAGCCCGGCACGAGGCAGAGATTTTCGTTCGAATGCGCCCGGACTTCCTGCCAAACGTCGTTGAAG
This sequence comes from Agrobacterium tumefaciens, assembly GCF_013318015.2. Taxonomy (NCBI): domain Bacteria; kingdom Pseudomonadati; phylum Pseudomonadota; class Alphaproteobacteria; order Hyphomicrobiales; family Rhizobiaceae; genus Agrobacterium; species Agrobacterium tumefaciens. The sequence continues at coordinate 524,203 of NZ_CP115843.1, read as the reverse complement.
AACTGGCGATGCGGAACGTACAGCCAGGTGATCGTGACCGACTGGTAGAGGGACTTCGCAAAGCCGGAATGCTGCCTCCCAAGGTTAAAGAACCCGCTGCGATAACCATCAGTGCTTCGGATTTGCAGCCGCGCTAGCGCAGAGGCTTAATACGCTGAAAATCGAAATGCCGCCCGCTGCGACGTACCAAACGGGCAGGTAGGAAAGGTGACGCCAATATCTCTTTCCTTCAGGCCTTTTTCGAACGCCCACATCTTACGCGGATACTTCCAGATCCACGCACCGCTGTAGAAATCAGACGAGCTGCGTTTTCATGGGTTTATCCTTCTCAGGTGCGGCCTTCTGGGCCACAGAATGGTGGCGAGCAACAGAGTGTAGGTCAAAGCAAACGCGATATAGACAATGCGGGTGGCGAAGCTTTCCGCAGCACTGCCAGGCAGGGGCGACACACCGAGCCCGAACAGGATAAGGAAAATCGTCAGTGCACCGGCAAACATCGGCGCCTCCCTGGTACGAGCTGCTGCCCGACCTCCCAGAAAGAGGGCAACGACAAGGACAATCAGAAAGATCGAGAACAGGTTGGGGCGAAGCGTGAGGATCGCATAAGCTAAAGATGCGAGGACGCCGCCGAATAGATTGACCATTATAAGCCCAACAGCTGCCCGCGTGCTTGCGGCGACGTCGAGCTGGCCGAGTAAGGATGCAACGGTGATCGGAATGACCGCCGCGGCCGTCAGATTGTCGCTCGTCAGGCAGATCACGACAGATGCCAGCAGGATCAGCGTATTGGCCAATGCTCTCAGCAGAGCCGGCGGCTGGTCGAAGGATGGCGCGGCACTTCCGTCCAGAAATACCGGTTCGGGAAAGATCGCATGGGCGAGCCACATCAAAAGCGTGCCCGACAACACGCCACCAACAAGAATCGAGAGGATGGAATTGGCCAACTCATCGTTCAAAATACCGAGCAGCGGAACGATGATCGCGACCACCAACACCAGAAAGACCGCAGGCCCGCCCTTTCCCGACGCCTGTAAGGCAAAACACAGGAAATAGGTTAGCCCCAGAAGCAGGAGAAAGGGAACAGGACGATTGCCGAGGCTGCTGGTCAAGATCATCATCGCCATTCCCGCGACCAGAATGACGAGCGCCGCGCCAAGTGTCTTGGCAAGCGGCATCGGTCGAGAGCTTCCCAGCAGAAATTGCGCGGCGAAAAGCGGCCCGAGGAACGGAACAAAGGCCCCCCAATACACCGCCAGCACAAAGCCGATCGAAACCGCAAGAGCGACCCGCAATCCTTTTCGTTTCTGCTGGGCGGCGGTGCTGTCAGTTGACATAGGTGAGCACCGACATGATACGGATCCAGAATGATCCCCAAGCATTGGTGACCGGATTGTTACCGGTATAGATGATGACGGTCGCCTGCGAACCGTAGCGCACGCCGCCCTTGGGTCTTTGAGCTTCATCGATATTGAGACGGACCGGAAACCGCTGCGCTTCCTTGACCCAGCCGCTGTCACTGCGCATGGTTGGCAACCCGGTGCTCGGATCCGTGCTCCCTTGCGAGACACCGAAGCCGACGCTTTCTACCGTGGCAGGGAACAGTCGGCCTGGAAGGGCATCAAAAAGGATTTCCGCCCTGTTGCCGACGACGACATTTTCGAGGCTGTTCTCCTTGAACGCGGCATTGATCCAGATGGTGCCCACATCGATAAAGGTCATGGCCGGTTGGCCGGCTGGCAAGACCTTGCCACTGGTGAGCTGAAGGTTTGTCACGACCCCGGACGAAGGCGCCCGCACTGTGGTATGCATCAGGTCCAGCCTGGCCTTCTCCAATCCCGCAAGAGCTGCGCGCAGTTGCGGATTGTCGTTTCCGGAAGGGCCGAGCTGCTCGCGGGCCTTGGTGAGATCAGCCTGCGCACCGGAAACCGAGGCCTCTGCCTGATCGAAGGCAGATTTGGCGGCGTCGAAACGGGCTTTTGAAAACACGCCGTTTTTGAGGAGTTCGGAGGCCCTGGCATATTGGTCGCGAAGGTTGTCCCTGTCGGCACGGATCTGGACAAGCTTTGCTTGGGCGGCATCCACCGCAGCGGTCGATGCGCCGATTGACTGGCCGACACTGGCCAGACCGGCCTCCGCCTCGTTCACGGCGAGTTGGTAGCGCTGGGGATCAATTCGGAACAGGATCTGGTCGGCCTCCACCCGCGTATTGTCGTTAACGCCCACTTCCACGACGCGACCTGTGACTTCAGGCGCTATACCAACGACATACGCCTGGACCTGCGCTTGAGATGTTGATGGTGTCCGCCGCTCCATGAAGATTGACAGCACGAACAGGACCAGCGCCAGACAAACGACAGCGAAAGCGATCCTCCGCAGGGGATTGCGGGGTGGCGGGGTAGTTACAGGCTCGTGTGATATCTCGGAAGCCACGATCTCGTTCCTTCGAAGTTAACTGCCCATCCGGCGGAATTACACCGGGCGCGGACCAGGTGAGCGATGAAGAGAGACAACGGTGGCTCGGGCGAGAGCATCTTCAATCTCTCTGCCAAGGGCCGCCAACAATTCCCTGTATTCGGCCACACGGTCATCTCGGACTGGATCGGAAGAAGCCGCCTCCCATCTTGCCAACTCCGTCTGGGCTTCGGCAAAATCCTGGCAGATTTCACAGAATATGACGTCCCGCGAGGCAAGCTCGTTGATGGCCTGAACTCTTGTGGGAAACCGCAGCCTGACCGCAGCCACACCTTCATCCATTGTCCTCTCCCACCGTCACAGCGTCACGGCGACGCCGAATGTCTCGATGGCATATTCTTTGATGAAGCGCGGCTCGTGCAGTATGTTACCGTAATATACGCTGGTGCGGTCAACTTACCGGGGTCGGATTGCAGCACCGTCAAGGCCTCGCATGTTTTACCACGCTAGCGAGCGGGCGAGAAAGACGACGGTTACGGGGCCGCGTGTGATTGTCTCTGGCAACTTCCACACTTTCACGCATTCAGATGACGGCATCGTCCGCCGGATGCCCGTAACATACCCGATGTTACGGGAAAACAGCCCGTCATTCGCATAGGTTTTTTGTGCGCCGACGTGGCGAGGACAAAGCTGTGACAAATGGCGGCGGGCGATCTGGTGAACGGCAACGATACAAGGGACCTCCGTAACGGACGCTTTCCATATCGAATGGGAAGGCTCCCTTTTTGTGTGATGTTCGCAGCTCTCGTTGGTTGCGGCGGCCACGCGAAAAACGTTCTTGTCCCTGTTGCCGATAGCGCCCCCGCATCCACCAAGGTGGACATGCTGATCACAACAACGCGTAGTCGCTCCGCGAACAAAGGCGAGATGTTTACGGGTGAACGCGCAAGGGATGCGGCCTTCGCGGAGATCACCGTGTCCATCCCTCCGGGAAATGTCCGCAAGATTGGTAATGTTGCCTGGCCGAAAAGGATTCCTCCCAATCCAGCCACTGATTTTGCGACGTTAAAGGCACAGGAAATCAGCCGCGACGATGCCCGGAAATGGCTGAGCGCTTCCGTCAGAAAGAGCCGTGACGGCAGCGTGCTGGTCTTCATTCACGGCTTCAACAATCGATTTGAAGACTCGGTCTATCGCTTTGCCCAAATCGTCCAGGATTCCGGCGTAGCGAGCGCTCCCGTACTGGTCACCTGGCCGTCGCGCGGAAGCCTGCTTGCGTACGGCTACGACCGCGAGAGCACCAACTATACGCGCAATGCCCTGGAGTTGCTTTTTCAATATCTGGCCAGGGATAAGCAGGTGAAGGAAGTTTCGATCCTTGCTCATTCCATGGGTAACTGGCTCGCGCTCGAGGCGCTTCGTCAAATGGCCATTCGCAATGGAAGCCTTCCGGCCAAGTTCAAGAATGTGATGCTCGCATCTCCCGACGTCGACGTCGACGTCTTCCGGCAACAGATCGCCGACATGGGCAAAAAGCATCCGAAATTCACTTTATTTGTCTCCCGGGATGATCGGGCATTGGCCGTGTCCCGCCGAGTGTGGGGCAACGTCGCGAGGCTTGGCGCTATCGACCCTGAGCAGCCTCCCTACAAGAGTGAATTGGCCGAAAGCCAGATCTCGGTAATCGACCTCACCATGATCAAAGCCGGGGACAGCCTCAACCACGGGAAGTTCGCGGAGTCGCCAGAGATCGTCCGGCTGATTGGAGCCCGGATTTCTGATGGACAGACTTTGACGGACAGCAAGATTGGCCTTGGAGATACGATCCTTGCAGCAACAACCGGCACGGCAGCGGCAGTGGGCAGTACCGCAGGGCTGATCCTTGCCGCTCCGGTTGCCGTCGTCGATGCCGACACCAGAGACAATTATGCCGGGGGCGTTCAGTCCCTTCTTGGTTCAGGTGGCACGACACGCAAATCATCGCACTGCAACACACCGAACACTTCGACTGAAGCATGTCATCACTAGCGGGTCGAGCGTCCTTCGGAAGGGCGCCGAGGTACCACAACAGGGACAGACAATGGTAATGCGCCTGAAATTTTTGCTGATGAAAATATCTCGCACGTCTATTGCGGCGATGCTCATCCTTTTCGTTGGCATCTCAGCCGTAGCAGCGCAAATGCCTGACGCGCCCGCTCCGGCGGAACAACCACCCAATGTCCAGCACTTCATCACCCTAATGTCGGATCCCGATGTTCAGAAATGGTTGCAGCACGTCGCTCGTGGAGCGAATCCTGAAGCGCCGCCTTCGACCAGCGCAGAGGCGGGTCCCTCGTTTGCCGCATCGACAATGCGTTTCCGCGCCCATGCCGCCGCAATGGTCGACGCTGCACATTCTTTTCCGTCCGAAGCAATGCGTGGCGCCGCTTTACTTGAGCAGGACATCAAGACGATTGGCGGGACCCGGCCCATCGTGCTGGTGGTCGCGTTTGTTGTCGCAGGACTTGCCGCTCAATGGGCATTTTGGTGGATCAGTGCTGGCTGGCGGTCATGGATGGCGGAAGCCTCGTTCACGACCGTTTGGCACAGGATTATTGCCATAACCGCCCGGCTGCTCTGGGCGGCTTTTTACGTGCTGTCGTTCGGGCTGGGCAGCATCGGTTTCTTCCTGCTTTTTGAGTGGCCACCGATCGTTAGGGAAATCGTCGTCGGCTTCCTGTTCGCTGTCGTCATTTACCGCCTCGCCAGCGCAGTACTGGATGTGTTTTTGGCGCCACGCTCGAACGAGAAAGGCCGTTTCCGCGTGGTTCCGATCTCTGACGAGACGGCAGGTCACTGGGCAAAACGACTGAGCTATCTCGTGGGTTGGTACGCCTTTGGCTGGGTGACCATTCGGCTTCTCGGTACGCTTGGCCTATCGATCCCGGCGCGGCAGCTCGCGGCCTACTTCCTGGGTTTCATTCTTCTCGGCATTGCTATCGAGGCCATATGGCGACGCCCGCCTCATTCCTCCACGTTACAGGGCAGCCGGATTGGATTGAATGGTCGCAACTGGCTTTGGACTGCCTATTTAACCGGTATCTGGTTGCTCTGGGTGGCGGGCGCGACGACGCTTTTCTGGATTATGGTCGTCTGCGCCGCATTGCCAGGCGCGATCGTTCTTACCAAAGCATCTATAAACAACATTCTGCGCCGCTCCGGCGCTGAAGAGGATGGTCATAAACGTGTCACAGTGGTTTCGGTTGTCGTCGAGCGTGGGATAAGGGCAGCCCTGATCGTTGCAGCCATCCTCTTCCTCGCCGATGTCATGGACGTTCGACTGACCGAGATGACGATGCAGGATTCACCCGCGCTACGGCTCTTACGTGGAGTGCTAAGCGCCGGCATCATTCTCCTCGTCGTCGATCTGGCATGGAATGTCGTTAAAGTGCTGATCGATCGGAAAATGGGAGACACGGAAGCCGCGCTTGAGATTGGAAGCGAGCGGGAGCGGCGGCGTACCCGTTTGAGAACTCTTCTACCGATCCTGCGCAACTTCGTCATGATCCTTTTTGCAGCGATTGCGATCATGATGGCCCTGTCTTCACTCGGAATCGAGATCGGACCATTGATCGCCGGTGCTGGCGTCGTAGGCGTCGCCATTGGCTTTGGTGCGCAGACCGTCGTCAAGGACATCATCAGCGGCATGTTCTATCTACTCGACGATGCATTCCGGATTGGTGAATACATTCAGAGCGGCAGTTACAAAGGAACCGTCGAGGCGTTCAGTCTCCGCTCGGTCAAGCTTAGGCACCACAGGGGCCCGATATTCATCGTCCCATTCAGTGAACTGGGTGCCGTCCAGAACATGAGCCGCGACTGGTCAGTGGTCAAATTCCTGCTGTCCGTGTCCTACGAATCCGACGTCGCCCAGGTCAAGGCAATCACCAAAGCCGTGGGCAAAGCCCTGTACGATGACCCCGAATTCCAGCCGTTCATTATTGAGAACCTCAAAATGAAAGGCGTCGAAGAGATCACAGACATTGGAATAAAATTGAGCTTTGGGATGACGTTGAAACCTACCCAACTGCAATCGGCCATCCGTCGCAGAGCTTATGCAATGCTGCGGGAAGCATTCAACGCCCAAGGCATCAAGATCGCCGTTCCGACCGTGCAAGTCGCAGGCGGAAAGGAAGAGGGTCTTGCTGCCGCTGCCCAACAGGCGCTGGCAAAACACAACGCCGTGACCGTGCCCGGGCCAGCTTGATCACGAAGTGAACCAGGCGAAACGCCATCAAAGATCACAAGGAGGATATGAAATGAAAACCTCAAAAATCGTATCACACCTACTCAGCCTGATCGCCGTGCTGATGCTGATCAGCATACCGGTTCTTTTACCCTCGACCGCTGAAGCCCGTCGTGGGGCTGCAGCCTGCGGCCCCCGAGGCTGCGGTGTGGCGGCGTGCGGACCGCGCGGTTGCGCTGCTGCCGGACGTCGTCATGCACCCGCATATCGCCCTGCCCATCGGCCTGCGGCCCCGGCCTACCGGCCAGCGCGGCGCGGCGTTGTCGTTGTTGCTCCCCGCCGCTACTGGCGGCCGGGCGCCGCGATAGCTGCAGGCGCAGCCATTGGCGTCGTCACCGGTGCAGCAGCTGTCGCACTGGCTGGTACACCGCCGCAGCCCGGCCAGTGCTGGTATTACACGTCTCCGGCCAAAACGACCGGCTTCTGGGACGTTTGCCCGCACTGAAACTGCTTGGCTGGGACAATCATGCTGCTCGCGCACGCGCAGATCATCAACGAAGGGGATCTTCCATGGACTTCAACACCATCGACGCCACGCTTGTCGGAAAGCTTCTTCTTTTGCTTTTGATCGGCATGGGTCCAAAAATTGCCCTCGTGCCGTTTCTTGAGAAAACCCATAGTTTCGACACCGCGACCAAAGTGCGCATCGGCCGCCAGATGGTACTGACAGCACTCGTCACAGCACTGATCCTCTTTGCGACCGGCGCGCTTCTGATGCGACTTCTCCACATAACCGGCGGCGCCGTCGCTGTGGCAGGTGGCATCATCCTTGCGCTCATAGCGATCAAGATGGCATCCGGACCGACGGAAAAGCCGCATGACGAGCTTGCCGATCCGATCGATCCGGACAAACTCGCAGTGTTCCCGCTTGCGGTTCCCTATTTGCTCAACCCCGTCGGCATAACCGTCATAATCCTGGCGTCTGGCGAAGTTGTCTCAGTCGCCAGCGCGGTAGTTGTCGCTGTTCTGATCCTGATTGTCGCTGCTTTCGACTATGTCGTTTTTACCAATACCGACAAGCTGTCCAAACACATGAAGCCAGCGAGCATGGTCGTCTCAGAGGTCGTGTTCGGGATTTTGCTGACCGCTGTCGCAGTCCAGCTGATTGTCAGTGGGCTAGGGCGTCTAGGGATCATTGCGCCGGCGGTGGGCCATTGACCCATAGGGCGCAGCCTCTCCAGGCGGCTCGAAGGGAATGCGCATGATGACTGATCGAAGGAAAAATGCTCTCGCTTACGGATCACTCATCGTGCTCCAGTCCCTGGCGGTCGCATTCCTGCTCCGGGTTATCTTCCCGATCTTTTACGCCGTCGTCACCCATCTTGGCGAACGCCAACAAGTGCCCGTGTCGACATTGCTCACAATCCTTGCGGTTGCGCTGCTTTTACAGGCAAGCTACTGGACAAGAATGCGTTGGGTCGAGGTCCGCGCACCGTTCCACTCCATATTCGTATCTCACCTCTTATCGTTTGCCGCACGCCTGGCCTTCCTGTTCGGAGGCGTCTTGTTCTCAACGATCTTCTTTCGACACTTGCCGGAATCCAACACGCTGCCTCCGCTTGGTCACACGGTTCTGCAGGGGGCTTTGATCCTGTTGGTACTGTTCAGTTTTTTTTGCTACTCCGTCGAACTTGAACGCCTTGCGAAGGCGATCGAAGATCCAGCTGAGACATAAATTGCCTCCGGTTACAGCTCAGCAATGTGGTGTTGGCCGCCGCTGTCGAAGCCGACTTGGCGGTGGAACCGATGTCCATATCGCGTTCCATCCAGGCTACCGAATAGCGCCGCGCGGATGAAGGGTAGTTAGACATCGCTCGGTGGAGCAAAGAGGGTGTGTGCGTATTCTCGATGCTCAGGCGAACACGCGGAAGAATTTTGATCCCATGATTTTAGATTTGCGAGTGTTTTCAGCTCTCCTCTATGTTGCCACCGGACAAGGAAACTGACATCATCGTTTTGCAGGCTTCAACGGGCCGCTGATATTCCATGAGCAGGGTAGCTCTCGACCGGAAACGGGCGGGAGCTTTTTTATTTTTTGGTGGGCGATGATGCATTCAGAAAGCTGGCGGGTCGGTGTGCTGTTCTCCGAGACGGGTGTGACCGGAGCCGTCGAAAAAACCCAGAGGTTCGCGACCTTGCTGGCGATTGACGAAATCAATGCGGCTGGCGGCGTCCTTGGCCGGATGATCGAGCCTGTCGCCTATGACCCTAAATCGACGCCCAATCTCTATAAGGAACTTGCGGTCAAGCTTTGCGACGAGGATCGGGTCCGGGTCGTTTTCGGTTGCCATATGTCTAGCACCCGCAAAGCCGTACTGCCCGTCATCGAAGCTCGAGATGCCCTGCTATTCTATCCGACACTGTATGAGGGGTTTGAATACTCTCGGCACTGCATCTACACCGGGGCCGCACCCAACCAAAACTCCGTGCAGCTGGTCGACTTCCTCACCAAGCATTATGGAAAGCGGGTTTTCCTTGTGGGTTCGAACTACGTCTACCCTTACGAATCCAACCGGACGATCAGCGATCTCTTTCTTCAGCTGGGCGGTCAGGTGCTGGACGAAATATATGTTCCTCTCAACCTAAAACCCGAAGATGTCGCCAAAATCATCCGGCATATTCGCGCGGCACGGCCGGATGTCATCTATTCGACAATCGTCGGCGACGGTATCATTCCCTTCTACACGGCGTTCAAAGAGGCGGGTTTTGATTCAGCGACGATGCCAATCGCCAGTCAGTCGACAAGCGAGGCCGACGTGATCCGGATGCGGCCGGAAGTGGCCGAGGGGCATATCACCGCGGCCCCGTTTTTCGCCTCCCTGAATACGCCTCGCGCGCGTGCCTTCGTCTTGGCTTACCAACAGCGATACGGCCAGCAGATGCTGCCGACCGCGCCGGCCGAAGCGGCCTATTTCCAGGTCTATCTCTATGCGGGAGCTTTGCAGCGGGCCGGTGGCGACGGGCTGGAGCAGCTTCTTCCAGCCCTTTACGAGGTCGAGTACGACGCTCCGCAGGGCGCTGTGAAGATAGACCGGCTGACGAACCACACCCATCTGTGGCCAAGGGTTGCAAAAGTAAATGCGCAAGGCAGCTATGACATCGTCCATGACCCGTCGCTGCGCGTGGCGCCAGATCCCTTCATGCGAGAATATCGCCCGGATCTGACGCAGCCGTTCCCACATCGTGTTCAGGTCTGAGAAGGAGCGACGATGTCTTTCGCCCTTCTCAGAGATTTGCGGGACCTCAAGGTTCTGGTGATTCATCCCCGGACATCCGAAGGAGAGTTTCTCGTTGATCACCTGCGCCGTATCGGTTGTACGGTCAGTTGCCTCTGGCCGGTCCCTGCCGAGTTGCCACACGGCACGGATGTCGTCTTTCTTGCCATGGAAGACGAGGCGCGACCGGAAATCGAACGCCTGCTGAAGTGCCTCCCCAATCCCGCTCCGACCATGCTCGCCATCGTCGGTTACGAAAATCCCTCCACATTGCAGATCGTTCTGGAAAGCGGCGCGCTTGCCATTGTCGAGAGACCGATCAAACCGTTCGGCCTGCTGACAAATCTCGCCATAGCGCGCAGTCTCTGGCTTGAGCGCCAAAGGCTCGTCAAGGAAGCCCGTAAATATAAGCGCAAGGTCTTGGGAGACCAGAAGCTTGCCCGGGCAAAGGCCATTCTCATGGCCAATCGCGGCACGAGCGAGAATGAGGCGTATCGTGAAATGCGCGAGCAAGCGATGGCTCGGCGGGTCCCAATCGATGAAATCGCCAATTCGATTATCAACGCCGAACAGCTCTTGCGCCCTTCCCAAAAACATGATTAGTTTTTGATGTGTTCCAGATGAACACCTCCGGCACATCCCTTCGTTTCGCGAAGCCATGTGCCGCTGTTGCACGCGGCGCAGCCGTGATGCGATGATGGCAAGGGTGCCCGCAGGCTGTGAAAAGCCTCGCGGGTTTTTTGTTATCTGCTGACAGTGAAGTCGGCCTTCCAGTATTTTTTCGGCATGAAAGCCTCGCCGTAGAGCCGGGCAGTGCCGTCGCGTGCGCCAATCAAAAAAAGGGGAACCAAGATGGTGTTCAACAGACGTGACTTTCTGAAAACCGCAGCCACAGCTTCCGCCGCACTCGCCTTGCCGGCGCTGGGCGGCCGGGCATTTGCAGCCGATGCTATCAAGGTCGGTGCGCTCTACTCCCAGACGGGCGGGCTTTCTGTCGCCGAGAAGCTTCTCGCCAACGGTGTCATGATGGCCGTGGCCGAAATCAACGCAGCCGGCGGCGTTCTTGGCCGCCAAGTGGAAGTCGTCGTCGAAGACGGCGCTTCCGATCCGAAGACCTTCAGCGAAAAAGCATCGAAACTGATCCTCAAGGACAAGATTTCCACCATCTTCGGCTGCCACACCTCTGCCAGCCGCAAGGCCGTGCTGCCGATCTTCGAACGGCGCGGCGCGATGCTGTTCTACCAGACGCACTATGAGGGCTTTGAGTGCTCGCGCAACGTCGTCTATTCCGGCGCCGTTCCAAACCAGCAGCTCTCCAACTACATTCCCTGGATTGTCGAGAAACTGGGCAAGAAGAAGTTCTTCATCGTTGGCTCCAACTATGTCTATCCGCGCGAGATGGCCAAGGTTTCCAAGAAACTGATCGAGGCGGCGGGCGCAGAATGGGTGGCGGACGAATATCTGGAACTTGGACACTCCGAATGGGCTGTCATGGTCAGCAAGATCAAAGAATCGGGTGCCGACGTGGTTCTTTCCAACGTGGTTGGCGACTCGATCATCGCCTTCTACCGCGAGTTCAAGAACCAGGGCCTCTCGCAGGAGGTCATCCCGATCTGCGCGACAGTGACCTCCGAAATCGAGATCGCCGCCATGGGCGCCGAATATGCGGCGGGCAGCTACACATCATTTCCATATTTTATGTCGATCGAAACGCCGGCCAACAAGAGCTTCATCGAACGCTTCAGGACCTTCGTCAACGATCCGAAGGCAGTGACATACCATTCGCTCGAGGCCGCCTATTTCCAGGTATTCCTGTGGAAGCAGGCAGTGGAGAAATCCGGCGATCTGTCCGCCGATGCTATCAGGGCCGGCATTCGTGGCCAGACCTATGACGCGCCCGGCGGCAAGGTGACCACCGACCCCGACAACCTGCATTGCTGGCTGACGCCGCGTATCGGCCAATGGCAGCCGGATGGACAAAGCAAGGTCGTCAACGCCTACCCGTCACCGATCAAGCCGCTGCCCTATTCGGCCTATGGCGAGACGGAAAGCAATCTTTTCTGCACCAGCAACGGTCTCGACGCAGCAAAGCTCAAGGGCTGACCCCTCTTTCCGCGTCCTCCCGCCAGCCATGCCTGGCGGGATCATGTCTCGGCAAGGCGGATCTGCGTTTTTTCCTCTGCTCGGTGCCAACCCGATTTTAGGGCAGGCAAGGAGCAGGACAAAGTCTGATCCGCCCTTCTCACGAACGGTGGCGTTATGCTCGACATTCTCTTTATCGGCCTCAGTCTCGGCTCAATCCTTCTTCTGGTGGCACTCGGTCTTGCCATCACCTACGGCGCCATGGGCGTCATCAACATGGCCCACGGCGAAATGGTCATGATCGGTGCCTACGTCGCCGTCCTCTCGGGCATCTGGCTGAAAACAGGCCTTCTGTTCGCAATTCCCCTGGCTTTTGTCGTGACCGCCCTGCTCGGCCTGGTGATCGAGCGGGTGGTGGTGCGCAGGCTTTACGGCCGCCTGCTCGACACGCTTCTTGCCACCTGGGGCATTGCCATCCTTTTGCAGCAGGCCGTAAGGCTCGAATTCGGCCTCAGCTTTTTCGGCATTCATATCGAGGGCCTGGGAGCCGGACTGCAAAACGTCGCCGTGCCTTCGTATCTGCAGGGCACCTTCAGGTTCGCCGGCGCCGACATCAACGCGTATCGCACCTTCATCATCGCGGTGACGGCCACGTTGACGCTGGCGACATGGTTCATTCTCTACCGGACGACAGCGGGCATGCAGGTGCGCGCCATCATCCGTAATCCAAAAATGGCCGCCGCTTGCGGCATCGATGTGAAACGCATCAATGCCCTGACTTTCGCCTTCGGTTCCGGCCTTGCGGGCGTCGCCGGCGTAATGATGTCCGGCTTCAAGACCGTTTTCCCCGACATGGGCACGACGATGGTCGTTGACGGTTTCATGGTCGTGGTGACCGGCGGGGTCGGCAGCCTTTTCGGCACGGCCCTGTCGTCAGGGCTTCTGGGCGAAATCAATGCGCTGGTGGCGATTGGAACGAACGACATTCTGGCGCGCGCCGTCGTCTTCGGGGTCGTCATCCTCGTCATTCTCGTCAAGCCCAGCGGGCTATTCTCGTTCAAGGGGCGCTAACATGAGCATCGAACGAAAATTCCAGATCGCCGCCTATGTGCTTTTCATCGCGGTGATTTTTGCAGCGCCGGTTTTCGGTGACGAATTCTGGCTGAACCGCATTTCGAAATATCTGGTCTACGGCATGCTCGGCGTCGCCATTGCGCTCACATGGGGATATGCCGGCATTCTCAATCTCGGCCAAGGGCTGTTTTTTGGCCTGGGCGCCTACATGCTCGCCATGTCGCTGAAACTGTCGAGCCTGACCAGTCTGCAACAGGGCTCCGACAGGCCGGTTCCGGATTTCATGCTGTGGAATGCCGAGCCCGGCGCGCCGACGGAACTTTGCTGTATCAACAAGGGCTCCTTCCTCTGGCTTCCGTTTCAGAGCCAGTCCGTGGGTCTCGTGCTTGGCATCGTGCTTCCCGTCGTGATCGCCGGGGCACTCGGCATGCTGGTTTTCCGCAAGCGTATTTCCGGTGTCTTTGTCTCGATCATCACCCTGGCGCTTGTTCTGCTTGTGCGTCTCGTCATGGTCGATGCGCAACCGGTGACGAACGGTTTCAACGGCCTGACCGATCTTGGCTGGCTGACGATCGGCGGCATCGAATTCGACCCCTACAGCCGGGCAACCTATTATCTGTGCGCCGCATGCCTGTCCCTGACGCTCATCGGCGCGCGTCTCATCGTGGAGACCCGTGCAGGTATGATCCTACAGGCGATCCGCGACGATCAGCTTCGCGCCCGCTATCTTGGCTTCGACGTCTCTCTTTACCAGGTATTCTTCTTTGTCATTTCTGCAGGCATCGCCGGCGTTGCCGGCATGCTCTATGTGGTCGTCGCGGAGTTCGCCTCGCCGACCTTCATGGACCTGTCTTTCTCGGTGACGATGGTCGTCTGGGCTGCCGTCGGCGGCCGCTCCTCCCTGCTCGGCGCCTGCATCGGCGCGATCCTGATCAACATGATCGAGGCCGAGGTCAGCGAGACCGAAGCGCTGGTCGAGGCCTGGAAAGCGATCATCGGCCTCATCTTCGTCCTTGTCGTCCTGTTCATGCCGCGGGGCCTTGGCGGCGTCGCGCACGATGTGCTGCGGCAGTTTATCCGCCGTGTCAAACCAGGCCCGGCATCCTCATCGTTACAGCAACAAAGCGAGGCATTGTAATATGAGTGCAATCGCATTGACCATCGACGGTCTCAGCGTCGATTTTGGCGGATTCAGAGCCGTCAACAATGTCAGCATTACCGTTCGCGATGGCGAGTTGCGTGTGTTGCTCGGCGCAAATGGCGCCGGAAAGACAACTTTGATGGACCTGGTCAGCGGCAAGACCCGCAGCACAAAAGGCAGGGTCTTCGTCTACGACACAGACATCACCAACTGGCCGGAACACAAGATCGCCCGCGCCGGGATCGGTCGAAAATTCCAGATCCCCAGCATTTTTCGCGATCTCACCGTGCGGCAGAATCTGGAGGTCGCCAATTGCCGCAATCCATCGGTGTTTGCCAATCTCCGGTTTGGATTTTCACGCGCCGAAGCCAAACGCGTCGATGAGGTACTCGCCCTCACCGGCCTCGAAGCGGAGGAGAATGTGACTGCGGCTTATCTCAGTCATGGCCAGACGCAATGGCTGGAACTGGGCATGCTCATCGTCCAGGATCCCAAGGTTGTTCTGCTGGACGAGCCGACGGCGGGCATGACCCAGGCCGAAACCCGCAAGACGGCCCAGATCATCAAAAATCTCAAAGGCCGCCACACCATCCTCGTCGTCGAGCACGACATGGGGTTCGTCCGTGAAATCGCCGAACGCATCACCGTTCTGCATCTGGGAGAGGTGCTCGCCGAAGGAAGCGTCGGGGATATCGAGAGCAATCCGAAGGTCCGCGAGGCCTATCTCGGTTCGAAAGGAATATCCTGATGCTGACATTGAAAAACGTACACAGCTACTACGGCCGCAGCCATATCCTGCACGGCGTCACGCTTGATATCCCGGCGGGAAAGGTAACCAGCATTCTTGGCCGCAACGGTACCGGCAAGACGACCCTGTTGAAAACCCTGATGGCGCTGACCGACCGTATGACGGGCGAGATGCATCTGCAGGGGAAAGACATAGGCTCATCTTCGACGCATATGAGGGCACGGGCCGGGATCGCCTACGTCCCCCAGGGCCGGGAGATCATTCCCGATTTCACCATCCGCGAGAACATCCTGATGGGCGCCTTTGCGCGCACCGATCGCAAACGCGAAATTCCGGCACTGGTGCCGGAGCTTTTTCCATACCTGATGGCCAACCTCGATCGGCCGGGCGGTGTGCTTTCGGGCGGCCAGCAACAGCAGCTCGCCATCGCCCGCGCACTGGCCGCGGATCCGAAGGTACTGCTTCTCGATGAACCCAATGAAGGCATCCAGCCCTCGATCGTCGAGGAGATTGAAAAGATCATCATCCGGCTCAATCGCGAGATCGGCATGACGATCATCCTCGTCGAGCAGAACGTTGCATTTGCGCGGCATGCCTCTCACCACTTCGCCATGCTGGAGAAGGGAGGTGTGGTCGCGGCCGGCGCCATCGACGCGCTCTCCGACGCGCTGGTTCATAGGCATATGGCTGTTTGAAAAGACGCATCCTTTCATAAGACAATGGGAACAATCATGACACCGACACAGAGCTACACCGCCGCCGCTATCCAGTTCGAACCGACCATGTTCGAAAAGGCGCGCAATATCAGCCGGCTGAGCGCCCTTTGCGAGGAAGCGGCGCAGGCCGGCGCCCGCCTGATCGTCACCCCCGAAATGGGGACGACAGGCTATTGCTGGTTCGACAGGGCCGAAGTGAAGCCCTTCGTCGAGGCGATCCCCGGACCGACCACCGATGTTTTCCAGGCGATTGCCCGCAAACACCGCTGCTACATCGTCGTCGGCATGCCGGAAGTCGATCCGGCGAGCGATCTCTATTACAATACGGCAGTTCTGATCGGTCCGGATGGCATCGTTGGTCGGCACCGCAAGTCGCATCCCTATATCGCCGAGCCAAAATGGGCCGCAAATGGCGACATCGTGCACGAGGTCTTCGAAACGGAGATCGGACGGATTTCAATGCTGGTGTGCATGGATCTGCACTTCTTCGAGACGGCGCGGCTGGAGGCTCTGGCCGGTGCCGACATCATATGCCACATCTCCAACTGGCTGCAGGAGCGCGCGCCCGCTCCCTACTGGATCAACCGCGCCTTCGAAAATGCCTGCTATGTCATCGAAAGTAATCGGTGGGGTCTGGAAAGAACCGTGCAGTTTTCCGGGGGAAGTTGCCTGATCGAGCCCGACGGAACGGTTGCCGCATCCATCGACACAGGCGACGGAATTGCCTATGGCAAGGTCGATCTTGCCCGTGCCCGTCGCCGCGAGGTCTTAAGCGAACCGGTCTTCAAGACGCGCCGGCCCGAGCTCTACATGAACATGATGACCAACAGTTTCACCTGGAACCCTGGCGATTATTTCCGCCTCTATGGCTATCAGCCAATCCCGCGCGGACGCAGATCGCGTGCAGCCGTTGCCCAGTTCGCGCCAACCTCGGTCATTGCAGACAATATTGCCCACATAACAAGGCTCGCAAACGAGGCTAAGGCGACAACGGCGCCGGACATTCTGGTGTTCCCGGAACTGTCGCTGACCGGACTTGAGGCCCCGCAAACGCGGGCGGAGCCGCTGTCTGGTCCCACCGTATCCGCCTTCGTTCGTCTGGCCATGAAGCTCGGCTTTTATCTCGTCGCCGGATTTGCCGAAGCGGACGAAGACAGGATCTATAACAGCGTGGTGCTTGCAGGGCCCGAGGGGCTGGTGGGCAGCTATCGCAAGACGCATCTGGGCGTCGCCGACAGTTGGGCAACGGCCGGCGACGAATGGAAAATCTACGACCTTGCCATTGGCCGGGTGGGCCTGGCGATTGGCCACGACGCGCTTTATCCGGAAGCCATCCGTTCGCTTTCACTCATGGGATGCGATCTTGTTGCCTGCCCTTCGGCGATCGCCGGCACCTTCACCGGCAGCCATGGCGGTACGAAAATCCCGCACAACTATCCGATCCCAAAGGGCGCCGATCCCTACCACTGGCATGCGCTTCGCGTTCGCGGCGGCGAGAACAACGTCTATTTCGCCTTCGCCAATGTGCTGGACCAGGAAAAGGGTTATCTGGGCAAGAGTGCGGTATTCGGGCCGGATTCCTTTGCTTTTCCACGTCAGGAATCGGCGATTCTGGATGAGGAGGGGATTGCCGCTGCGGCTGTCGATACCACCAATCTCGACACGCCATATCCGACGAACATCGTCCGGCGAAAAGACCTGGTCGTCATGCGTCAGCCGCATCACTATCAGCCTCTCGTCAAATGGCATCAGTAAAAGTCGGCACAATGTTGACATTCACGTTCACGCCCGTCCCGCAGATAATTGCGGGACGGGCTGCAGCGCAAGGCTTTCAAAGCTCAAGTCCAAGCTCGGAGCGCGTGTCCTGGTGATTTCCGACGGTGGGGTCGTCAAGGCGGGACTTGATCAGCCGCCCCTCGCCAGCCTCGCTCAGACTGGCGCTGGAACATCAATTTTCACTGGCGTCATCGCCGATCCGCCGGAAACCGGCAAGTCGCTGAAGCGCAGTCCCTCGTTCCGCTCGAAACCCAGAAGTTGCGCCAATGACTTTCCCAGGTTGACCAACAGGGCAAAGATGCGGTTGCAGCAATTAGTATAACTCAAAAAACCTACGGAGACCGTTGGCCTCCGTAAGCCATTTTGTCAGTTGTCGCCCGTGCACAATGCCGGTCAGGCTCCGTATGGCACCCAAATGTTCTTCACCTGGATCGCCCTGCGCAGATAATCACGACCCTGCGCTTCGGTGCGATTTAGCCAATCGGGCTGACGGCCATTATTGACCCAGGTGGCCTTCAGGTTGCCTGCAGAAGCACGCTCGACCATCGTGCTTCCCTCGGTCGAGCCGAAATACCAGACAGCCGCAACGTCATCATGCTCGGCGAGTGTCTTTGCAAGCAGATCGCTTTCGCCGGTCACAATGTTGATGACCCCGCCGGGCATATCCGACGTGTCCAGCACCTGGTAGAAATCACCGGCGATCAATGGATGGCGAGACGACGGGACCACCACAACGCGATTGCCCATGGCGATTGCAGGCAGCACCAGCGACACCAGCGACAGGAGGGGTGCCTCATCGGGGCAAACGATCCCGACGATGCCCCAGGGCTCGTTCATGGCAAGCGTGACGTGACGTGACTTGGTGGAGTGCACGGCGCCATCGAACTTGTCTGCCTGGGCGGCATAATAGGAAATACGGCGCAGAGATGCGTCGACTTCGTCCTTCGCCTTCTTTTCGCTGACACCGGTGCTATCGATGATGCGGGCGACAAATTCGTCACGCCGTGCATCGAGGTTCTCTGCAAGATAATAGAGCACTTGAGCACGGTTATGGGCGGTTGCGGAACTCCAGCTGCCTGCCTTGGACGCTGCTTCCACAGCATTGCGGATGTCCTTGCGGCTGCCTATTCCGGCCATGCCAATCACGGCGTTGCCCTTGCCGGTCACCGAATAACTGTAGCCACCGTCGGGGCGGGCTTGCTTGCCGCCGATATAGTTCTTCATGGTTCGATCAAGGCCATCGATCGCCATCTTGCTGTCAGCGTTCGGCAATGCAGATGGCGTGAAGGCTTCAGCGGGCTTTGTCACCGGCAGGCTCTTTTCCCAGTCTGCCGCCAGATATTCGTAAAGCCCCTCGCGCGCACCTTCGCGACCGAAGCCACTTTCGCGGTAGCCGCCAAAACCTGCACCGGCATCGAGCATGTTGGTGCAGTTGATCCAGACCACGCCTGCCTTGACGCGGGCGGCCAGATCAAGCGCTACATTGATGTTTTCCGACCAGATGGAGGCGGCGAGGCCGTAACGGGTGTTGTTGGCCAGCGAAACAGCTTCATCCGGCGTGCGGAAGGTGGTCGCCGCGGCGATCGGGCCAAAGATTTCCACCTGGCAAACCGTCGATGCCTGATCGACTTCGGTGAAGAAGCCGGGAGCGACGTAATTGCCGGTGGTCGGCAACGGGTTGGAACTCTGCCAGAGTTCACCGCCCTCTTCCACGCCCTTGCGTACCAGATCCGTGATGCGTTTCACCTGCGTGGCCGAAACAATCGCGCCGACATCGGTCGACTTGTCGAGCGGATCGCCGACCCGCAGGGTTTCCAACCGCTTTTTCAGCCGTGCATAAAATTTATCGGCAATACCTTCCTGCACCAGCAGGCGGGAACCGGCGCAGCAGACTTCGCCCTGATTGAACCAGATCGCGTCAACAACACCTTCAACCGCCGCATCGAGATCTGCATCCTCGAAAACGATGAATGGTGACTTGCCGCCCAGTTCCAGCGACAGCTTTTTGCCCGAACCAGCAATCTGCTCGCGAATAACGCGACCGACCTTAGTGGAGCCGGTGAAGGCAACCTTGTCGATGCCGTCATGGCCGCAGATTGCAGCGCCTGTCGAGCCATCGCCCTGCACGATGTTGACGACACCGGCGGGAAGGCCGACCTCGTGGCAGATTTCCGCAAAGGCGACAGCGGTCAGCGGTGTCAGGTCTGCAGGCTTAAGTACCACGGTATTGCCGGCAGCAAGCGCCGGCGCAATCTTCCAGGCCAGCATCAGCAGAGGGAAATTCCACGGGATCACCTGACCGCAAACACCGACCGGCGAGAAACCACGGAACTCGTCTTCCACCATTTCGGCCCATCCGGCGTGATGGTAAAAATGGCGGGCGACGAGTGGGATGTCGATATCGCGTGTTTCGCGAACCGGCTTGCCGTTATCCATCGTTTCCAGAACGGACAGGAAGCGCTCGCGCTTCTGTACATGTCGGGCAATAGCATAGAGGTAACGAGCGCGCTCGTGACCCGACAGCTTCGACCATTTTGCGAAGGCCGTGCGGGCGGCCTTGACCGCCTGATCGACGTCTTCCTCATTGCCGCGAATGATTTCCGCCAGCTTATCCCCGTTTGCGGGGTTTGACACGGAAATGGTCTCGCGGCCCTCGGGAGAAACGAACCGGCCGTTGATATAATGTCCAAACGAGCGTCCATGCGCGTCGAGCCACTGTTTCACATCACCATTGGCTTCGGGGGAAGGTCCATATTCCATGGTTTCCAAAATGTCCTTGATGGGTCGCATTTTTTCAGTCCTTATGCAGCAGCGTGATGGTGAGCGCTGGAATAGCGACCGGTTACGAAATGTTCGAGCTGCCGCTCGATATCGCCAAGCATCGAGCTGGCGCCGATGCGGAACAGGTCCGGTTCCAACCAGCGATTGCCCAGCTCCTCCTTCATCAGCGTCAGCCACGACAACGCGTCCTTCGCTGTCTTCAAGCCGCCTGCAGGCTTGAAGCCGACCATCTGGCCAGTCAGTTCGCCGTAGTCGCGCAGCGCACGCACCATGGTCAGACTGACCGGCAGAGTGGCGTTGACCTCCTCTTTGCCGGTCGAGGTTTTGATGAAGTCCGACCCCGCCTGCATCGCCACCATCGAGGCGCGATAGACATTGGTCAGCGTATTGAGATCACCCGTCGCCAGGATAGCCTTCATATGGGCGTCGCCACAGGCTTCACGCATCGCGGCGATCTCGTCATAAAGTGCGGTCCAGTTCTGCGTCAGAACGAACTCGCGAGTAATAACGATATCGATCTCCTTAGCGCCCTGCTCGACGGCATAGCGGATTTCTGCCAGCCGCTGCGGTAGCGGAGTGAGGCCGGAGGGAAAGCCCGTCGCCACCGATGCGACCGGAATAGTCGTGCCTTCCAGTGCCTTGATGGCATGGGGCACCATGGTCGGATAGACGCAGACGGCACCGGTTGTGATACCGGCGTCAGCAAGACCGAGTGCCTCAAGAATGTCGTCCCGAACCGGACGTCGCGCTTTCGCACACAGTCGGCGCACACGACCGGGCGTGTCGTCGCCGGACAGCGTTGTCAGATCGATGCAGGTAATCGCCTTGATCTGCCAGGCAACCTGATATTCCTTCTTGACCGAGCGCCGGGTGGTGATTGTTGCTGCCCGCCGTTCGGAGGCACTGCGATTGACCGATACATCTTCAAACCATTCCGGTTTGAGAGCCGTGCCGTTGTTTCTGGGGAATGCTTCGCTCATTTTCTGTCCATTCTTCTGGTCAGGCTGCGGCATTGGCATGTTCGCGGCAGAATGCCTCGAACTCTTCGATGCTGGCGTAGGCCTTCTGTGTTCCGGGACGGGTGATGGAATGCGCCGCATAGAGAGATGCCTTCTTCAGTGAAGACACGACCTCTCCCGTTTCGGCATAAAAGCGGGCAAAGGAGCCAATAAAGGCGTCGCCAGCGCCGGTGGTGTCTTTCGGCGTTACCTTGACGGGCTCGATATTGACGATCTCATCTGACGTAATCATGCGCGCGCCACGTCCGCCCAGCGTCACGATGACGGTACGGATACCGCGTGCGATCAGGGAACGGGCGGCAGTGATGATTGCTTCGTCGGTCTCGGTCGGCAAGCCGGACAGTAATGCCAGCTCGCTCTCGTTCGGAACGAGGAACGTTACCTGGCGAATACGCTCCGGATCGAGATTGGCAGCGGCGGGCGCAGGATTGAGGATCGTCTCGATACCGTTTTGGGCCGCAAGTTCGATGGTGTGATAGACTGTCTCAACCGGCACTTCCATCTGCATGAGGATCAGACCGCACTGTTTCAGATCGGCGGCCGCCTTGTCGACCTCTGCCGGCAGAAGATCGGCATTGGCGCCCTTGACGATGAGGATCGAATTCTCGCCAGACTGCTCGACGAAAATCGGCGCGACGCCACTGGACTTGCCGGCAACCTTCACCACGTGACGCGTATCCACGCCGAAGCTCTCGAGATTGCGAATGGTATTGTCGGCGAAGACATCTTCACCGACCCGGGTGACCATCATGACGTCAGCGCCAAGACGCGCCGCAGCCACCGCCTGATTGGCGCCCTTGCCGCCGCAACCCATTTCGAAGGCGGGAGCTTCGAGCGTCTCGCCCGGTCCGGGCATACGGTTCACATAGGTGATAAGGTCGACCATGTTGGAGCCTACGACCCCGATTTTCTTGCTCATGCCGAAATTCCCTGGATATCCTGTTTCAAAGGGCGCTGATCCTGGCGCCGAACTGATCGGCGGCAGCGCAATCGAGATAGCCGAGCCGTACCGGAAACGCCCTGCGTTCGCCCGGTGCCAGGCTCTGCACGTTGTTCTTGGCCTTCTCCGCCAGATAGCCCTCCGGCTCGCAGGTCGACGGCAGGGCAAATGCGGCAACTTGCGAATCCCCATTGACCAGGATCCAGCGCACCGTCTTCGGGAAGGCGGCAAGCGGATAGGAGATGGCAAAGCCATCGCCCTCACGCCGCTGCATCATCAGATGCGTAAGCCCCTCGCCGTCCGTCGGCAGGCCGTTAATGTAAAACACCTGTTCGGGGTCGTAACGTTGCGGCTCGTTAAGCACTTCCATGGCTGAAGGCTGCTTTGCCAGCGTCTCCAGCAGGGAAAGATAATCGGGGTTTGGCGTCACATGGCCGGGCACGGCCGTGCGCACCTTCACCTGCTCCGGCGTATACGGCACGGGCTGAACGATGCGTGCACCCTCGGCATAAGCAAAGTTCACATGGCACATATACATGAGGTCCATGGGCGCTGATGACAGGTTCTGGATATCCATGACCATGTCAAAAAGCGTGTCTTCAGCGTGCAAAGTCACGCTGGGGCGGGCGAGATAATTGGCGCCGAAGCCCATGACATATTCAACTTCGCCTGTTACCCGAACATAGGCGCCGCGCGCGTCGTGGGCGACGACAAAACCGGCCTTGTCCATGGCGGCACAGGGCATTTCACCGTGCAGGGGGTGATTGTCCTGCGGCGACGGGCAACCATTGCGCAGCATGCCACTGTGGAATGCAAAACACCCATAGGTCTCGACGATTGAACCTGCCGGTCGTGGTATGGCAAAGCGGCTTCCCATGGTCAGGTCGACGCCGTTGAACGCCACGCTCCAGATCATCTGCCCCATGAAAGGCAATATGACGATCCGGCCGAGGCGGTTGTCCAATTGCAGTGCCTCAATGCCGGTGGCATAGCGGAAGGCGGTGACCTTCAGCCCATCGGTTGCGGCCAGAAGATGCGGGACGTCTGTAAAGTCCTGCCTGCGGAGATGAAATTCCGTCGCCTGCATGAGATCACCTGCCGGGGTTGCGCCACGCATTGATGGCGATGACGAGAATGAGGAATGCCCCCCAGATGAAGTCGATAAGGTGGTTGGAGAACCGCATCATCTGGAAGCCGGAGGAAAGCAGCATGAGGGCGATCAGTGCGATGGCGATGCCAAGAACCCGCCCCTTTCCGCCTGCGGGATTGGTGCCGCCGAGTACCGCGATCAGCACCGCCTGCAACAGATAGGACGCACCGTAGTCGGATTTCGCTGCATTGGTTCGGCCGGACAGAATGATCCCCGCCAGTGACGCCAGAACGCCGGTCAGCATGTAGGAATACAGCATCATGCGATCTTTGCGGATGCCGGCAAACACTGCGGCCCGCGGATTGGTCCCGATCAGCATCAGGTTGATGCCAAGCGTCGAGCGCGTCAGCAGGATAGCCACGATGATGCACACGGCGACGAACAGCAGGAACGGAGTCGCGATGCCGAAGATTTTACCGTTACCGATCCAGTTCCATGCATCGGGAAAACCGACGATTGCCGGCCCGCCGGTCATCACCAGTGCCAGTCCCATCAAGACCTGGCCTGTGCCAAGCGTGGCAAGGATCGGCGTAATGCGCAGTTTCGCGACCAGCAGGCCGTTGACCAAACCGGCCAGCAAGCCGACTGCCATGGCGAGCAGGATGCCAAGACCGGTGTAGAACACCATGCCCGACGTAGAGGACTGCCCTGCCTGAACCATGGTGGAATGGAAATAGACGCCGGCGATGATACCCGCCAGATTGGCAATGCCCACCACGGAAAGATCGATGCCGCCGGTCAGCATGGCAATCATCATGGCGATGGAGAGGATCCCCAGTTCGGGCATGATATAGCTGATGGACTCGAAGTTGTAATAATTCAGGAACTTGCCGGGGTTCATCCAGGTCATCAGCGCGAAGACGATGACGGTGATCACAAGGAGCTGAAGGATGTTGTTGTCGTTGCCGAGAAGCCGGCGCATATCGAACGAATTTTTCATGATGCGCTCTCCCGTTACGCTATGCTTTTGCGATCGCGCCATGCGGTGATGGCGGTGGCGACGATGATGATCAGGCCGACAACGACGCGCTGCCAGGTGGTGTCCACCTTCATGATGATCAGTGAGTTTTTGACCATCACCAGCATGAACACGCCCATCAAGGTGCCGAGAACCGTGCCGCGTCCGCCAAAGATCGATGCCCCGCCCAGAACCACGGCCGCTATCACGTCGAGTTCGAGACCGACAAAGTCACGCGGGTTGGCAAGCCAGATCATCGATGAGTGCAGCAGCCCTGAGAAACCTGCCAGCGCACCGGCAACGCAGTAGACAAAGAAGATCGTCGCGCCGGTATTGAAGCCAACGCGCTTGGCCGCTTCGGGCGAGCCGCCATAGGCATAAACACTGCGCCCGATCATGGTGTAGGTGAGGACGAGGTGGATAACCAATGCCAGACCCATATAGACCACAAACATCGCGGTCAGTCCGAAAGTCGATCCCGTGGCCGACGTCAGCGAGATGACGTCGGTTTTGCCGAACCCGATCAGTTCCTTTGGCATCTTGTTGATGTTGACGATGCTGGTGCCGACGAGGCCGAGAACCAGACCGCGCACGATCGATCCGGTTCCAAGCGTCACGATCAGCGGGATCATCCTAAAACGGTGGATAATGAAACCGTTGAACGCACCAAGAGCCAGCCCTATCAGCGTTGCCGCAACGAAGGGAACGAGCACGCCGTCATAGCCGAGATAGACCATGGCGCGCACAGTCAGATACATCGCTGCAATGGCAAAGGCCGTGAACGAAACATCGATACCGCCGGAAATCATTACCAGCAGGACGCCGAGCGCCATAATGCCGATCACGACATTGGAACGCAGCAGCCCGAAAATGTTGTCCAGCGACCAGAATGCCGGGTTGATAGTACCAATAATGACCATGGCCGCCAGCAAGACGCCGGCAATAATAAACTCTGTGCTTCTGAAGAATTTCATGTTTTGCGGCCCCTCAATTCAGCGTCTTGAGCCGGTCATTAACGGCGTCTTCGGTCATGCCTTCTCCGGACAATTCGTCAACGAAACGGCCGCGGTGCATAACCACCACGCGATTGCAGTTCTGCACCAGTTCCGGGACATCGTCGGAAATCATCAGCACGGACAGGCCTTCCTTTTCGGCCAGTTTGCGGATGATGTTATGAATCTGTGCTTTGGAACCAACATCGACACCGACGGTCGGGCCGTTCAGGATCAGCACTTTGGCGCCCGTCAGCAGCCAGCGGGCCAGAACCACGCGCTGTGCGTTGCCGCCGGACAGATGGTTGACCGGCGTGTGCGGTCCCGGCGCCACGATCTGCATGGCCGAGAACATATCGCGGGTCGTTTCGTCGGCCTTTTTACGATTGATGAAGAGACCACGGACAAATTTCTCAATCGACGTGACAATGATATTGCGCTCGATCGATTGTGTCAGGAATAGCCCCTCGGTCAGGCGGTCCTCCGGAACATAGGCGACACCGCAGGCAATACCTTCCTGAACGGTCCTCGGGTGAACCTCGCGGCCTGCAAGGCGCACTGAACCTGTAAAGTCAGGGCGCATGCCAAACAGCGCCAGTGCAAGTTCGGTACGACCCGAACCGATCAAGCCCGAAATACCGACGATTTCGCCCGACCTCAGCGTCAGGTCGGCATTTTCCACCGAACCCGGAACCGAGAGATTGCGCACTTCCAGCACCGGCATGTCGGCGCCCTCCCGAGGAGCCCACTGGTAGCTGTGGGCGGTCAGTTCCTGCCCCGTCATCGCGCGTGTGATTGCCGGCTCGTCGAATTCGGCAATCGGTCCTTCGGCAACCTTCTTGCCGTTGCGGAAAACGGTCAGGCGCTCGCTGATTTCGAGCATCTCGCGCATCTTGTGGCTGACAAAGAGAACGGCAATGCCCTGCGCCTGAATATCGCGCACGATCTTGAACAGGGCATCGACCTCGTGGCGCGTTAGCGCCGTCGTCGGCTCATCCATGATGATCAGGCGCGCATCGGCCATGAGAGCGCGGGCGATCGCCACGATCTGCTTGCCCGACGTGGGCAGGCTTTCGACATCCGCATCAAGATCGATGCTCACGCCGAGGCGGTCCAACGCCTTTTGAGCCAGCTGACGAACCTGTCGCCAGTCGACCGTCTTGCGGCCTTC
Source organism: Agrobacterium tumefaciens (assembly GCF_013318015.2). NCBI lineage: Bacteria > Pseudomonadati > Pseudomonadota > Alphaproteobacteria > Hyphomicrobiales > Rhizobiaceae > Agrobacterium > Agrobacterium tumefaciens. The sequence goes on along the minus strand of NZ_CP115843.1, from coordinate 497,743 downwards.
CATCAGGAAGGTATTGATCGCCAGGTTTTCGGCGACCGTCAGGTTACCGAACAGCGAAAAATCCTGATAGATCACCTGAATACCGTGGTGAACGGATTTTACCGGATCGAGTTTGCCAACAGGCTTCCCGTCGATCAGAATCTCGCCGTCCTCGGGCGTGTAAACCCCGGACATGATTTTGATGACGGTGGATTTACCGGAACCGTTTTCACCGGCAAGGCAATGGATTTCTCCCGGGCGAATGCTCAGCGACACGTCGTCGAGCGCCTTCACGCCGCCAAACCGCTTGCCGATATGGCGCAGCTCGATCAGATTTTCAGTCATAATGGCCTCGTGCAAGGCTGGAAAACACGGGGTGTAAGGAGAGAGGGTTGCCCCTCCCCCCGTGGTGCGGATCAGAAGTCGTACTTGTCCATGTTTTCTTTGGTCACGCCGACCCAACCTGCGCCATAGAGCAGATGTGGCTTGGAGGCGTCAGGAACCAGCAGGCTTTCGTAACCGGGCAGGCCCATATTCAGGCCGGCCTTGATCTGCTCGTTCTTCTTCTCGAGAACCGCGACAGCCAGCATGTTCATGGCATAACCGGCAACGGCCGGATCCCAGAACTGAATGTACTGGATGTTATCGTTCTTGATGTATTCGCCGGCAACGGAAACCAGGCCCGTGCCCGAGAAGAAGACCTTGCCCGACAGACCGCCTTCGGCGATCAGGCGACCCGCGCCTGCCGATGTCGGCATCGGCGCGCCGAGAATACCGGTGATATCAGGATAGGCGGTCATCGCTTCCTTGAGTTTGGTGTAGTCGGTATTGGCGTCGTCATAGGTTTCAAGCCGCTCGGTCGCCTGCGACATTTCCGGGAAGTTGGCCTTCTGGTACTCGACGGCGCCATCGATCCATTCCATCTGCGACTTGGACGTCAGACTGCCAACGGTGGCGACATATTTGCCCTTGCCGCCCATGGATTTGCCGAGCTCCTTCATCAGGTTCGCGCCATAGGCCTTGTTGTCGAAGGCTTCGATGTCGAAATCGACGTTCTGGATATTGGAAGCCTCATGGCTGATGACGACAATGCCGCGATCGCGGGCTTTCTTGAGCACCGGTTCCACCGCTTCCACCGAGAACGGCACGATGGCGATGGCGTCAACGCCCTGCGCGATGAGATTTTCAACAATCTGTACCTGGGCGGCGGCATCGGCCTGACTTGGGCCAACCATCCAGACATCGTTTCCGGTATCGCCCTTGAACTGCTCGACGCCATCGCGCATGCGGTCAAACCACGCGATGCCATCCACCTTCACGACGGTCGCAATGGTGTATTTCTTGCCACTCGCCGCGGTGATCAATTCCTTATTGACCTTCGATGTATCGACGGCGCTCTGCGCAAAGACAGCCGACGCCGAAAGCGTGGCAGCAAGCGCGATGGTTGCGAAAATCTTGTTCACGGATAACTCCTCCCTTTGAAACTGCACTGTGCCGGACCTATTCCAGTCGCAGCACCCGACAATGGTCGATCCCTAACGCCGGTATCCGCTCCTCACGCGTCCGACGCCTCCTCATTCTCCCGGAAAAGGCTTCCCACGCCCCGGTAGATGGACCACGATGTGACCCAGAAACCTGTTGTCTTCCTCTCCCGATAATGCGAACTATTATGATACAATCCGATCATTATGTTTCGATCGTTTCATGTTTGTTGTTCTTCTGTCAAGCGTAGAGAGGGGCGATTGCAAGGAAACTAACACCGAAATATGAAGCGCAGGGACAAACCGAAAGCGGAGATAAGGTGAGCAGAATAAGTGCACACAATGCCAGGTTGGACGCACTGGCCGGGCTGGTTCAGGAAACGGGTGTCCTGAGGCTGCGGGACGCAGCGTCCCGGCTTGGCGTATCCGAAATTACCATTCGCCGCGACATTGCCGCCGACGGTCAGCGGCTTAGCTGTCTTGGCGGCTACATCATTCCGGTTCAGGATGGCGCCATCAGCAGCGACTATGTGCTCGAGCAGGAGAAGGACAGCCATGCAACTGCCAAGGCGCGCGCCTGCACGCAGGCGGTAGCTCTAATCGAACCATATGACACTGTATTCATCGATTGCGGAACGACGATGCCGCATCTGGCGCGGCAAATTCCGGCAAACGCCCATGTCACGGTCATCTGCTATTCCCTCAATGTTGCAGAGGAGCTGGCGAGCAGAACCGATGTCCGCCTGATCATGCTCGGGGGGGTCTATCATCCGGAAGCGGCTTCGTTTTCGGGTGATGAGGGTATCGAGGTGCTGAAGCGCATCAATATCAACAAGGCATTTTTGTCTGCCGGTGGCGTGGACGAACAGCATGGCGTCACCTGCTCACATTTTCATGAAGTGCCGATCAAGCAGATGGTTATGCAACGCTCGGTTCAAAAGCATCTGGTGGTGGACAGCAGCAAATTCAGAAAGGTGCGAGCCGCGCGCTACGCTGCCATAAGCGACTTCAACTCAGTTATTGCAGATCAGCCTTCACCCTGGGCTTGAGACAAACCGACAACGAGGGCTCCCAAATAAGCCTCGGCAGAGAGAGCTCAGCGATATCTTTCGCCCCACCAGGGCGAACATCACCGCAGTCCGGCCAGAAAGCCGGCAGAACGCCCCTGCTGCTACACCATTCTTGCGTATCTTGATGGAAGATTTCAGCAATACGAAGGGAGAAGAAAGATCGGCTGATGTTCATCAGACTTGTCTTTCATGCCTCGTAGCAAGTTGGCCGAGTGAACGAGTGCCATCAATTAGCTGTTTGACTTGAACGCGCTCAAACACCATCTGTGCGACATGCCGAAGCATGAAAAACATCACATCGAACTGATCAGAACATGGACCCTGCCGGCTACCGTGACAATGGGGTCGGCCGTTCGCGCCAAAGGCGTCCTTCAAGAAATACAGGCAAGGCTGCCCGCTCATGCAAAAAAGTTGATCTCGCTCGAAGGAGTTGATCTCACCCTGGCGATGACGGCCAGTGAAAAGACCGCGTTCAATGCAGCAGCGACCATCGTCACAAATGTGGTGACGGAGGCCGCTGCACTGCCGGTAATCCCGCGCGAAATCGAGGACATCCTGACTATCAAGACGAGCGAGCGGCATCGTTGGCTTGCCGACGGTCGCCTGCCGAGCGCGGGGACGCGAACGGTCAGACTGAACGGCCGCGCCCGTCAGATCACGTTCCATGTCTTTGACCCCAAGGTGGTCGAAGACCTTCTCGACCGTGGCGTTGTCGACGAATGGCGGGTGGAGGATGCAGAGGCGAAAGCCGAAAAGAGGCGGCGCGCAGCATATCAGGCAAAGCTGACACGGTCGCTCAAGAAGAAGGTTGCGAAGCGGCCAACGACGTCTTCCGATGATCCGGCCTCGAAGCTCGGCGGCTGGGAGGAGTTCGACGTGGACGGACTGCTTCGTTAAGCACTTATGCCAACACTCTTGGTATCACGCGCGATCACAGCACCTGGCCTGACATTTCATCGACAGGGTCAATGTTGCAGCGGCGATCTTTGCCGTGAAAGAACATTCGTCGGCAGGTTCAACGCCGGAGCATTTTAAGCTCATCGGTTTAGAAACAGGAATGTTGGGTTATACGCCGGCCTACGCTGTAAACTATGCCGCTCTGCGGATCGGCATTGAAAACCACGTATCTTCGCTGCGGGCAGACTAGGTCAAAGGAGGTTTTATGGCACTCGAGGATATCGGTCTTGCGTTGGACGTTGTCTTTGGTCACGACTGTGCGGTTTCGATCAAGGCTTTGGTTGCATCGGAAGCCGTTTCGCGTCACCATCGCTCTTGCGGCCTCCAGGCTGACACCTACCGCATCCAGCTTGCTTACGTCGCGATCATGCACAAAATCAGGTACTTTGGTTAGTCCGCATCCGCTGATACTCAAGCACGCAGCCACTATCACTGAAAAACGGAACATTTTCTCTCACTTTTTGTGCTTGCCTGATGGCTTGCTCCGATACGCATTGGCACAAGCCTCAAGGCAGCGGCTCGGCCAACATTCTTGGCCGTTCTTCCACAATTACCGCGATCGACACAAGGCGGTCGGAAGCGTTGTGACGGCCTCACCGCAAACTCGAAGCCCGAAAGCTGACAATTATTTCCGGTAGACCGTGAGTACCCCATGAGGCTGATCACTGCAGGTGTTGCGCGCACTCAAAGGAGCGGCCAAGAACGCCTGCCAGATATCCTAACAGACGGCAAGCAGGACTTTCTCCACCACGCTGAACGGGGGACATGGTGGTCGTAGAACTTCATTCATGTTTGAAGTCCTCCCAACTGTGCTCGCAAGGCTGCGTTTTCGGTTTCTAATTGCATCAGTTTTTCACGAAGAGGAGCGACTGCCTGCTCGACCTGCTGTTGGGTGTAGCGCGGAGTAATATGCTGGGGGCAGTTCCAGTCGTACGCTTCAAGCCGAAGCCTGAAAATCCCCTCCGCACGGCCTTTATATGTGGGGTCGGATACCAGATCGTTGAGCGTCGGGTCGGCATCAAGTGTGAGCCGATCTACATGGACATAGATTTTGAGCCTCGCCCTTCGCGCGTAATCCATCAGAAAAAGACAGGCCCGGTCATTGGCAGCCAGATTGCCGGTGCTGATGTACTGTCGGTTACCGCGATAATCGGCAAAGGCCAGAGTTCGTTGATCAACGACTTTGAGAAAACCGGCATTGCCTCCACGATGTTGAACGTAGGGCCAGCCCGTTTCCGAGACCGATGCCATATAGAAGCTGTCACGTGCGGCGATGAAAGCGATCTCGTCTTCTGTGAGGGTATCGGAGGGACGGCTATCATTACCCAACCAGATCTGGTCCACGCCCATGGCAGACTGAGCGGCTCTGACGCTTGGCGTCACGGCGACTTCAAGAAAATGATATGGCATGTCTCAATCCCCTGTTAACGCAGGCTCGCACCGCTGTGTCCCGGTGTGAGCCTAAGTTGTCTTATAGCAAGCCCGATTTTTTTGCGCTGCTATATCCTTCAGATCTGGCGTAGACGTTAGTCCTGCAAGCCCTAGCCTGCAACTTGCCAACGCATCTCGCCGCGATCAGCGACGATCCGACCAAGGCCCGGGAGAGACGATCAACAAAAAGCTCGGCATCGGGGTAGTTGTTTCTTACCACCAGGGACCAGTCCACCCATGTGGTTCTGGATCGTTCATGGCTAAAGCACCCGGTCTTCAGGCCAGGCTGGGAAGCCTTCACGCCATCTCAGGCTGCGCGGATCCCATTAGCGGCGCGGAAGACTTCGAATGCGCGTGGGACGCGTTAAGTCGCCGGGCCACAATGTCATGGTTGAGCCACAGAACTGGACCGGAGGGTTCGGAAGATTCACCGAAGATTAGCTGCCCTGTTGCCGTCACAACGAGACTGCTCAACAGATCGCTGATCATCACCTTGCTATCCCGATGCATCTGGGTGATTTCGTTGGACGTGCCGATGGTGAGATCAGCCTGCGCCTGGCTGTTTGCCATGGGCCATGCCGAAAAGTCATAGAACGGACGCATGACATCGCTGGCCTGCATGGCGGCGATCTTGCCGAAGACGTCTTCCATAGTTAGGCCATCTACCAGCAGCTGCTGGCAGGCCTGCCACTGGTCATCTGCCCATTGGCCGCCGTTTTCTTTCTTCAACGCAAGCAGCAGCGGTATCAGGGGCAGCTCGATACCGGTGAACACGTCGGACGAATTGGTCCGGATTTCGGGGCAATTATAAACTGTTGCCTTGATCCCTTTAGCCCAGGCTTCCTCTGCAATGCCTTCGAGCCGCATCTTCGCGTAACCCTGGGTGTAATTGGTGTAGGTCTGCCAACGATAACTTCCGTCGATGAGGACCGCCGATCCGTGATAACCATAGGCCGTATATCGCACTTGACCGCCTGAAGCTTCAACGCGCTCGCGGATCGCCGCACTGAAATCGATGAGATGGCGAAAGGTGTTTGCGGAGACGTCGTCAAAATTCTGCAGGATGAGTTTTCCCATGTCACTGTCGAGCAGGGTCTGCGAGGACATGTGGCGGGTTCCGGTTCCCTTGTAGATCCGATTGGCGATGACCAGGAACACCTTCGCCTTCGGGATGCCGCCTGCCATTGTGTGGGCGAAGAAAACATTGCGGCCATCGGCGATCATACCGTCGAGAACGGTCATGACTTTCGAAAGCGATTCCGTAAAACGCGCATTGGCAATGTCGCGGCATTGCCTGACATAGTCCCAGTCGAGCTTGTCGTGCTCCCAGCTCTCAAGCGTCATTTTTGCCAGGAGATCGGTGGGAGTCGGCCCGTCTGCGGGCGCATCGCGATCGAAACCCGCCATAAGAGGTATGTTGATGATCCTGCCGCCCAGCTGGGCCTCCGCCGAAGACAGTTCATCGGCGTCGAGCGGCCGCAGCGTGTTGTTCTCGTCACGCCGCCCGACGGTGATTCCCACAATCTCCATTCCAGCCCGTCTCGCTTCGTCGAGCAAGCCGGTGGCGTATCCGCGGCCGAACAGTTCGCCGAAGAGTACGAAAACGTCGCCTTTACGGAAGACCGTGTTTTCAGAAAGGCGATTCAATGCAACCGGATTTTCCATGCTGTCAACTCTTTAAAGTTTGTCATCGAACACTGGCTCGTGCAAGTTTTGCAAAGACATGACCGCATTGGCACGGAATGGGAACTCATTTTCGGTGACCGTTCATTTCAAAACGTGAAGTCGGTCTCTGTTCGCCCTACAATACAGGGGATGCCGAGGCCGGGGGATCGGCGCGCCGATACCAAAAAGAGCTCGCTGGAAACATCGCGCCTCTCCGGTGGCGCACCACGCCGAATCTTGTCGCGTCGAAGAGAGACTGCCTTCTCGCAAGCTTGCAAGAAGACCGGTATCGACAAAATATGCACCAACGACCAGGCTTACGACAAAGATAGGCATCCTCGTTATCGATTGTCGCCAGTCGAACGCTCTCGGATCAGCTCGATGAAGGCACGCAGTTTGGCTGGCATGTGTCGCCGTTGCGAGAAATAAAGGCTAAGTCCCGGATATTCGGGAGACCAGTCTTCCAAAACAGGAATGAGATCGCCTGAGGCAATATGGGGTGCAAGTGCATGTTCACCCAGATAGGCGAGCCCAAATCCGGCAAGAGCGGCCTCCAGAATAAGGTCAGACCCATCAAATGTCAGATGGCCGCTGACATCGATCAAGTGTGTTTCCCCGTGCTTCTCAAACTCCCAGCGATAGAGTCTCCCGCTTGTCATGCGCATCTGGATACAGACGTGCCGGGCGAGATCGGCTGGGACGACAAGCTTTGAACGGCCGTCGAAGTAGCGCGGCGAGCCGACGACGAAAGACCGCATTTTCGGAATGATCGGTACGGCCACCATGTCGGGCGAGATAGCCTCGGCGAGACGAATGCCCGCATCGAAACCTTTGCCGATCACATCCACGAGCGCATTTTCGGTCACGATCTCGATGTCGACATCCGGGTATCGACGGCTGTACTCGAGGATGAGCGGCTGCAGCAGAATGCGCGCCGCGCCCGGCGCCATATTCAGCCGGAGTCTCCCGGAGGGCCGATCTGAATGTTCACCGACATTTTCGATCGCCTTCTCGAGCGTCTGCAGGGCAGGTGCGATTTCAGATAGGAATTGCTCACCGGCTGCAGACAAGGACACGCTACGCGTGGTGCGGTTGAAAAGCCTGACGGCAAGGCGCTCCTCAAGTGCGGCGATCGCATGGCTCAAAGCCGATGACGACATACCGAGTTCGCGCGCGGCAGCCCGGAATCCACCGTGACGCGCGACGCCGGCAACCGCTTCAAGCTCGATCAGGCTTGCCCTCATTGCGCAATCCAGTTCATCAGGCTGTCCGATTTTGTCCTACTACACGCGACACTTACCGCATGCCATTTTTGCTGTGAAGCCATCACAGGAGAAGAAACATGCACATCATCGATCGGATCTATATCAACGGGGCGTTTGTCACGCCGCACGGCGATCAATGGGCGCCGCTTTTCAATCCGGCAACCGAGGACCAGATCGGCAGCGTGCGGCTCGCAGATGAGCGGGACGCCGACCGCGCAGTTGCTGCCGCCAAACGCGCTTTCCCAGCCTTTTCGAATACGACCAGAAAAGAGCGGATCGACATGCTGAACCGGCTGCATGCCGCGGTGTCCGCCCGAACCGACGATCTGGCGTCCGCCATGCGTGAAGAATATGGTGCGCCATCGGGCTTCATCGGCTTTTCAGCGTCACGCGCAGGTAGCGTCTTTCTCGACATGGCAAGAACGCTGAAGGACTACGAGTTCCAACGCCGCATGGGCAGCGCCGATGTCGAGATGCGACCCTCGGGTGTTGCTGTGGCGATCACGCCCTGGAACAGCAACTACAGTTTTATCTGCGGCAAGCTCTCCGCCGCCATTGCAGCCGGAGCAACGATGGTGATCAAACCTTCGGAGATGAGCGCCCTGCAGACGCAGGTGATCACTGAATGCCTGCACGCGGCCGGTCTTCCCGATGGCATTTTCAATATCGTCACCGGGTATGGAGGCGTCGTTGGTGCGGCACTGACGGCTCACCGCGACGTGTCCAAGATCACCTTCACCGGTTCCACTGCCACAGGTCGCGGCATTGTTCAGGCGGCAGCGGCCACTATGAAGCGCGTCACAATGGAACTTGGCGGCAAAAGCCCCAGCATCATTCTGGACGATGCCGATCTTGAGGTCGCCATCCCGCAGGTGCTGGTGCCAGGGTTCCGCAACAGCGGTCAGGCCTGCATTGCCGGAACCCGCATTCTTGCTCCAGAAAGCAGGTTCGGTGAAATCGAGGAACGGCTCAGCCACACCATCAAAGACTTCAGGTCGGGAGAACCGGCCGACGAACAGGTTCAGGTTGGTCCGATGGTCAGCCAGAAGCAGTGGGATCGCGTGCAAAGCTATATTCGCCTGGGACAGGAGGAAGGCGCCAGACTGCTGGCAGGCGGCGAAGGTCGTCCGGAAGGGCTGCAGCGCGGCTGGTTCGTCAAGCCCACCATCTTTACCGGCGTTCGCAACGACATGCGCATCGCGCGCGAGGAGATATTCGGCCCCGTGCTATCGCTGATCTCCTACCGCGACGAGGAAGACGCCATCACGATCGCGAACGACACCGATTACGGCCTGCAGGCGCACGTCTTTTCTTCCGACGTCGCGCGGGCAAAACGCGTCGCAAACCAGATCGAGGCAGGCCGCGTGTTCATCAACGATGCGCCGCATGACCCAATGGCACCATTCGGCGGATTCAAGCAATCCGGCTTCGGGCGGGAATTCGGCGTCTTTGGGCTCGAGGCCTTTCTCGAACCCCGTGCCGTACTGTCGTGACATCTAAAGGCCACGCAACTTCTTGGCTGCGTGGCCTGATGCCACATACCGTCGAGCGAGCCCTGTTGGGTGGCCATTGTTGCACCTGGTGTAATGATGAAGTGTGAAGCACGATCGTTCTCATCACCACGTAATAATAGCAATCTGCAGGTGCGGATCGGGAATTGACCCGAACGATACTCGCAGGAGCGCACAATGAAACTCTATCATCATCCTTTGTCGGGCCACTCGCATCGGGCCCGTCTGTTCCTTTCACTGATCAACCTGCCGCATGAGCTGGTTGAGGTGGACCTCATGTCCGGCGCGCACAAGACGCCCGATTTCCTCAAGATGAACCCGTTTGGCCAGGTTCCGGTTCTCGACGACGACGGCGAATACGTATCGGATTCCAACGCGATCCTGGTCTACCTTGCCAAGAAAACCGGACGGACGGACTGGCTGCCCGATGACCTGAAGAGCGCCGCAGCGGTCCAACGCTGGTTGTCGGTAGCTGCCGGTGAGATCGCTTATGGTCCGGCGGCGGCCCGCCTGGTCACCGTCTTTGGTGCCAAGTTCAATCCGGAAGAAGTCATTAGTCGCGCCCATGCGGTCCTTGGAAAACTAGAAACTCAGCTTTCCGACCGAGAATGGCTGGTAGGCGAACGCCCGACGATCGCCGACGTCGCAATCTACAGCTACGTGGCCCGCGCCCCTGAAGGCAACGTGGATCTCTCAACTTATCCTGCGGTCAACAGGCTGCTTCGTCGTATCGAAGCGCTTCCGGGCTTCGTGGACTTTATCGGGACTCCGGTTGGCCTCGCCGCCTGATCCGCATTCGGGTGCGCGCCGAAGCGTGCCCGATCCCTTCTTAGGAGAGCTGACATGACCGACACTTTGACAAAACTGCCGACCTGGCACGAAGGCGAGAAGTTCATCCAGGAAAAAGTCGGTGTCGCCGAGCGTATGGAGGTCGTCGGCCAACGGGTCGTTCGCGATTTCATGCCGGATCAGCATCGGGACTTCTATGCCCAGCTCCCGTTCATCGTCCTTGGCAGTGTGGATGGCCACGATGACGCCTGGGCCACCTTTGTCGAGGGCCCACCCGGCTTCATGTCCTCCCCTACGGCGACCACGCTCGATATCCGCTCTACCTTGGAGCCAAGCGACCCCGCCAGCGAAGGAATGGCAGACGGCAAACCGATCGGCCTGCTCGGCATCGAGATGCACACGCGTCGCCGAAATCGCATGAACGGCTTTGTCTCCACCGCAGCGAACGGTTATCGGATCGATGTGGATCAGAGCTTCGGCAACTGCCCGCGCTACATACAATTGCGGGATTTCCAATTCGAGAGAGCACCCGGCCAACCAAGCCAGAACCAGCGTGAAGACCTGTCCGAGCTTGATGACCTTGCTCGCTCCACGATCAAGACTGCGGACGCGTTCTTCGTTGCCTCCTATGTCGACCGCGAAGACAGGCGACAGGTTGACGTGTCGCATCGCGGCGGGAATGCCGGCTTCGTCCGCGTTGGCGATGATGACGTTCTGACAATTCCCGATTTCGACGGAAACCTTTTCTTCTCGACGCTGGGGAATATTCTGCTGAACAAGAAAGCAGGTCTGCTCTTCGTAGACTTCGCGACGGGCGATGTCCTGCAGATGACAGGCGAAGCCGACGTCATCCTGGAATCACCCGAGATTGCGGCCTTCCAGGGCGCGGAACGGCTCTGGACGTTCAGGCCGACCCGGATCGTCCGGAGACCGAATGCACTCGCACTTCGCTGGGCATTTCAGAAGGATGGATGGTCGCCGAATTCTCTGATGACCGGGAACTGGGCGCAGGCAGCAGACCGGATGCGTGCCACCGCACTTTCAGACACGTGGCGGCCGATGACGGTCACCAGGATCGTCGAGGAAAGCACGACGATCCGCTCGATCCATCTCCAGCCAAGCGACGGCTTGGGGTTGCTGCCGCATGCTGCCGGGCAGCACCTCCCGATCCGGCTGGTGCTGCCGGGAAGCGAGCGGCCTGTTATCAGGACCTACACCCTGTCTGTCGCACCGTCCGATGGCATCTACCGCATCAGTGTCAAACGCGATGGGCTCGTGTCGCAGTTTCTGCACGACAGCATCTCCGTTGGCGACGTGATTGAGGCGCGGCCCCCCGCAGGGGGGTTCGGTGTTGACGCCCGTGCCACGCGCCCTGCAGTGCTCCTTGCCGGTGGTGTCGGCATCACGCCGCTGCTCGCCATGCTCCGTCATGTCGTCTACGAGGGAATTCGCAAACAGCGCATCCGGCCGATCACGTTGTTCCACGCTGCCCGCACGAAAGCCGAGCGACCTTTCGACAAGGAGATCGCCGAACTCGTGGCTGCGGCCAAGGGCGTGGTCCGGTTAGTGCGAGTTCTCAGCGACATCGGCGATGCCACAGAGGGCTCCGACTACGATACTGCCGGCCGTATCGACATGGCTATGCTCACCAAGCATCTGCCGTTCAACGACTACGACTTCTATCTGTGTGGTCCGCCGCAGTTTACGCAGGCGCTCTATGACGGTTTACGCGGCTACAACATTGCAGACGATCGTATCCACGCGGAAGCGTTCGGGCCCTCGTCGCTGGTTCGGTCTGTAGAGGCCAAAGATGCCAGGGCCGCCCCTTTGCGTGCGCTGCCATCCGACAAGCCGGTGCCTGTCATATTCACGAACTCTCTGAAGGAGGCCCGCTGGGCGCCCGGCTCCGGAACGCTGCTGGAACTTGCAGAAGCACGCGGTCTTCAGCCCGAGTTCAGTTGCCGCGAAGGCAATTGCGGTACTTGCAAGACAAAACTCGTCAAAGGCGCTGTGACGTACCTGAAGGAGCCGACAGCGAAGGTTGACGATGACGAGATCCTCCTTTGCTGTGCCATTCCAGCGAGCCAGGAAGGCGGCATCCAGATCGCCGTCTAAACCAACATTACTACGCCTGACGCAACAGTCCCTTCCTGCTTTTCGACGTTCAACAACAACCGGTTACCAATCATCTTGAGGATCAGAGAGCGACGTCTCTCAAAACCATTAAAGGAGAATACCATGTCACGCATTCCTACCCCCGCCACGATTGAGGAGGCGCCCGAAGCCTCACGGCCGATCCTGGAGACCATCCAGAAGCAGATCGGCTCCGTGCCGAATATCTTCCGCCTCGTCTCCAACAGCCCAGCGGCCCTCAACGGCCTCGCCTCGTTGCAGGGTGCGCTCGGCAAGGGCAAGCTTGCACCCGCCACTCGGGAAAGGATCGCCCTGGCTATGGCCGAAGCCAACGGTTGTGACTACTGCCTTTCGGCGCACACCTTCACCGGAGCGAAGTTCGCCAAGCTCGATGAAGCGGAGATCGCTTCGAACCGCCGCGGAACATCGAACGACGCCAAGGCTGCGGCAGCCGTCGAATTCGCCCGCGCCCTGACGACCGCGCGTGGCTCGGTGGCACCTGGGGAAATCGTAAAAGTTCGGGACGCCGGCTACAGCGACGCGGAAATCGTCGAGATCATTGCGCATGTCGCGCTTAATACCTTTACAAACTACGTCAACGAAGCCCTCGATACCGAGATCGATTTCCCGCGTATCGATCGTCTTGCGGCATGACATTCAGGACGGGGTGACGCGAGAGCCGTCATCCTTCCCTCCCCTTACGAAACCTGGAGCCATCACAATGTCCCGTCCCCCGCTTCCCCCTTTCACTGAACAGAGCGCCATCGAAAAGGTCCGCCTTGCGGAAGATGGCTGGAACAGCCGCGATCCTGCCAGGGTAGCGCTCGCCTACACGGTGGATACTCGCTGGCGCAACCGTGCCGAATTCGTAACGAGCCGCGATGAAGCCGAGGCCTTTCTGGGCCGCAAGTGGAACAGGGAACTCGACTACCGCCTGATCAAGGAACTCTGGGCATTCACGGGCAACAGGATCGCGTTGCGCTACGCCTACGAATATCATGATGACAGCGGCCAGTGGTTCCGGGCCTACGGGAACGAGAATTGGGAGTTTGCCGAAGACGGCCTGATGCGGGCGCGTCACGCCAGCATCAACGAACACCCGATCGCTGAAGCCGACCGCAGGTTTCACTGGCCGCTCGGCCGAAGGCCTGACGACCATCCCGGTCTCAGCGACTTCGGCTTTTGAGCCGGGCGTCGGTCCGTTGGCCTCGTCAATGCCGTCGTTCAAACTCAACGAGCGAGTTCGAGTGTCCGTTGAACTCGCTCTTACCGCATCGAGCGGCGACCTGTCGCGGAAGCGCAAGCAGGAAGACGATAGCCGTGCGCTTGGGCTGACGGGTGCGGAAATCGATCTGGCACGCCGTGGCCTGAGCTTCGATCTGAAAATAGCGAGGGCCATAGCGTTTGCGCTCGCGATCAATGAGCACACACGTGCACGTGCAAGCGCCGCTGGCCTTTGTGAGCGAAGCTGCGTCGAAATCGAGCACCTTGCTGCTGCCAACCGACAGGTCGCTGGCAGCTAATCCATGCCGCGGACGGCTTGCGGTCTTGTCGTCCAGGATTCTACTATGGACACCGTATCGAGGGCATGGGGGACCGGATGGATCGTTGGCAGGCAATGCGGATTTTCGTGAAAGTAGCGGAGACCGAAAGTTTCGCAGATACCGCCCGCCAGATGCACATGAGTGCTCCTGCCGTCACACGGTCTGTTGCAGCCCTGGAAGATATCATCGGAGCACGCCTGTTCGTGCGAACGACCCGTTCGGTAAAAATGACCGAGGCGGGTGCCCGGTATTTCGAGGACTGCCGCAAGATTTTGTCAGACATTGCTGAAGCAGAGGCGGCAGCGGGAGGCTCCTACGCTACACCGACAGGCACCCTGTCCGTAACTGCTTCGGTCATGTTCGGGCAGATGTATGTGCTGCCCGTCGTGACGGGCTTTCTGGACGCATTTCCAACCATGAAGGCGCGAACCCTGTTTATCGACCGGCCTGTCAATATTGTCGATGAAGGCATCGATGTCGCTGTCCGCATTGGTCACCTCCCCGACTCCGGCCTCTCCGCCATAAAGGTCGGGAGCGTCAGGCGTGTCGTGTGTGGTTCACCGGCATACTTTGACCGACATGGCATTCCGACAACGCCATCCGACCTCAAGGATCATCGCATCGCGGCGTCCACCAGCGCCTGGGCCTCCCCTGAATGGCGCTTTTCCGACGATTTCCGCGTGACGATAGACGCTGCTCTTCAGTGCAACACCAACGAAGCGGCCATAACCTCCGCACGCGAGGGCTGGGGACTGACGCGCGTGCTGAACTACCAGATAGGCCCTGACCTTATGGCGGGCGACCTTCAGATCGTGCTCAGCGAGTTTGAAGAGCCGCCCCTGCCTATCCACATCATGCATCCAGAGGGTCGGAATGCACCCGCAAAGGTGCGGGCTTTCGTTGACATGGCAGTTGCCCGCCTGCGTGAGAACCGTCTCCTGAACTGATCCGGGCGCAGCGGGCAGATCAAAAACCAATCAGAATCTTGCCAATGGCCTTGCCGCTTTCCTGCAGTTCATGGGCCTCGGCAATCTGATCAAGCCCGAGCGTTACGGCGATCTTGGGAACGTAGGCTCCCGAAGCCGCGCAGGCCGAGACTTCCTCGACAGCATCGCGCATCGCTGTTTCCGGCATCGTATAGACGTAGACGAAACGGAAAGAAAAGCCACCAACGAGCGCCGGAAAGAACGGGATCGAGAGCCTGGCTTGCGGCGATCCCGTGGAGTAAGCCGACACGCCCCCGTCACGCGCAAGGCAGGCGATTGCCGTGTCGATGTTGGCGGAGATGTCCACGTCGACAATACGGTCGACGCCGTGACCATCGGTCGCCGACCTTATTTTCACAGCAACATCACCGGCATGCCTGTTGACGACGAGATCGGCTCCGGCTGCGCGGGCAACGTCTGCCTGTTCGTCGCGGCTCACCGTTGCCGCCACCCACGCCCCTGCCCACTTTGCAAGAAGAATGGCGGCGTTACCGACCGCACCGGCGCCACCGTGCACGAGAACCCGCTTACCTCGCAGGTTTGTATCGGCAAACAGGCATCGATGCGCCGTCATCGCGGGGACGCCGAACGACGCACCGACCCCGAAGGGCACGTTGTCGGCCAGCCTGACTGCCTGCCTCGACGGCACCACGACGAATTCCGCAGCCGTCCCGAACGCCCTCCCCGTCTGGGCCATGTAGACCCACACCCGCTCGCCTATACGTTCCTGCGACACGCCGGGGCCGACACTGTCGATGACGCCCGACCCGTCCTGATGCGGAACGATTCTGGGAAATGGCATGGCCTTACCGCCGAAGCCGACACGCGTCTTGATGTCCGAAGGATTGATGCCCGAGACCACGATCCTGACCCGGACTTCCCCCGCCCCGGGCTGGGGATCGGGAAGCTCGCCAACGGTCAATACTTCTCTCGCAGTTCCTTGCCGTTCGTAGAACGCAGCTCGCATAACACACCTCTCCTAAATGTGGCTTCCATCTGGGCGTGACACAGGCAAACTTGCAAGTAGGCAACAGTTTTGCCTATAGGAATAAAAAGTGCACTAATGGAGAACTGAATGGCTGTTGGCCCAAAATGCCCGGTAGAAGTTACCGTCGATGTCACGGGCGGCAAGTGGAAGCCGATGATCATCTATCGTCTACTCGACGGTCCGTACCGGTTTGGAGAGCTGCGCCGCCTGGTCGGCGATCCGAGCCAGCGCTCGCTCACGATGCAGCTCCGCGAACTCGAGGCCGACGGGATCGTGAGCCGCGAGGTCTTCGCCGAGGTCCCTCCGCGCGTCGAATATTCCCTCACCGAATTCGGAAAAACGCTGGCCCCCGTGCTGATGGCGATGCGCGACTGGGGAGTTTCCTTCCAGGGTCGCTGTCAATCCACGAAGGCATGACCGGTCGTCCGCGTCAGGGACCGGGCTTTGCCGCGAAGCGCTGCACGAAGAAGTCGATTAGCACTCTGACCTTCCGGGACACGTGCGATCCTGGCGGACGCACGATGTAAACGCCGATCTCCGGCAGGCCGTAGTCCGACATAATCGGCACAAGGGTCCCTGCGGCAACATAGCTTTCCGCGATCACAACCGGCAGTGCAGCGATGCCCAGTCCGGCTGCCGTCCCTTCGGCAATGCCAAGGGCACTATCCGCCTTGAACCTTCCCTGCGCATTGATGACGATGGTTCGGCTGCCATCGGACACCTTCCAGCTCTCGGTGCCCTGCAGGATCGCCTGATGGTCAAGCAGATCGGAAGGCTTTCGCGGGACGCCATGCTTCCGGAGGTATTCGGGGTTGGCAAACAATCCAGCCGCGAATGCACCGATCTTCCTCGCCGTCAGGTTCGAGTCCTGCAGATAACCGACACGTATCCCGCAATCAAAGCCTTCCGCCACCAGATCGACGTAACGGTCGCTGTAGTGCGCATGGAGCTGCAAGAGCGGATGCTGGCGGGCCAGTTCGGCGAGCGCTGGCGCAAAATGCCGCGGACCGAAGGATGACGGAACGGCGACGCGCAGCCGTCCCCGAAGCTCCCCGGTCGGCGCAATCTCCTCGCGCGCAACCTCCATTTCCAGGCACATGCGCGCGGCATGCTCGCGAAACGACGCTCCAGCCTCCGTCAGCGATGCACCTCGTGTGGTCCGGGCGAGGAGCTGGACGCCCAGCTCGCTCTCTAGACGAACGAGGCGACGGCTGACGATGGATTTCGGCAATCCGAGACGTCGCGCCGCAACCGTGATCCCGCCGCCATCGGCGACCTCAACGAAAGTCTGCATATCTTCGAAGCTGACCATTATTGCGTTCCATTTTCCGTTCCACAGAGTGGCTCATCCTAGAGCTACCGTGCCGTCTATCGCAACGCTAAATTCCACTCATCGAGCGGACCTAAATCCAACCCGACAGCCGCCGACAACGCAAAAAGGAATACGACAATGCATAAGGACGTCTTTACTCCCGAGAATTCCGCCATGCTGCTGATCGACCATCAGATCGGCACGATGGCCTGGACCCACTCCCACGACATCAACCTGGTCAAGCAGAACGCACTCAAGCTCGCCCGGATCGCCAAAGCCGCCAACATCCCGACCATCCTGACGTCCAGCATGGAAGAACAAATCCAGGGGCCGCTGATTCCGGAACTCAAGGAAATCCTGCCCGAGGCGTTCGAAGCCCGCATCAAGCGCCCGGGTATCGTCAACGCCATGCACCACGACGGCTTCAACCAGGCCGTCAAGGCGATCGGCCGCAACAAGCTGTTCGTCGCAGGCGTGACCACGGAAATCTGCGTCACCTTTCCGGTCCTCCAGATGCTTGACGAAGGTTACGAGGTGCAGGTCTCGGCGGACGCATCCGCCTCTTACACCAAATACGGCGACGATATCGCCCTGAGGCGCATGGAAAACGCAGGCGCAATTATCACCACTGTCGACCAGATCATCTCGGAACTCGCCGTCGACTGGACGAGCCCGCTCGGCCAGAAGCTCGTCGGTATCCTGAACTACCACTGACAGCGCAAGTCGCTGCGTTCGGCGCGGGCGATTGTCGCCCGCGCCCGAGATCGAAGGAAACAGTCCAATGACCATCACCAAAATCCCTGCAGGACGTATGCGCGGCAATATAGGCCAGGGCTTCGGCGTCGAGATCATGTATCCGGGGCTGTCACTGACAACCGACGACAGCGGGATCGGTCCCATCGGCAGGATTGACCGCGCCCAGGTTCAGCCGGGTCATCTCATAGGCATGCATCCGCACAAGGACGACGAAATACTGACCTACATGCGCGGCGGCGAGATGCTGCACCGAGACACCGTCGGAAACGAGAAAAAGCTCGACAAGACACGTTTCATGATGATGAACGCCGGCCATCACTTCCAGCATGAAGAGCTTATGCTTGGGGAAACACCCGTCCGGGCCCTACAGATTTTCCTGCGTCCTAACGCTCAAAATCTTGAGCCAATGGTGCAGTTTCATGATTTCGTCGATGAATTCAGTGACGATAGCTGGAGACTGATTGCAGGGCCACGAAAAGCGCCATTGACGGTAAGATCCGATGTCTGGGTCTTTGACGTGCGCCTCAGCGCAGGCACGACGCTGAGATTGCCAACCCCTGATAACTCCGGGTTGGCTTGCCTGCTCTTTGTCTTCAAGGGGAAAATTCGATTTGGAAACGAGACGGTCTCCGACGGAGAGAGCGTGTTCGTGACCTCGTTCGAACAACATCCAACGGCATTGACCGAGACCGATATCGTCTTGTTCTCGTTCGATACTGACGTCCAGGTATATCGTGGCGGCATGTTCAGCGGCAACCAGAAACGGGGCCGCTGAAGTCGTTCTTCGAGCGGCGCAAACGTGAACCAGGGGCTTTCTCGCGCCAAGTCTCTTCCAACGTTTCGGTGTCACCCACCGATGGTGTTTTTATGCATAGCAAAGGGCACCACTAGGTCGGCACCATCGCCAGCGCCTTCCGTGGCCACCCTCGATGAACGGAAGAGCAGTTCTGGCTAATCGTCGCTACCATCCCAATCTTCATAGCGATCGCTGGTGCGGATCACGAAGACCGTGGCGTCCGAGTGGACACAAAGCGCGTGCCATTGAAAACACGCAACTGAGGAGGGTTTGCTTCAGTGCTTAAGGTTGATCCAGTCTTCGGAAGAAGAACCTTCTTCCCCGGGGACGCAATCGAGATCATGCTGTTTGTGACCTGACCTCCGCAGATTACTCCCGAAAGAGCCACGCGTACCCGGCGAAGTCAGCTTCAGGCCTCTACAAATTACGGTGCCAACCGTCGCCAAACGCTGCGCGCTGCGGCGCTGAGGCGGGCGTCATTGGCAGTCCGGGCTCAGACACTCCCGCCGCTACGCCCTTGATTCTCCTGAGGTCGCGCCCTAGATGTTTTAGAAAGTCCGGAGGAAACATGCATCAGGTTTTAAGTCAAAAAGCAGAAACTGGCGTCAAGGGACTGGATGATGTTCTTTCCGGTGGCTTTACGCGCAGGCATGTCTTTTTACTTGAGGGCTCTCCAGGGACGGGCAAAACAACGATTGCTTTGCAGTTCCTTATTGAAGGAGAAATACGCGGCGAGCGCTGCCTTTACATCAGCCTGTCGGAAACGGACGAAGAATTGCGCGATTGCGCCAGATCGCATGGCATGGAGATTGGTAGCGGGATCGAGATATTTGAACTCGTCCCCCCGGAAAGCCTTCTCGACGCCGAGCAACAGCAAAGCCTGCTCTACTCCTCAGATCTCGAGTTGGGTGAAACGACAAAACTGATTTTCCAAGCCTTTGAGCGGATCAAACCCCAGCGCGTCGTAATTGATAGCCTCTCTGAAATTCGCCTTCTAGCGCAGAGTTCGTTGCGATACCGCAGACAAATCCTCGCATTGAAACACTTCTTCGCTCGCTCCGATGCAACGGTGCTGCTGCTTGATGACATGACGTCGGAAAATTTTGACAAGACGGTCCATAGCGTAGTCCACGGTGTCATTCATCTCGAACAGCTTGCTCCCGATTACGGCTCCGAGCGGCGTCGGTTGAGAGTGATCAAGTATCGCGGTCAGTCGTTTCGCGGCGGCTATCATGATTTCACTATCAAGACTGGTGGCGTTGCAGTTTTTCCGCGCCTTCGCGCGATTGAGCACAGAACCGAATTCGAACGAACGACCCTGTCGAGCGGTCTTTCCCAATTCGACGGCCTTCTCGGTGGGGGCGTGGAGCGTGGATCAAGCACTCTCCTCATCGGCCCTGCTGGAACCGGAAAGAGCCTGTTTGCTCTGCAGTTCGTCAACGCCGCAGTCGAGCGTGGGGAAAAGGCTGCGGTCTTCATTTTCGATGAGGAACTTGGTCTCCTTTACGCACGCACCAGATCAATGGGTATCGACTTGGAGAAGCTGCAGGCAGATGGGCACGTCCACATCGAGCAACTCGATGCCGCCGAACTATCACCGGGGGAATTTGCACAGCGTGTGCGCGACCGGGTATCAACTTTCGATGCCAAGACAGTGGTGATCGACAGCATCAATGGCTACCAGGCTTCCATGCCGGAAGAGAATGCTCTCATCTTGCACATGCACGAACTGCTACAGTACCTCAACAGGCAGGGAGCCAACACATTCCTGACGGTCGCCCAGCATGGCCTCGTCGGGGACATGAAATCGCCCGTCGATGTCACTTATCTGGCAGATAGCGTCATCCTTCTGAGATATTTCGAGGCGCTCGGAAAAGTGCGTCGCGCCGTATCAGTGATCAAGAAGCGCACAGGCCCTCACGAAGACACGATCCGTGAGTTCAGAATATCCGGCAACGGACTGACCCTCGGAGAACCACTTTCCGACTTCCAGGGCATCCTTCGCGGCGTTCCAAACTTTGTCGGCGATCAACACCCGCTTCTTCCTCTCAACGGGGAGGGTAGCAAGAATTCCTAACGGCGACACACGCGCACTTGTCTATGCTCCGATCGGCCGCGATGCGCAAATTGCAGCGTCACTCCTGAAGGAAGCTGGTGTATCTTCCACCACCGTGGCTGACATTGCGTCGTTTGTCGCAGGTCTGGGGGACAACATCGCCTTCGCTGTGTTGACCGAGGAGGCATTTCGTTCAGCGGACCTGAAAGGGATTTTTGCTTGGATCGCAGCGCAGCCCAGTTGGTCTGATTTGCCATTCATTATCCTGACAAACCGCGGCGGAGGACCTGAACGCAACCCGACTGCGGCGAGGCTCTCTGAGGTTCTGGGAAATGTGAGCTTTGTCGAGCGACCTTTTCATGCGACGACTTTCATAAGTGTTGCCCGGTCGGCCATGCGCGGTCGCCGGCGGCAGTTCGATGCCCGGGCCCGAATGGAAGCACTCGATGAAGGCGAGCGTCGCCTCCAGACGGCCCTTGCCGCCGGCCGGCTTGGCGCGTGGGAGCTCGATCTTGCAACCAATGAACTGACCACTTCGGCAACATGTCGATTAATTTTTGGCCGCGGTCCCGACGAAGAGTTTTCCTATGCGGACCTCTTAGCATCGGTCCATCCTGATGACTTCGAGCGCATGCAGTTGGCTGTTCGAGCAACGATCGAAACGGGCGCCGACTACGCGATAGAATACCGAACGGTCTGGAATGACGGGTCTACCCACTGGGTGGAGATCCGTGCCCAGCTCTACAGGGACCGCACTGGCAAGGCCATCAAGCTTGTTGGCGTATCGGCCGACATAACCTCACGTCTGAAAGCGGAAGAGCATCAACGGCAGTTGAATGAGGTTCTGGAAGAGAGCGTCGCGGAGCGAACGCGTGAACTGGAAGAAGCATATGCTACTGTCATGGAAGAGGTAAGCCAACGAGAACGAGCTGAGCAACACTTGCGCCAGTCCCAGAAGATGGAAGCGATCGGCCAACTCACCGGCGGCGTGGCGCACGATTTCAACAACCTCCTGATGGCCGTCCTCGGTAATCTTGAGTTGCTGCGAAAGTGCGTTGGCAATGACGCAAGGGCAATCCGCCTCATCGAGGGTGCCCAACAGGGCGCAAAACGTGGCGCTTCCCTCACCCAACGGCTTCTCGCTTTCTCGCGCAGGCAGGACCTACGCATTGACCCGGTCGATATGCGAGCGCTGGTTACCGGAATGGAAGACCTTCTGAAAAGGTCCGTCGGCTCGACCGTGGTGATCAAAACTGACGTGCCAGATCACCTTCCTCTGGTCTCGGCCGACGCCAACCAGGTCGAGCTCGCGCTCCTCAATCTCGTTGTCAATGCCCGTGATGCCATGCCTGACGGAGGCGAGATCGTTATCGGGCTGGACCATGTCCATCAGAACGTCCAGGCCGGTGAGCTTGCGGCAGGCAATTACGTCGCCCTCTCGGTCGTCGACCAGGGCCACGGAATGGATCGTGACACACTGCAAAAGGCTATCGAGCCGTTTTTTTCGACCAAGGAACTTGGAAAAGGCACCGGACTTGGTCTTTCCATGATCCATGGCCTGGCGTCCCAGTTGAAAGGCGACCTCAAGCTGACAAGCGAACTGGGTAAGGGCACAAGGGCGGAACTGTGGATCCCAATCTCGACATCCGAAATCACAAATGACTCCGCAGCGATTGAGGTCTCGGCTGGCCCGACCGCGAGCGCATCAGGACCGAAACGAATACTGCTGGTGGATGACGACCCTCTCATAGCGATGAGCTCAGCCGATATGCTGATGGACCTCGGTCACGATGTCGTTGAAGCGCATTCGGGGAAAGAGGCACTGGAACAGCTGGGAGACGGAACCGGCTTTGACCTCCTGATCACCGACTATTCAATGCCTGGTATGACCGGCGGAGATCTGGCAATTGCAGTGCGCCATATTGTCCCAAAGCTTCCGATACTCATCGCCTCGGGCTATGCAGAACTGCCGCCTGGAGTTGATCTTGACGTTTCCCGGCTCGGCAAGCCTTATACGCAGGATCAGCTTGAGCGGGAGCTTCATAAGCTGTTCAACGATCCAATCCTGACAGGCCACGTTGTCAGGAATGGACAGTAATATGAGGATGGTGGCGCAAGCGGTTTAACTTACCGACCAAATATCGGTGAGAATGCGTTTAACGGGCTTCGGTCATGAGCACACAAGCGTGAAGTAGACCGAGCCTACGTATTCCATACTGGCTGGCGGTTATGTTCTGCCGCGAAAGAAGCGGAACACATGTCCGCACCAAACTCAGAAGTCATATCAGAAGAATTCTCTTGTGCACCCGGAGGCTTCCACAAATCTCCTCAAGCACAGGCTTGGACTATCCAGGACCAGTCATCTTTCTAACACCCGGCAATGAATCAGTGTCCCTTCCTATGACTGACTCAACATCCCTAGTTTGCAGGATCACGAGAAATCGGTGACAAAGAAGACGGCCGCGCCAATTCCCGCTGCAAGCAACGTCGCTCCGGAAAGGGGAAGCCAAAATCGACTGGGTCCGGCGACCATTGCCAGTGAAAGGCGTCCAGCCCCGTTTGCGACTATTGCCATGAGGATAGCCTCTCCTACCTGACCTGTCGAAATGATAGCACCATCGAGGCGAATTGCACTCAGCACGGCAACATCGACATCGAACACGCCAGACAGAGCAGAACTCGCAAGAACACTGACTGACCCAAATCGCTCGACCAAGGCCGCGCTGAGCGTTGAAACAACCGCGAAACCTGCAGCAAATATCAGCAACTGCATAAGGTCAAAAGGATTGCGGGGGAGCGAGCTCTCGTCGGCCTTCTGCGCGTGCCCGAACGAAAGCAATAGCAAACCGCACAGGCCAAATGCCAACGCTGCAGCAATCGCCGATGGCGCAATTATCTTTAGCAAATCAGGTTTCAGCAGAGCGACTACGATGCAGACACGGATAATCGAGACCATTGCTGCAAGCGAAGCCCCGCCCGCCAGTGGAAAGGCATTCATTACACCATGTGCGCTTTTCGCCAAGGCGACGGTGACCGATGTCGATGAGATAATGCCGCCCGACAGTCCAGTGATAAGGGTACCCTTCGTCGGTCCAAGCATGCGGACAGCAATGTAGCCGAGATAGGACAGTGCGGCCGTCAGGACGGTGAACAGCCAAACCTCGTGAGGATTTAATCCACCCCACGGATCAATGGTCCGGTTCGGCAGCAGCGGCAGTACGATTGTGGTCATCCCAGCCAGGAGGACCGCCGACCTGACTTCAGGCCATGTCAACCGCTTCAGCAGAGAATGGAGGATTTCCCTGCTGGCCAGAAGCCCTGCCAAAGCTGCTCCACCAGCGGCGGCCACTTTGTAATCACCGACAACAGCGAGTGCACCCAATGCGAAGACACACAGCGCCGCAATTACGACCGTGACGCTGAAATCTTCGTCCTGACTCGCCTTCCAAAACTGGAACCAGCCGACTAATGCACCCAACACTGAAAATCCAATAACAAGCATCCAGGGAGCCCCAGACAGTTGGGAGAGAGCTGCGATCACAGCGCCGAGCAGTCCCGTGATTGAGAACGTTCTTATGCCGGCAACACGCTTGCCTTCCAGTTCGTCGCGTTCACGCCAGCCCCGTTCCAACCCGACCAGCAGCCCTATGGCGATAGCGACGCCAAACCTAAGCATCAGCTCTGTCATGTCATCACCTGTCCGGTCATCTGTGTGGCAGCCAACTGAAAGCCTCGCAGCTACCCCAACCTTAAACACAGATGCCAGTTTCCTGCATGACTTTCTCGCGTTGCTCTTGCATCACGTAAAGCCATTGGGCACCCAAGAAACCTTGTCCCTCATGAACGCTGGTACCCGTCTTGATCGCAAGCGTGCCATCAGCGAAAAACCTGTCAATGTCGAGCGAAGCTTCCTCAGAAGTGCCGAATTAACATTCCCCACTTCACGAGTGGCCACCAATCTCGCCTTAGTTCGCTCGACGAGGTTTAGCGCCTTCATAGAAATCGAACCGTCGGGCTGCAGTCCCTTCACACACGCAGCGCATCAATGACGGCGCGCAGGCCGGCCGACAGGTATTTCCGCGTCGGGTAATAGAGATAGAGCCAGTCCTCGGGCGCACTCCAGGATGCCAGGCATTCGACCAGGCTGCCGCTCTGGACATAGGAACGCGCGCGCTCTTCCCAGACGTAAGCCAGCCCCACGCCCGAAAGTGCCGCCTCGACCATCAGTTCATGGTCATCGAGCGACAGAGATCCGGTCGGCTCGAATTCGATGATCTTGCCAGCGCGGCTGAACTCCCAAGGGTAGGGTTTGCCGCTTGGATAAATATTGCGGATGCAGACATGGCCACGCAGATCATCCGGGGTTTTAGGAAGCGGATAACGTTCGAAATAGCTTGTTGAGCCCACGACGGCAAACCGAAGCCGCGGTTTGATCTTCACAGCCGTCATGCCATCGCGCAGACTTTCTCCAAGACGGATGCCGGCATCGAACCCCTCCTCCACAATGTCGACAAGCCGGTCGGTAGCGACGATTTCCAGCTGAAGCCCGGGATTTTCTGCAATCAGAGGACCGATGACTGACCGGAATACGAACGGTGCGACCGAATTGGGCGCATTGATGCGAACCTTGCCAAAAGGCGTATCGCGAAACTGGTTGAGGGCATCGAGCGCCGAGCCGATCTCGCCGAAGGCGGGCGACAGTTGCGCAAGCAACATTGCCCCGGCATCAGTCAGCGACACGCTGCGGGTCGTTCGATTGAGCAGACGAATGCCGACGCGTGCCTCGAGATTACCCACCGCATGGCTGATCGCCGAGGCCGTCACCCCGCGCTCTTCACCGGCACGGCGAAAGTTGCGGTGACGGGCGACCGCATCGAAGGCCGCGAGTTCAGAGAGATCCGTACTGCGCATTGTCAAATCTCACTCATCATTGAGAGGAAAATTATCTCTCTAATCCTGATCGTTGAAAAGGTCCAGATTTCTCCTCGCAAACCGGCGCTTGTGCCGAACCACACAGGAGATAGGACAATGGCCGACTTCATTCCTCCCGCCCACAACACTGCATCACCCTTTGCCGACATGCGCGGTCATCACGTTGCCGTCCGCACGCCGGACCTCGAAACCGCAAAGCGCTGGTATGTCGAGAAACTCGACTTCCGTGTCGTTGCCGAATGGGACTACGCCGACGAACAATTGGCCTATCTCGCACCCGCGACTGACGACCATTTCTATGTGGAAATCCTGGGTGGCGGCGATCCGGCGCCGGCGGAGGTCCGCCCTTATACCGATCTCGGCGATAGCCTCAAATATGCCGGCTACCACCATTTCTGCCTGAATGTCGCAAGCGTCGACGCCACTGTCGAGGAATTGCGGGCGCGCGGCGTCACCATCGTGACCGAGCCGTTCGAGCTTTTGGCAATCAGCCGCCGCCTCGCCTTCTTCTGCGATCCCTTCGGCAATCTGATCGAGCTGGCGGAAGTCCTGCCGTGACCCTTTCTCACCCGGCTGGCCGTCACGGCATCGCGATGGCCAGCACATCAGGAGAATATCCCATGACGAACTCCATCATGATTATCGGCGCCGGCCCCGGCATCGGGCAGGCTGTTGCGGAGAAATTCGGACGGGAAGGCTGGCATGTCGTGCTCACCGCTCGCAATGCCGCTCGTCTCACCGGTCTGTCCAGAACCCTTTCCGGGCAAGGTCTCCACGTCTCGATTTTGCAAGCAGATGCGACCGACCCGATCGCACTGCGCAAGGCGGTCGCCAAGGGCGACCGGATCACCGGCGGGCTGACGGCGGTCCTTTTCAATGCCGCGTTCGTGCGTGAACAGGATCTGTTCAGCATGCGCGACGATGAGGTCACGGACGACCTCGCCACCAATGTCGCTGCCGGCCTTCACACGATCCGGGCATCCGTTGAGTTGTTCGGTGCCCGCGGCGGTACGATACTGGTCACAGGTGGCGGCCTCGCCGTCTCACCCCATGCCGGCTATGCCAGTCTCGGCCTTGGCAAGGCGGCCCTTAGAAATGTCGTCGAAGGTCTGGCCGGCCCTCTCGCCGAACGCGGCATCCGCATCGCGGTGGCGACAATCGCCACACTCGTCGGCCCCGGATCGACAGAGGCGAGAGAGGCAGCCGACACAATCTGGACGCTGGCGACGGACCCGACCGCAGGGTGGGAAGCCGTTTACCCCGCAGACGCCTTCAAGGGAGACTGACATGACCGAAACGTTGACTTTGATTGCCAGGCTGACGGCCAAGCCGGGCTGTGCCGCGACGCTTGGCGAAGCGTTGCAGGCTCTGGTCTTACCGACCCGCGCCGAGGGGGGATCGATCGACTATCACCTGCACCGCGACAACCATGATCCCAGCGTCTGGATTCTCTATGAGAACTGGCGATCGCGCGCTGATCTCGATGCGCATTTTGAGCAGCCCTACACCAAAGCCGTCATGGCGCGCTTTCCGGAGCTGCTGGCCCGCGACATGGAATTGACATTCTGCACCATCACATCGCCGCGCCCTTGAGCCCCCGGCCCAACGCTTTCCCCATCAATCCAGCATCAAGGAACACCCTCATGAAAATCTGGTTCATCACCGGCGCCTCGCGCGGCTTTGGCGCCCTCGTCACCACACGCGCTCTTGCACAGGGCGACGCCGTCGTCGCTACCGCCCGCAATCCCAAAGCGATCACCGATCGGTTCGGCGAGCATCCCAACCTGCTTCCGGTCGTCCTCGATGTGACCGACGACAGACAGGCAACCACAGCGGTCAAAGCAGGGATCGAGCGCTTCGGCCGCATCGATATCCTGCTCAACAATGCTGGGTTCGGATTGATGGGTGCCGTCGAAGAAGCAACCGTGGCTGAGGTCGAGGCTGTATACCGCACCAACGTCTTTGGTCTCCTCAACGTGACCCGCGCCGTCCTGCCCTTTATGCGCCGGGCCCGTTCCGGCCGCATCCTGAATATCTCGTCGATCGGCGGCTATCGCGGCGCAGCAGGTTTCGGGGTTTACTCCTCGACCAAATTCGCCGTCGAGGGGCTGAGCGAAGCCCTGCATGACGAACTGGCGCCGCTTGGCATCCATGTCACCGTCATCGAGCCGGGTTATTTCCGCACGGATTTCCTCGACAGTTCGTCCTTGTCGGTGAGCGGCAATATCATTGGCGACTACGAAGCGACCGCTGGCAAGGTCCGCACGATAGCGGCCGGACTCAGCCACAACCAGCCGGGCAACCCTCAAAAACTGGCAGAGGTCCTGATCGCCTTCGCTGACGCCCCCAATCCGCCGGTCCGCCTCCCGCTCGGTAGTGATACCGTCGCAGCGATCGAAAAGAAGCATGCACAGGACAACGCCATTCTCTCCGAATGGCGCGCCGTCTCGGTCTCGACCGACTTCCCCGTTGACTCATAACGACGTGGGTCTGATTAATTTCATCCGATGGGAGGTCGCTTTCAGGCCTCCCATTGAAAGGATACGAACCGTCTGAGCGCGAGCGCCGTCGTCGCGACGCTGAACAGCATCATCGCGCGTACGATAATAATGATCACGCGGGTAGGCCTGGCGCAACATGCAAACCTCCAGCCGGTGTTGGATCGGGTCAGCAGGTGGACGGGCACGCCGATTGTCGCCACCGGGATCGGCATGATGCTGATCCTCATCTTCTCAACCGCCATACCGCCGTAGGGGCCGGCGAACTGACCTCGTGAGACACACTGGCTCCGTTTGCAACTGTAAATTTGGTGCTGATCTGCATCAAGTGGCTAGAGCTTGTCTCGCCTGCCGAGGTCTTAGTCTGCCCCAACTGCATATCCTATGCTGTCCTTGCAGCGAGCCTCATGATCTTGGTGGTGGACGGTCTTCCCTTGTCTTGACGTCGATCAAGTCCCGCACGAGGTCAGATGATACGGTGTCTCTCGTGTTCCTCCAAGAGGGTCACATGAGGGAGGACTTGCGATGCTTGAATACAGAATCTCGGCACGGCGGATTGATCCCAGCGAGAGCGTGGCGCGCACAGAGAATGCAGATATCAGGCTTGCTACCGGACTGACCGGCCCGGTCGACGCCTTCAATCCGGCCGAACTGTTGCTGGCGTCGATTGCAGCCTGCATGATCAAGGGGATCGAGCGCGTCCTGCCCCTCCTCGATTTCTCTCTCGATGGTGTCGAAGTGATGCTTCATGCCGTCCGGCAGGATGATCTGCCGCGTATCGTCTCCATCGACTACGAACTCTTGGTCGATACCGAGGAGAGCGAACAGCGGCTCGAACTCCTGCACAAGAACGTCCGCAAATACGGTACGATCTCCAACACCATCGCTCTCGCAGCTCGCCTTGATGGCGTCATCCGGAGGGCCTTATGAGGAGCCTTCACAGCGAAACGCATCTCGTTTCCCGGATAGGATGGCTGCGAGCGGCCGTTCTCGGCGCCAATGACGGCATCGTGTCGACCGCAAGCCTGATCGTCGGGGTGGCAGCCTCTGCGGCGGGGAGTTCCGAGATTCTGATCGCCGGCATCGCAGGACTTGTGGCAGGGGCCATGTCGATGGCGGCGGGCGAATATGTCTCGGTAAGCTCCCAAGCGGACACCGAGCAGGCCGATCTCAACCGCGAACGACTGGAGCTTGAGAGCCAACCCAATCTGGAGCGAGAAGAATTGGCGCAACTTTATGCCAGACGCGGTGTCGATATCGATCTGGCCAGAAGGGTGGCCGAGCAGTTGATGCAGAAGGATGCGCTTGAGGCGCATGCCCGCGAAGAACTCGGCATCTCCGAGATCACCACTGCGAGACCGATCGTGGCTGCCCTGACATCGGCGCTGACCTTTGCTGTCGGTGCCACGATGCCGCTCGCAATGGTGTGGCTGGCGCCGGCAGACCAACTTGTCTGGCTCGTCTCGGCTGCTTCGCTGTTGTTTCTCGCGCTGCTTGGAGCCATCGGCGCCAAGGCTGGCGGGGCAGACGTGATGAAAGCCACAATCCGGGTCACCTTCTGGGGTGCCTTTGCCATGGCGCTGACGGCAGGCATTGGCGCGCTGGTGGGCACCGCCGTCTAGGAGGTGCGCGACCCTCAGAGGATATACTCCGGTGTGGGTCCAACACCGGCAACAAGATCGGCATGCGCCGGTCGCCAGGGAGTGAGATCATGGCCTATACACTCGATAAGACAATCAAAGGCATGCCATTTGACGCTGTGGTCGCAGCCACGAGGGAGGCCCTGTCGACCAAAGGATTCGGTGTGCTAACCGAAATCGATGTGCGAGCGACAATGAAGAAGAAGCTCGACGTCGATATAGCTGACTATCTCATTCTCGGCGCCTGCAATCCGATGATGGCGCTTGAGGCGATGAAGATGGAGCCCAGGATCGGCGCCATGCTGCCCTGCAATGTGATCGTGCGATCGCTGGAGGAAGGGACCATCATGGTCAGCGCCATCGATCCCGTCGCCTCGATGCAAGCGATCGACAATCCCCACCTCAAGACGGTCGCTGGCCAGGTGAGGTGTCTGCTGCAAGACGCCGTCGCCGCGATCTGAGGCATTGGTTCCCCTGCACTGTCGCAGGCTGCCTGAGCGGGTCTTGATTGCGCCCGGCTTGTGGCGGTGTCTCCGATTTCGCGCTCAGGTCTCCAGGGCACGCCAGATGTTGCGGATGATTGCACAGCGTGGCTTGTCTTCTGCCGCCAAACGCAGCTCGGCCTGGAGGTCCTGGCTCGTTTTGTGTGAGACAAATGACCAGTCCCCAAACGATCCGAACGATCACCAGCGCAACAACGAGGTCAGGGTAGAATCCCAAATGGCCAAAAGCTGTTTCGATCGCGTTTGCAAAAAAATGGCCGGCGGTCGCCACGACTATCCCCCAGAACAAAGCACTGACCAGATTGATAGTGAAAAAACCAAAGGGGGACACACCGGAAAGACGGGTGATGACAGCACTTACCATCCGAAAGCCGAATATGAAACGGAATGAAAAGATGAGAGCGTCAGGGTGAGCGACCAAAAGTGCCTTCACTTGCTCGGCGTGAGGCGCATGCATTGCTCGGTTCCCGAATGGAAACGATTGGCGTAACGACCAGCATAAAACAGGGTCTGGTAACCTATCCACGAACCGCAACTGCAGCGGCCGCAACTTCCTAATAAGGCATCATGCCTTGACATTGCACTTGATAAGGACGCTGCGCTCATTTGGGAAAAGCTAATGGCGCAAGGAAAGGCAGTGGGCAGCCCGCGAAGCGGGTTGGACACAATCGTGGCTGCCATTGCTCAATCCAATAGCTGCTTGTTCACCAATAATGAGCGAGATTTTTACATGATCGAAATCATCAATCCTCGTCGAGGAAAGGCACGCTGAAAGACTTGGGAGATCTAGTGCCTCGAGTTCGCTTCCTCAGAACAGCTCAACTCATTGAACAGCCTTCCTTTTGGATCGACCGCGACGCAGCCTACCAAATGCTTCTCGTCGCCGAACTTGCAATTGCGCTACCCATAACCGCCACCGTCCGGTCTCTTACCCCAGACAATTCTTATTCCGAAATGAAATACCCGGTCTCGAATATAATCGGGATATCCGTTTCGCACGCGCGGAGCCTGTCAAAATATTGCCGCTTGCTTCCTCCCCATTTGATAACTTATGTTGGCAATGTTCTCAGGGCGGGGTGTAATTCCCCACCGGCGGTATCGGGATATTCCCGGAGCCCGCGAGCGCTTCCGGTCTCCAAAGCCGGAAGGTCAGCAGATCCGGTGAGAGGCCGGAGCCGACGGTATAGTCCGGATGGAAGAGGACAAGGCAAAAGACGCCCGCATGCAGCGGGCTTCGCATTGCATTGTTCGCCCAAGGGATATTTGGCGCTTCTTGAAGCGCGAAAATGCCGCAAAACGGCATAACCCTTGAAAGGCTTGAAAGAAAATGACCATTGCTAAAATTGAAGACGCAATCGAAGCCATATCCCGTGGCGAGATGGTAATTGTCGTTGACGACGAAGACCGCGAAAACGAAGGCGATATCATCGCCGCGTCCGACAGCATAACCCCGCAGCAGATCGCATTCATGATGAACCATGCGCGCGGGCTGATCTGCGTCGCCATGCCGGGAGAGCGCCTCGACGCGCTCGACATTCCGCTGATGGTGTCGCGCAATACCGAATCCCTTAAGACAGCCTTCACCGTCTCCGTGGACTATATTCCCGGCACCACGACAGGCATTTCCGCTGCCGACCGGGCAAAGACCGTGCGTGCGCTGGTGTCGGAAGGCTCGCGTCCCGAAGACTTCGCCCGCCCCGGCCATATCTTCCCGCTACGCGCCAACCCTGAAGGCGTGCTCGGCCGCACCGGCCACACGGAAGCCGCCGTCGATCTGTGCCGCCTGGCCGGCAAGTACCCCTGCGGCACCATCTGCGAAGTCGCCAATGACGACGGCACCATGGCCCGCCTGCCCCAGCTCGAAATCTTCGCCGAACGCCACGGTCTGCTCGTCGTGACGATCAAGGACCTCGTTGCCTATCTGAAGGGCGAGGTTGTCGAGGAAGTGGCGCAGAAGCAGGTTGCCTAGTCTTCACGCGCCTGTGCGGTGAATAAAAAACGCCCGGCGAAAGCCGGGCGTAAAATCAAAAGGCAGACCACCTTACCTCTTGCACGTGGTCATCAATTCGGGCGGAGCTGCCGCGCAAACCCTACCAGCAGCAGAACCCGCCATCTACCAAAAGGTCCACGCCCGTCACGAAGCTCGCCGCATCTGACAGCAGGAAGATCGCCGGGCCGACCATTTCATCGACGCCCGCCATGCGCTGCATCGGGGTCTGCTCTTCGAACAGTTTCGTCTGGTGCACCATTTCCGGCCGCGTGTTCATCGGCGTCGCGGTGTAACCCGGCGAGATGGTGTTGACGCGGATGCCGCGCCCCACCCATTCCATCGCCATGGATTTGGACATGTGGATGACGCCAGCCTTAGATGCATTGTAGTGGCACTGCATCAGGCCGCGATTGACGATGACGCCGGACATGGAGGCAATGTTGACGATTGCGCCGCGACCGTTCTTCAGCATGGCATTGGCTTGCGCCTGGCAGGAGAGGAACACACCCTTCAGGTTGATGTCCATCATCGTCTGGAACTGGCTTTCCTCCATTTCCTCGGCAGGATTGGCGTTCGCGATGCCGGCGGCGTTGACGGCAAGCGAGAGAGCACCGAGTTCGGCCTGCGTGCGTGCTACCGCTTCGCTCAGCGCCTGCTTGCTGGTGACATCGGCGGCGATTTGGATCGACTTGCGACCAGCCCTGGCAATGAAATCGGCCGTCTGCGCCAGGCCGTCATCGGTGCGGCGGTCAAGCAGCGCGACATCGGCACCGGACTGGGCAAGCCCCATGGCGATCCGCTGGCCGATGCCGGAACCGGCACCGGTGACGAACGCCACCTGGCCGGAAAGATCGAAGAGTTTCGGCGCGTTGAGCGTGATGGTGGACATTCTCTATTTCCTTCTTCAGATGGTTGCCAGTTCCATGACCGAGACGTCGTTGGCCTCGTCGCGATTGAGGATTCCGGCCTGTTTTCCCTGTGCAAGAACGAGGATACGGTTTGAAACGCCCAGCACCTCTTCGAGATCGGAACTGACGACGATGACGGCAACGCCGCTTTTGGCCAGACCGACGATAATATCGTAAATGCCAGCCCGCGCGCCGACATCGATGCCGCGCGTCGGCTCGTCCAGCACAACCACGCGCGGGTTACGTGCAAGCCATTTGGCGATGACGACCTTTTGCTGGTTGCCGCCGGAGAGATCCGAGGCAGGCTGTTCGCTGCGGCCCTTCACGCCGAATTTGGCAATTGCCTCCTTCGTAAAAGCACGCTTGATGCTAGGCGTTATCCAGCCGGTGCCGACACGGTCGAGATTGGCGTAGATCAGGTTTTCACCGATCTCATGCTCGACAACCAGCCCCTGAAGCTTGCGGTCTTCCGGCACCATGACGATGCCCTTCGCAATCGCATCCGCCGGGCTTTTCAGCGTCAGCACCTGTCCATCGAGCAAAACCTCGCCCGCACTGGTCGGATCGGCACCGGAAATGGCACGCACCAGTTCGGTGCGCCCCGCGCCGATCAGCCCGGCAATTCCAAGAATTTCGCCTGCACGGACGCCGAAACTGATGTCGCGGAAAGAATTGCCCGTGCCAGTCAGCCCCTTGACCTCTAGCACCGTTTTTTCCTGCGGTTCGGGCAGCGCCGGGAACAGGCGTTCCAGCGACCGGCCGACCATGCTTTCGACGATGGTGCGCACAGGTGTCGCGCTGTCTTCAAATTCATGCACCCGCTCACCGTCGCGCAGCACGACGATGCGGTCGGTGATCTGCCTGATCTCTTCCATGCGGTGGGAAATATAGATGATGCCCACGCCCTCGGCGCGCAGCTTGCGAACCTGCTCGAACAGGGCCTGGGTTTCCGCACCGCCAAGGGCCGCCGTCGGCTCGTCGAGGATCAGGAGCTTGGCATCGAGCGCCAGCGCCTTGGCGATTTCGATCAGCTGCTGGTTCGCGGTCGAAAGGCCCGAAACCTTGCGGGTTGCGGGAATATGCAGATTGAGCCGCGCCAGCTGCTGCTGCGCCCTTCGCACCATTTCGGCGCGGTCGACGATGCCGTTCTTCATCGGCCAGCGGCCGATAAAGACGTTTTCAGCGATGGAGAGCTCCGGCAGAAGCTTCAGCTCCTGATGGATGAGTACAATGCCCTTGTCTATCGCCTCACGCGGCGAAGCGGGTGTATAGGGCTGGCCAAGCCAGGTCATCTTTCCTTCGGACGGCTCGCGGGAACCGGCGATGATGCCTGACAGGGTGGACTTGCCCGCCCCGTTTTCACCCAGCAACGCCACGACTTCACCCGGATAGACGTCGAGATCGACGCTTTTCAGAACCTCGAGCGGGCCGTAACGTTTGCTGATGCCACGGAGCGAAAGAACCGGCTCGCGCATGACGGGACCTCCTGGGAAACACGCGTGGCAGCGATGCGCCACGGCTTTGCGTCCGAATTGCCTGAAAACGAACAGATGACGCCCCCGCGCATCCGGATGGAGTGCGCGGGGGCGGATGTATCAGGGATGATTGGCAATGAAGCCGTCGACGTTTTCCTTCGTCGTCAGCGTCGCCTCGGAGAGCTGCACGGCCGGAACCTTCTCGCCGCCGACGATCTTGACGGCCATCTCGACAGCCGTGCGGCCCATCTTCTGGGTCTGCTGCGTCGCTGTCACGTCAAAGACGCCGTTCTTCAGCGCCTCAAGCGCTGCCGTGTCGCCATCGAAGCCGCCAACGACGATCTTCTGCGAAGGGTTGGCGACCTTGATCGCCTGTGCCGCGCCGAGCGCCAGACCGTCTGCCTGGGCAAAGACGATGGAAACATCAGGATTGGCCTGCAGCATGTTCTGCATGATCTGGAAGCCTTCATCCTGGCTCCACATGTTGGACCACTGTTCGGCAACGATCTTCACGCCGGAATTGGCCTTGACCGATTCCATGCAGCCCTTGGTGCGGTCGACTTCCGGTGTCGTGCCCTTCTGGCCATGAATGATGACCATCTTGCCCGAGCCGCCTGCCTGCTTGATGATGTAGTCGCAGACCGACTTGGCGGAAGCGACGGAATCGGTTGCGAGGAAGGTATCGCCCGGTGCGCCGTCGGCATTGCGGTCGATGTTGATGACGGGCACACCGGCCGCCTTGGCAAGCTTGACCGGAACGGTCGCCGCAGCGGCACCAGCCGGAATATAGATCAGCGCGTCGATGTTCTGCGTCAGGAGATCCTGGATCTGGTTGACCTGCGTCGGACCGTCGCCCTTGGCATCGACGGTGACAACGGTGATGCCGCGCGTCTTGGCTTCGGCTTCGACGGCCTGCTTGATCTGGTTGAAGAAGTTCGCCTGAAGATTGGCAACGGCAAGGCCGATCTTCTTGACTTCGGCGGCGTTGGCTGGACCGAGCGACAGGGCGAGAAGGGCGGCGGATGTCAGCAGAATGCGTGAAAATTTCATGATTATTCCTCCATTTGTTGATTTTTGACCTTCGGGCAGATCAAACCTCCTCCCCTTCGGCCGCTTTTCACGCCTCCCATACCGGGAGGGTCGTCTATTGCGCGGACGGCTCATCGCCCTCCGCAGGCAAATTCAGCTTCTGCGCCGGCGCAATGTTTCAGCGCCCACGGCCAGCACGATAACCACACCGATGATGACCTGTTGCAGAAAGGGAGAGACATTGAGCAGGTTGAGGCCATTGCGCAGCACACCGATGATGAGCACGCCGATCAGCGTTCCGCCGATGCCGCCGGCACCGCCCGAAAGCGAGGTCCCGCCGATGACGACAGCCGCGATCGTATCCAGCTCGTAGCCAAAACCGCTGGAGGGCTGCACCGAGTCGAGACGGGCTGCAAGAACGATACCCGCCAGACCGGCAAGAACCGCACAGGCAACATAGACGCAGATCGTCACCAGGGCGACGTTGATGCCGGCAAGTCGCGCCACTTCCGGGTTGCCGCCAACCGCATAGACGGTGCGGCCTTCGGAGCGGAAGCGCAGGAAAAGAAACGACACCAGAACAACGACCAGCATCAGCAGCACGGTCGCCGTCAGCACGCCGAAATGGCGGTCGATGGCCAGCATCATGAACCAGTCAGGGAAACCGACGATCTGCTGACCGTCCGTGATCATATTGGCAAGGCCGCGCGCCACCGACATCATGGCAAGCGTCGCGATGAAGGCCGGAACCCGGAAGGCGGTGACGAGAACGCCGACGACAAGGCCGCAGGCTGCGGATGCGATGAGCGCCAGCATGATGGCCATGCCCATGGGCATGCCCGCGACATTGGCTGTCCAGCCCATGATCATCATCGAAAGCGCCAGCACCGAACCGACGGACAGATCGATGCCGCCGAGCAGAATGACGAAGGTCATGCCAACGGCCATGATGCCGAGCACGGTGATCTGGTCGAGGATGTTGAGACCGTTTCGAAGCGACAGAAAATTTTCGCTGGTGAAGGTCAGGAAGACACACAGCAGCAGCAGGCCCAAAAGAGGTCCGGTCGCACCGCTTAGCCAGGCAAGCGGGCTTCTGGTGTGCGTAACCCCCTCATTGCGTTCAAGCACGGACATGGCTCCTCCAAGTGGCTATCTTGCATTTTTTTAAACCGATTAGAATAATTATTCATGCTCGGTGAAACATGCATAAGCCAGTTGAGAGAAACTTGTCAATAGGCTTGGAGGGCGGGACGGGCCTTGCGGGTGATGGGATGGCTTCACACCTGCGCCTCTCATCCCGTTCCGGTGCGCATCGCGGGAATCCAGCGCAAGCGCGCCTGCGTGGCAAGGAGAGCCCTTTCAGCCAAAGGACTTAGGCTGAGCAGGTTCCTTTTACGGACCGAGGAATGAGGCGGAGAGGCGCGCTTCATCATTGGTGAAAATGAAGCGGCAGAAATAATCGGCACGGATTGAAACAGGACAATTCACAATTCCGGCTTGACAGAAACGCCACGTCTGCAATTATATAAACAGCTGTATAAATATTCACACGCATGTTTTGAAGAGGATCCCATGCAGCCCACAGAGCTAGAGCGCATTGCGCGCCAGATTCGCCTTCGCGACGTCCAGGCTGTTTTCGAAGCGGGTGCCGGCCATATCGGCGGAGAAATGTCGGCGATCGACATCATGACCGCCCTTTATTTCCGCGTATTGCGCATCTGGCCGGACGAACCGAAGAACCCTGCCCGCGACCGTTTCGTGCTGTCGAAAGGCCACACCGCCTGCGCGCTTTATGTGACGCTCGCCAAACGTGGCTTTATCCCGGAAGAGGAAATCTCGACCTTCCTGCAACCCAATTCCCGCCTCAATGGCCACCCCAACTGTAACAAGGTACCTGGGGTCGAGACCAATACCGGCCCGCTTGGCCACGGGCTTCCAGTTGCCGTCGGAATGGCCAAGGCGGCCAAGCTTTCGGGAGCGGATTACCATACCTATGTCATGACCGGCGATGGCGAGATGCAGGAGGGCTCCAACTGGGAAGCCATCATGTCCGCCGCGCAGTTCGAGCTTAACAATCTGACGCTTATCATCGACCATAACCGTTTCCAGCAGGGTGCTGCGATCTCGGAAACCAACGATGTCGCGCCGCTTCGCCCGAAGCTTGAAGCATTCGGCTGGGAGGTGAGCGAAATCAACGGCAACGCGATGGAAGAGATCGTTCCGGCGCTCGAACATCGCAGCGAGCGCCCGCATTGCATCGTCGCGCACACCAATAAGGGTCACGGCATTTCGTTCATGCAGGACCGCGTCGACTGGCACCACAAGGTTCCAAGCAAGGAACAATACGAAATTGCCGTCAAAGAACTTTCGGAGGCATTGTAATGAACGCGCCCGTAACCGCCGCCAAACTCTATGATTGCCGCGACGCCTTCGCCGAAACGCTGGAAGCGCTGGCCGCTGCAAACGACAGGGTCGTGGCCGTTTGCAACGATTCGGTCGGCTCCTCGAAGCTCGGCGGCTTCAAGTCGAAATTCCCCGAGCGCCTCGTCAATGTCGGCATTGCCGAACAGAACATGGTGGGCGTCGGCGCCGGCCTTGCCAATGGCGGCCAGCTTCCCTTCGTCTGCGGCGCATCCTGTTTTCTGACCGGTCGCGCGCTGGAACAGATCAAGGCAGACCTCGCCTATTCCAACGCCAATGTGAAGCTCATCGGCATCTCCTCGGGCATGGCCTATGGCGAACTGGGTCCGACACATCACTCGATCGAGGATTTCGCCTGGACCCGCGTTCTGCCGAACCTGCCGGTCATTGCCCCCTGCGACCGCATCGAAACGGCCGCCGCCGTCAAATGGGCTGCGGACTATGCCGGGCCCTGCTTCCTTCGCCTGTCGCGCGTCGGCGTGCCGGACCTTCTGCCTGATGGCCACGTCTTTGAACTCGGCCGCGCCAACCTGCTGCGCGAAGGTTCCGACATAACGCTGATCGCCAATGGCACGCTGACACACCGCATCGTCAAGGCCGCCGATATTCTGGCCGGTCGTGGCATCAAGGCGCGTGTGCTTAACATGGCAACCGTGCGCCCGATCGACGAGGCGGCCATCATTGCCGCAGCGAAGGAAACCGGCGCAATCCTGACGGCTGAAGAACATTCGATCTTCGGCGGTCTCGGCTCTGCCATCGCCGAAGTTGTTGTCGATCACGCCCCCGTGCCGATGAAGCGCCTCGGCGTTCCGGGCGTCTTTGCCCATACCGGCTCGGCAGAATGGCTGCTCGATGAGTTTGGCATGGCACCCGCGGCCATCGCGGAGGCTGCAGCAGCGCTGCTCAAGAGAAAGTAAGTCTCCTCCCAGGGTCGTCGCGTGTCTTCGGATGCGCGGCGACACCCTTTGCAATATCGTCGTTTAATCACCGCAAGGCTGAAACGAAAAAACTGCCGACGAAAGAACTCAAGTGATGCGCGCCATTCTGTCCATCGATCAGGGCACCACCAATTCAAAGGCCATTCTCGTTTCTGAAACAGGAGAATTGCTGGCGCGCGGTTCATCGCCGGTCGGCATCACATATCCGCAGCCCGGCTGGGTCGAGCAGGATCCGAACCGTATCTGGGCCTCGGTGCGCGAAGCGATTTCCGCCTGCCTGTCTTCGGCACCCTCTGCCGTCAACATTGAAGCCATCGCCATCTCCAACCAGCGCGAATCGGTGACGATCTGGGACGGCGAAACAGGCGAGCCGCTTGGCCCGGTCTTGAGCTGGCAATGCCGCCGCACTGCGCAGGAATGCACCGATCTCATCGGCAAGGGCCATTCCGAACGTGTCATGGCGCTGACCGGCCTGCCTATTGACCCGATGTTTCCCGGCGCCAAGATGCGCTGGCTGATGGAGCGTGCGCCGAAGGGCCGCAGCCTTCGCCTCGGCACCATCGATAGCTGGCTGATCCACTGCCTGACCGGCGGCAAGGTGCATGCCTGCGACGCCTCCAACGCGGCCCGAAGCCAGGTGCTCGATCTCAACCGGCAGGTGTGGAGCGAAGAGCTTTGTGACCTTTTTGGCATCGACATCAACGCCCTGCCCGACCCGCGCGACAGCAGCGGCGACTTCGGCGTGACATCAGGTGTTCCCGGCATCAAGGACGGCACGCCTATTCTGGCTGCCGTCGGCGACAGCCACGCCGCCCTCTTCGGCCACGGCGCCTTCAATCCCGGTGACGGCAAGGTGACGTTCGGCACCGGCTCATCGGTGATGACGACCCTGCCGCATTTCATCGCGCCAGAGCGCGGCATCACCACGACTGTTGCCTGGAGGATTAACGGCAAGCCGACTTTCGCCTTCGAGGGCAATATTCTTGTGTCTGCCGCCTCCCTGCCGTGGATGACGGACATTCTCGGCCTGCCAGATGTCGCATCTCTAGTGGAGCTTGCCGCGACCGCTGAACCAGATGGCCCCGGTTTCGTCCCGGCCTTTGTCGGCCTTGGCGCGCCCTATTGGGATTCCAATTGCCGCGCGCTATTTTCGCAGATCAATTTCAGCACAAGTCGCGCGCAGATGGCCCGCGCCGTTACCGATTCCATCGCCTTTCAGGTTTATGACGTCTTCTCGACCATGCGCGCGCAGTCGCCCTCCGGCTTCGGACAGCTTTTCGTGGATGGCGGGCCGAGCCAGAACCGTTTCCTCATGCAATGCGTCGCCGACATGCTGGACCACCCCGTCATCCAGCGTGACGCGCCGGAAGCCTCCGCACTTGGCGCGGCCTATCTTGCCGGCCTCGCCCTCGGTCTGTGGAGCGATCTCGACGCCATCGCCGCGCTCAACAGTCACGGCAACGCCATCCCGCCTTCGTCCAGTGACGGCAGGCAACGGCTTGCCGTCTGGCGCGACGCGATTGCGCGCTCGACGTTACCTGTGACGTCGGGTAAGGGTGAATAAAAATTCACCCTGGAGGGCTTATGGGCAGGATCAACGAACTTCGGATGATATCCCGCGTGGCGCAGATGTATTTCAGCGAGCACAGGCGGCAGGCGGAGATTGCCGAACATCTCAATCTTTCGCAGGCCACCGTCTCGCGCATGCTGAAGCGTGCCGAAACGGAAGGTATCGTGCGCACCAGCATCATTCCGCCGCCCGGTACCTATAGCGATCTTGAAGCACAGCTTCGCGAACGCTTCGACCTGCCGGAAGCCATTGTCGTCGATTGCAGCGAGGATCGCGACGGCGCGATCATGGCCCGCATCGGCGAGGCTGCCGCGCATTTTCTCGAGGTGACGCTGTCGCAAAACGAGATCATCGGCGTTTCCAGCTGGAGCCAGACGATCTTCAAGATGGTGGAAAACATCCATCCGCTGAAGGGCGCCAAAGCGCGTTACATCGTCCAGACGCTGGGCGGCATGGGCGATCCTTCCGTGCAGACGCACGCGACCCAGATCACCACCCGGCTGGCGCGGCTGACGGAGGCCGAACCGAAATTGCTGCCGGTCCCCGGCGTCGCCACCTCTCGCGAGGCCAAGCTTTTGATGCTGGCCGATCCCTTCGTGCGCGAAACCATCGATCTTTTCGGTTCTATCACGCTCGCCATCGTCGGTGTCGGCGCCGTCGAGCCATCGGAGCTTCTTGCACGTTCCGGCAATATCTTTTCCGCCAAGGAGCTTGCCGATCTCGCACAGGCGGGCGCCGTGGGCGATATTTCGCTCAGGTTCTTCGACAAGGACGGCAAGCCCGTCAAGACACCGCTCGATGACCGGGTCATAGGCCTTCCGCTGGAGAACCTCTCCAATGTCGACCGCGTCATTGCACTCGCCGGCGGCTCGAAAAAAACCGAGGCGATCGCCGGTGCGCTCAGAACCGGCGTGATCGATGTCCTTGTCACCGACAAATTCACCGCCGAACGACTGGTCGGCACAGAAACATAGCCGTTATCCCATAAGGAGGAGACATGAGGCGCTTTGAAGGTCAATCCGTATTCGTGACCGGAGGCAACAAGGGCATCGGTTACGGCATCGCCCGCCGTTTTGCCGAGGAAGGCGCGAAAGTCGCCATCGCCTCTGTCGACAAGGACACTAATGACGCCGCCAAAAAGCTGGCGGACGAAACCGGCTCAGTCACCCATGGCGTGATCCTCGATGTGCGGGATGCGGCGGCGGTGCGCGAGGCCTATGGCGCAGCCGAAGAGGCAATCGGTCCGCTTTCCATCTCGGTCCAGAACGCCGGCGTCATCACCATCTCCAAGATCGAGGAGCTGAAGCAGGAACAGTGGGATTTCAACCTCGATGTCAACACCAAGGGCGCGTTCCTGTGCTGCCAGGAAGCGATCCGCCGCTTCCGCGCAAGTGGCACCAAGGGCCGCCTGGTTAACACCGCCTCCGGCCAGGCCCGCCAGGGTTTTATCTATACCCCCCACTACGCCGCTTCAAAATTCGGCGTCGTCGGCCTCACGCAAAGTCTGGCCAAGGAACTGGCGCCCGAAGGCATCACCGTCAACGCCATTTGCCCCGGCATCATCCACACCGAAATGTGGGATTATAACGACCGCGTCTGGGGCCAGATGCTCGGTGACTACAAGCCCGGCGAACTCATGGCCGAATGGGTGCGCAACATTCCAATGCGCCGCGCAGGAACACCAGCCGAAGTGGCAGCCTTGGTGGCGTTTCTCGCCTCCGAGGATGCGGCCTACATCACCGGCCAGACAATTAATGTCGATGGCGGGCTGATCATGTCGTAGCACTCAACCAATCGATGACGGCATCTGCGTTCTTCTCTGGCGGATGGACCGGGTAAAAGACATGCTTGATAACGCCCGTTTCGATAATCATCGTGAGCCTCTTGAGCAGTGTCAGGCCTCCAGCCTGGAAAGTTGGAAGGCGGAGGGCTGACACCAGAAGGAGTGAATGATCGGAAAGCAGAGGAAACGGCAGGTGAAGCCGCTCTGCTGCCTCTCGCTGATACTCCGTGGTCTGCGTAGAAAGGCCAAACAGACGCGTTGCTCCCAATGCCTTCAGTTCAGCGAAATGATCACGAAAGGCACAGGACTGCGGTGTACATCCCCTCGCGCCGGGTATTGCGTCCCATCCGTCAATCGCCTTTCCTCCGGGCGGGCTTGTCCGGGGGTAAGCATAGACCACGGTTAACCCCGGCTCACGCAGATCGACGGTCGTGCCATCCGTCGCAGCCAAACCAATGCCAGGCAACTCCATCCCGGGTAAATGCCTGGCTGCTCCGTCGTCACGTGGGGTAACTAATTGCTCATCCCCGCCGGGTTCAATCATTGCCACCTCGTTGCTCTTCCTGTCTGTCGACGTTGCGACGTTAGCCGATTTTTAGACGGGTGTACCGCGTCTTCGTCACACGCAACTGGTAATCCGCGGATAAGGCTCAAAACGTCCAGCGCGTTGCAAACCGGCGTCTCACGCGGGCAGCAGCGACGATCAGCCCAAGCGGAATCGAAGCTTCCGATTACAGGCTGCATGGACGATCTGAACTGATGATCTCATGACCTTCTAAAGAAAGGCTGTTTTAGCATGTGCCGACACTGCTAAAATTTTTTTGTCAAAACAGCCATTAGGAAATCAGTCGTCGACGTATCGCCTCAGCAATCGCTTGCGTTCTGTTCGACGCTCCAAGTTTTTTGACTGCCGACTTAATGTAGCTATTAACGGTATCAACCTGATAACCTGTCACCTTGGCAATGCCTGCACTCGTCAGGCCAAGACTGGCTTGAGAAAGACAGGCTATCTCGCCCTTCGACAGACGTAAATGTT
This sequence comes from Agrobacterium tumefaciens, assembly GCF_013318015.2. Classification (NCBI taxonomy): domain Bacteria; kingdom Pseudomonadati; phylum Pseudomonadota; class Alphaproteobacteria; order Hyphomicrobiales; family Rhizobiaceae; genus Agrobacterium; species Agrobacterium tumefaciens. Next base: position 454,301 of record NZ_CP115843.1, on the reverse strand, counting down.
GAGCGGCGAAGCGCTCCATTAGTGGTTTGGTTATAGCCGTGTGGATCGGTTCCGCTATAAGCGTGAGAAATGTGAGCTCGCTCTCCGTAAAAGCTGATGTACGGGCGAAGCCAACTGCGCCGTAAACTGTATCCTCTCGCAAAATCGGCACCATAGTTCTGTTATGAACGCCGAAGGTGCGCTGGAGATATAGCAACCGCTGTGGGACTTCCGCATCCTGGTAGACTTCGCTTTCGACCATCACGGTTTTTGACGCCTTTGTCGCAGCAATAAACGGATCGACCTTGGACAGCTTGCCTTCCATATATGCCTCGATAAATCCCGGCGGAAGGTCTGTATCGATGGAAAACCCGTCACCGAAACGATAGTGGTCAACGTCGAGGCCCGAGATCGAGATGTAGTCGAATGGCACGCCTTGGCGAAACCTGTCGATGAGATCGTTTTTACCGAAGTACCGGTACTTGGGTACCGAGCTAAGGTCTACATAGGGATCCAGCGCATCAGGTGCGAGGACAGACAAGGCGCTGACTGGCATCTTCGACTCAATTGTTGAATGTGCTACCCTACTTATGGAGTTGAATAGTTAACGACGAATTAACGTCTGGCATGATCGGATGACCGAATGTTTGACGATGCAGTCGCGCCAAGATGTATGGATCTGCATATACTGCCAAATATCAGTGTTGGGCCTTAAGCCACGGCACGCGCCAGCGCACAATGCGACCAGAGCTGGTGCAACGCGCCGACCAACTGTTCGATGTCGGCATCGGTGTGCAGCGGTGTCGGCGTGATGCGCAGACGCTCGGTCTTGCGCGGCACGGTCGGATAGTTGATCGGCTGGACATAGACGCCGTGATTGTCGAGCAGGATATCCGAAATCCATTTGCACTTGGCGGCATCGCCCACCATGACCGGTACGATATGGCTGGGATTGTCCATATGCGGAATGCCGCGTGCATCCAGAAGCCCCCGCAGCTTGCGCACCCGGTCCTGATGGCGGGTGCGCTCAAAGGGGCTTGCCTTCAGATGCTGGATCGAGGCGATTGCGCCGGCAGCGAGCGACGGCGGCAGGGCCGTCGTGAAGATGAAGCCGGAGGCGAAAGAACGGATAAAATCACAGACCGCCGTGGACCCGGCAATATAACCGCCCATCACGCCGAAAGCCTTGCCGAGCGTTCCCTCGATGATCGTCAGGCGATCCATCAGGCCTTCGCGCTCGGCAATACCGCCGCCGCGCGGTCCGTACATGCCAACGGCATGGACTTCGTCGAGATAGGTCATGGCGCCATAACGATCGGCAAGATCGCAGATTTCCTTGATCGGGGCGATATCGCCATCCATCGAATAGACGGATTCAAAGGCGATGAGCTTCGGCGCGCTTGGATCGGCTGCCTTGAGCTTTGCCTCGAGATCTTCGAGATCATTGTGTTTCCAGATCACCCGCTCGCAACGGCCGTAACGGATGCCTTCGATCATCGAGGCATGGTTGAGCGCATCGGAGAAAATGATGAGGCCCGGAATTTTCTGGCCAAGTGTACCGAGTGTCGCCCAGTTGGAAACGTAACCCGACGTGAAGATCAGCGCCGATTCCTTGCCGTGCAGATCGGCAAGTTCCTGTTCCAGCAGGACGTGATGATGGTTGGTCCCAGAAATGTTCCGGGTGCCTCCCGCACCCGCGCCACAGTGATCGATGGCGGCTTTCATGGCTTCGATGACTTTGGGGTTCTGGCCCATGCCCAGATAATCGTTGGAACACCAGACGGTTACGTCCTTGCGCTCGCCATTGGCGTTGTACCGTGTCGCGCGGGGGAAATTGCCCTGCTGGCGTTCGATATCCGCAAAAACGCGATAGCGTCCCTCAGAATGCAGGCTCTGCAGTTCCGTCGTAAAAAATGCCTCGAAGTCCATGCCATGCTCCAGTATCGTCTCGAACCGGTAGCCTCATCTGTCCTGTCCAGGTTCCCAAATGACCTGGGCGCGACAAAAAGGCGATTGAACCCAGAAAGAACCGTCAAGAATCTTCCATCCAGTGGGAAGCAGCAATTCGTCGGCGTTTCTCTGCGATCGCTGAAACAAGCGCGTTCGCGGATATCATCGCAGCCAACTGCGCCTTTCCTAATTCCAGCTCCACGGCCAACTTGGCCAACTCGTCGCGCAGGCGCTCGACGGCACCGGTCATAAAATCGTAGTCTTGCCGGATCGTTTCCTGGGCAGCTATGGGCAATTTAACACTGCTGCATATGTCGATTGGAAAGTTCAAAACGTTTGTCATGTGAGCTGCCTTCCGTGAAGGAATTGAAGACGTGACGTGCAGAGCAGGGTCAATTCTAAAACTCTTGCCAATTGTCGGGAACAGCTCCGCCACTTACTCTGCCAGTCATACTGGTGATCAATTGCCTTGCAGGCGAAGGCACGGGCCGGTGGCCAGGCTGCGCAAGCTCGAGCTTCCGGTTAGACGTGTTGTCCGACGAATGATTGGCGCCCCGCAACGAAGCCCTGCTCGCAGTCCCGCCCAACTGGAACATTTCAATGAGATCCCGGAGACGAGCTGTTTCCTGCGCAAGCGTCGCACTGGCAGCATTGGTCTCTTCAACCATTGCGGCGTTTTGCTGGGTCACCTGATCCATCTGGTTGACCGCAGAGTTTACCTCCGACAGACCTGTCGCTTGCTCTTTGGCCGAACTGGTAATAGCCTCCATGTGGTCGTTGACCGCCACAATGTTCTGCTGGATGGTACGCAAGGCCTCGCCGGTCTCGCTAACCAGCTTCACCCCTGTGCTGACTTCTTCGGATGAATTGCGGATCAGACCCTTGATCTCCTTGGCTGCTTGTGCGGAACGTTGCGCGAGTTCTCGCACCTCTTGCGCCACCACCGCAAATCCCTTTCCAGCTTCGCCGGCGCGGGCCGCTTCGACTCCGGCATTGAGCGCCAGGAGATTGGTCTGGAAGGCGATCTCATCGATGACGCCAATGATATTGGATATCTGGTTGGACGAACTCTCTATCCGCGACATCGCGCCAACGGCATCGGCAACAACCTTGCCCGAACGCTCTGCGTTCCCACTCGCGGTAGCCGCGGCATGACGAGCCTCCTCGGCCCGCTTTGCGGCATTGCTGACGTTGACTGTTATCTGATCAAGGGCAGCGGCCGTTTCCTCAAGCGAAGCTGCCTGTTGTTCGGTGCGTTTGGACAGGTCCTCGGCACTTTGACTAATCTCACGCGTACCCGTGTCGATCTGATCAGTCGAGCGCGCGACATCACTTAGCGTGTCGCGCATTTGGCTAATTGCGTCATTCATTGTGTTCCGCAAGCCTTCAAAATCAGGCGCGAACGGGCGATCAACGCAAAATGACAGGTCGCCCTGAGCAAGCTTGTTCAGCGCCTCGGCGATCGTATTAACCGCGTGGACGCGCTCGGTTACGTCAGTCGCGAACTTCACGACTTTGGTAACTTTTCCCTTGGAGTCCAGAATCGGGTTATAGGATGCGTTGATGACAACCCGCTTGCCGTTCTTTCCAAAGCGGGTGAACTCGGCCGCTTGAAACTCGCCGCGGCGCAGGGCATCCCAAAATTCCTTATATGCGGGTGTTCTGGCATATTCCGGATCGACCAGAATACTGTGGCTGCGTCCCTTTATCTCGTCCAGCCGATAGTCGATAGCCTTCAGGAAATTTTCGTTCGCTGTGATAATTTCACCCTCGGTTGTGAACTCGATGATGCCCTGAACCCGGCTGATTGCGACCATCTGGCCCTGCAAATCAACATTTTGCAGCCGTTCTTTCGCGTTCGCCCACTCAACGACGAAGCCGGTGGTTTTGGTACCCTCCAGGAGCGGTGTAACGATAAGATCAAACGCGCGGTGCCCGACCCAGATAGTCGCCCGATGCTGCGCCTTTAGCGCGGCGAGCATATTTCGTTGATGCGACGGGTTTTTATGGAATATGTCGATGTTACTGCCGACGAGCTTTCCAAAGTCGAAACGCGGGAGTTCCTTCTTTAAATCCGTCTCCGCTTCCTTGAGCAGTGCAGTAACCGCCTCGTTCATGTATCTGATCTTCAGATCGGCGTCCGCGATCATGATGTTGGCAGTAATGGAGTTCAACGACATCGTCTGCATACGGGAAATTTTGGAACTGCCGAACATCTTCAGATCTCTCCTTGGGCGATCTTGTAAGAGAGGCTAACACACGGCCCCTGATCGTGTTTGTAGTCGTGCGAAAGCCACACTCAGCCGGTTGGAGGCAGCAAATCACGCTACTTCCATGGAGCAGACAGCTCGGTTGGTGATGCCGTTACCGCCGTCGCGGGGTGCTATATCCGGTCACGGCGCATCAAAATTTCGGAATTGGACATTTGCCGTCCCATGCCAAGCAGCCTGTCGCGAAAGCGACTTGCTTTTTCCTGGAGAGACCGACCTCATGTCGATCCCGACTTATCGTCTGGACACCCTATTAATAGGGTAAAATGATTAAGCTTTGCTGAATGCTAATATATACAATACTAAAGTATATCGCCGATTCCATCAGGATAGCCTTTATTTGGTGTCGCTCACTTCCTGCCGATTGTTGTCGTTATCCACGGCAGTAGAATTCCGGGTAACCTGTCGCACACCATAAGCAAAAGCGGGATCGAGGAAGCAAATCGTGCTGTCCGCTTCTATGACGATTCCGTCCGTCTGGAATCGGTCAAGAGGCCCAACACTCGCTCTGTCTGCCACCAGAAGGATCGAAGCCCCATGCACTTGGGCAACAAACGATCGCGATGTATTCGCTGGTTTTTCTGCTGAGAATCCGAATTTATCTGCCAGATCGACCGTAGGTATCGCCATTCCCCCCAAGGGTTACTGCACCAAAAACCTCTTTTGGAGAGTGCGGTGATGGCGCTTGGCAAACCTCACGGATCGTGACCGTTTTGTGCAAAACTCATACCGGAGATGGAACGCGCTGATTTCGCTCATCCGCCTGCCGCGTGCTGGACTGCGTGTGCGTGCGGTCATTTGCCGCTCACTTTAGACGTCGACTGAAAGATCGTCGGTGGTTAGGCGTTTGGCGTCACGCAACCTGCATTGTATTCTGAACACCAGTTCCGTCTGCCGTTGATCGGCGAGCCTCGGCAGCGGCAACAGAGTGGAAGCGCGCGTGAACGGGATCCTGATTGTTGGCAGCTGCGCGATCCTTTTCCATGACAGCTAGCAGAGCCGGCAATGCTGTTTCAAATGCGCTGACGCATCCCGGGTCGAACTGGGTACCCGCGTTATCACGAATGTGCGCTACCGCCCGTTCCACTGACCAAGCCTCCTTATACGGCCTCACGGTCGTCAGAGCATCGAAGTTGTCGGCAATCGCAACAATCCGTCCGGATATGGGAATGTCGTCTCCCGACAAGCCGAACGGATATCCTTGCCCGTCCCAGCGCTCATGGTGGCTGCTGGCAATCTCGGCTGCCAGTTGCAGCAGGCCCGATTTCGACTCGCGAAGGATGTCAAATCCGACCACCGTGTGCCCCTGCATGACGGTAAACTCGTCGTCTGTCAGCTTGCCGTTTTTCAAGAGGACAGCGTCTGGGATCGCCACCTTTCCGATGTCATGCATTGGTGAGGCAAGCCTGATGTCAGAACAGAGTGCTGCATCCATTCCATAGGACCTTGCAATGGCCTCGGAATATAACCCTACACGACGGGTATGGCACGCGGTTTCACAATCCTTGTAGCTGGCGGCGATTGTTAGCCGATCGATGATTTCTTCTTCGCGTGCCCGAAGTTCGGCAACCGCTTTATCGACCTCGGTGCGCAGCCACTCAGCCTTGTCGGCAAGCTTGTTGCGTGCCTCCACAAGCGCTACGAGATTTCGAACGCGGGCTTGAAATTCCAGCGGATTAACCGGTTTCGTCAGGAAATCGATTGCGCCTGCATTGAGTGCCGCCATCCGGGTTGCGGTGTCTGTGTCAGCCGTGACGAACACGACTGGTTTATCGCGGTGCCGTTCAAAACAGAGCAACTCGGTCAGCAGTTCTATCCCGTTATAAACAGGCATCTGGAAATCGATAATTGCGATGTCAAAGTCGAGCCGCGGTGCCGATATCAGCACCTCTTCGGGCTTCGAAAAAGCCACTGACTCGCAGCCAGGAAGCTTTTCAACCAGCTTGGTAAGCAGCGAGAGGTTCGTCTTATTGTCGTCTACCAGAAGAATGCGCATGCATTTATTCCTTAAGCGGCGAGGCGTTGCCTGAATTCGTCGACGGTTTCTGAGAGTTTTTCTATGCCGTTTTTCGACACGGGCCCACTTCGAAGCTGCTGTGATGTGTCGGCAATCTGCTGTAAACCGACACTGCTTGCCGCTCCTTTTATGGTGTGAAGGAGATGGTCAGCGCTGCGATAATCATTTGCGGCCATTGCTTCATGAAGCCCCTGCAGAAGAGTGGTTGCATCGTCGAAGAAGCTGGACAACAGTTCATCGAAGGTTTCTTCCCCGAGAGCTTCAACGATTTCAGCTCTGCGTGTCGCGAATGAATTGTCGATATCAAGAGCCTGCCCGACGATGTTCATTGCCTCCGGTTCGGAAGGGTCAAGCGCCTCTATGATGCCACGCAACTGCTGCAACGAAACGGGTTTCGACTGAAAACCGCTCATTCCCGCTTCGGCGCAAAGTCTGCGATCGTCGTCCGAGGCGTTTGCAGTCATTGCGATGATCGGCGTTTGGGGCTTGGACTTTTCGGCGTCACGGATCAGCCGTGTGGCTTCGATCCCATCCATCCTGGGCATCTGCATGTCCATCAAAATCAGATCGAAAGGTTGCCGGGCAACCGCCTCGACCGCCTCACAACCGTCACTGACAATCGTGACCTTCTGCCCGAGATGATTAAGGAAGCCGGCTGCGACCTGCTGATTGACGAGATTGTCTTCGACTAGAAGGACATTGAGCATAGGCAATGTGCCCGACGGTCCACGCTCGACCGTGTTAGCTGGCGGGACTGGCACTGCAGCGGCCACGACGGGAATTTCGAACCAGAATGTGCTTCCCTGCCCCTTCGCGCTTTCGACGCCAATTCGGCCCATCATCGCTTCGACAATTTGTTTGCAGATCGTCAGACCAAGGCCGGTACCTCCATATTTGCGACTGATCGATGCATCCACCTGAGAAAAAGGCTGGAAAAGCCTGCCAAGGCCATCCTCGTCAATCCCGATGCCGGTATCTGATATTTCGAAGCGAAGGATCGAATTTTGAGGCGTTTCAAGCTCCCTGACGCATAAAGTGATCGTCCCGTTGGAGGTAAATTTGATGGCGTTGCTGAGGAGATTGAGAAGAACCTGCCGTAACCGAGTAGGATCAGTACTAACTGCGGGGGTCTTGAACCTCTGCGGCACGACAAGTGCGATCTGATTACCCTGTTCGGTGGCGCGGTCGCGAACCATTTCGATAGTCGTCGAAAGAACGGATGAGAGATCCACGGGCCTCATCTCGATGTCGAGCTTACCGTGCTCAATCTTTGCAAAATCCAGGATCTCGTTAATAACCTCAAGGAGGGCATGTCCCGATCGTCTGATCGTTTGCATGCCCGACGCCACCGATGGCGTCAATGTCGAAAGCTCAAGCAGTTCAGCGGTACCGAGGATGGCATTCAAAGGTGTGCGGACTTCATGACCCATCGTTGCCATGAACTGGGACTTGGCTCGGTTACCCGCCTCGGCGTCGAGATAGGCCTCGTTGAGTTCATTCGAGATCATTTCGAGACTAAGTCCCGCGAGACGCACGGATTTCAACTGGCGGCGCAACGTGAAAATGAGAACCACGACACAGCCCACCAAGAGGATGACCAGTCCGCCGGACTTCAACTGAAGAGCGAGTAACGCTTCACGCGCGTCAGCGCGTTCTGAACTCACATTGCTATTTGTATAGACCAGAAGGCTCTCGGTCGCTGACACGAGCTTTTCAAGGTCGTCGTCAACAGCTTCCGATTTTTCGGGCTCGAACGTTCCACGCGCATTGAGAGCGTCGAAGAAGCCAACCTTCCCCAGTACAACCGAGCGAATCTCCGAGATATGGCGCTCAACGGACGAGTCGAGTTTGAACTTTCTTTCGAATGAGGTTTTCTCCAGAATATTTATCCGTGAGTACAGGATGTCGTAGCGGGTAACGAGTGCCTTCACAGCGACGGTTGAGTAGTCCCTCTCAGCCAACATGACATGAAGTGCCTCATGCAGGCGACGCGCCTCGCGGTCGAGTTGATACACAGACCACAATGCGTTCTCCCGCACCCCGTCCTGAAACGACAGGTACCTTTGGGAAATGTCCGTGAAGAGGAAGATGAGGCCTACCAGAAGCATGACCGCAAAGCCTTGTAGAACAACCGTCGCTTTACTGGCCTTGCGGATGATATCGCCGCTGCTTCGGGCCGAGAACGTCACTCGGAAACCTCAATGGTCTTAATCTGCCAGACGGAGCGCGAGAAGTATTTCTCGTTAAAAAGGCTCGCATCCTTGTCGAAAGGATAGATAAGAAAAAGCGGCCCCTTGTCACGCACTGACATGGTGTCACCGTTTATTCTTGTCGCGAGGATTGTGTCGAGCTTTGCAGCATCTTCCATTGGAACGTTGGCCGAATAGTCATTCAGTGCAATGACTTTCAATTGGGAGCCATGAGCACCAGCCGCCTCAAGGATAGATCTCAGCAGTGGGCCGGAGAACTTAACCTTGCCTTCTGTCCATGGAGTTTCCATCTCCGCGGTGCGGCTGGCGAGTGCTTCGAGCATGGGAAGGTCAAATTGCGCTGTGCCATTTATGTTAGGATGGCCCAAGTCATGGGCCGACACGGTCAAAACCACCTCGCCTTTTGGTTGATCGAGCGCGAAGGCCCCGATCGGAAAACATATCGCACTCAGAGCTAGTGATGTGAGAACCACACGAATCTGCATCGGGAACTCCATGTAGACGCGACAACGCAAGCGGTGTTCCGCGCAGCTTTTAGCGTCAATATTTTCGGGAAAACGCCTAGAAGACCATAGATTGCTGGCACATACGTAGCACGACATCTCACTGCCAAACTGTGCCGGATCGGCATCATGCCGTCCATCGCTCGTCCAAAAGGACACCCCAAATATAGGGGTGAACTCCTTAAATTATATTAATCTCAACAAGAAGATTATAAATGAGACTGTTTTTCAAGGCGTTGTGGTGCCGGGATTATACAAAATCAATCCCATTCACCTTGGGCGCAGCCAGAATCGGCGTTCGTGGATGGAGATGGCGGCAGCCGATAAAACGGAAACTAATCTTCCCACATGCGGTAGACCCGGCACTGACACCGGCGACGGCAGCCGAACATTTCCGCATTTCGGTTCGCTATGTTCACCGACTGCTGGAAGACAGCGGCGAGACATTTAGCCAGTTCTTGCTTCGGCAAAGGTTGCAAAAATGCGCGGACGATCTGCGTACCAAAGGTGGCTGCTCTATTGGAGAGATCGCTTTCCGATGGGGATTCAATGACCTCTCGCATTTCAGCCGATCGTTTCGGAACCAGTTCGGTGTCGCGCCACGCGAATATCGAGTGCAGTAGTGTAAAGCAAGCAGCACCCGTTTGACGTATACGGGTTCGTGGACGGTGGATAACGACGGAATTACCGCGGCCGGCGACTTGTCTTAACCCTCGACAGGATCAAAACCATCAAATCCTCAGTTGAGTGGTAATGAATGTGTAAATTTTTTAATCTGGGGACGACCTGCTCTTCGGAATTGCCGGCTTGAACAGGCCGTCTTGGCAGCTTGGCGCCAAGAGGCGGACATCCGTCGAAGCCTTCAGGATGATCCGCGTCGTGACCTTATAGCCATTCGTAAGTCTCCCAGCGTTTGTCGCGATGGGCGCGGTGGCGGCGAACGGCTGCCATCCGAAGGTTCAGACTATCAAAAAACTAAACAGTGAGCTCTCTTCGGACGATCTCAGCTCCTGCGCTCAAGGAATTCAGCTTGTCTCTTGCCACACGACGAGACAGGGGGGCCATGCCGCAATTGGTGCAGGGGCAAAGTTTATCTGCGTCGACAAACTTAAGCGCCTTGCGCAGCGTTGCAGCGACTTCCTCCGGGGTTTCGATGGTATTGCTTGCCACATCGATGGCCCCGACCATCACTTTCTTACCTCGAACAAGTTCCAGAAGATCCATTGGGACATGAGAATTGTGGCATTCGAGGGAGATCATACCGATGCCGGATTTCTGCAGCCTGGGGAGAGTTTCCTCATACTGCCGCCATTCTGACCCGAGTGTCTTTTTCCAATCCGTATTGGCCTTTATGCCGTAACCGTAGCAGATATGGACGGCGGTCTCGCACTTCAGCCCTTCAATTGCCCTGTCCAAAGTGGCAACACCCCAGTCATTCACATCGTCAAAGAAGACGTTGAAGGCAGGTTCGTCGAACTGGATGATATCGACGCCGGCAGCCTCCAATTCCTTTGCTTCCTCGTTGAGTATCCCGGCAAATTCCCAGGCAAGCTTTTCACGGCTCTTATAATGGCCGTCAAAGAGAGTATCGATCATCGTCATCGGACCCGGCAACGCCCATTTGATGGGTTGTTTGGTCTGCTGGCGCAAAAACTTGGCGTCTTCGACGAACACGGACTTCTGGCGAGACACGGCGCCGACGACTGTCGGGACACTCGCATCGTAGCGATCGCGAATTCTGACTGTCTCGCGTTTTGCAAAATCGACCCCGTCGAGGTGCTCGATGAAAGTCGTGACGAAATGTTGGCGTGTTTGCTCGCCATCACTGACGATGTCGATGCCGGCACGTTGCTGATCGTCCAGTGAAAGGCGCAGGGCGTCTCTCTTGCCTTCCAGTAATTCCTCGCCCTCCAGCTTCCAGGGCGACCAAAGTTTTTCGGGCTGCGCAAGCCAGGAGGGTTTCGGCAGACTGCCAGCGGTCGATGTGGGGAGAAGTTTCTTCACGATGGGACCTCTTCTAAGTGATGCTCAGGCGGGGCAGTGAGCAAACAATTGCTCAAGGACGGCGCGGTATGGCTTGATGAAGTGTTTTTCGGTGAACTTACCCTGATCCACCGCCAAGCGATTTCGTTCGTCGCGATCGTAAATGACCCGGGTCAGCGAATAGTCCTGGTGCTTCAGGTTGGGCTGGTAAAATGTCCCAGCTGCTGCGTTCGCATTGTAGATTTCGGGGCGATAAATTCTCTGAAACGTTTCCATCGTGCTGATGACGCCGATTAGCTCAATATTGGAGTAGTCGCCCAGCAAGTCCCCAACAAAGTAGAAGGCCAACGGCGCAACGCTGCCTGCAGGCATGAAGTAGCGAACCTGCAATCCCATTTTCCCGAAATACTGGTCGGTGGACGAGAACCCATTCTGTTGGTATTCGACGCCCATCACGGGGTGATGATTTTCGGTCCGGTAATAGGTCTTGCTGGTCGAGGCGCTGATGCAAATGACCGGCGGCTTGCGAAAGTACGAGCGGTAGGCATCCGACCGCAGAAAAGACTTGAACAGGTTTCCATGGAGGTCGCCGAAGTCGGCCGGAATGCTGAAGGCAGGAACGCTCTTGTTATGCTCCGGCAGCACAATGCTGAAGTCGTAGTCTCGCACATAGGAGGAGAAGTTATTCCCCACAATGCCGTCGATACGTTCACTGGTTTTGTGATCGATGATCGTCGTCTTCAGTATCTCGATGAGGGGAAATTTTTCACCTGCGACATCGAAGCTCATGTCGACCGAAATGATCTCCAACTCGACCGAGTATCGGTCCGATTTGGGATTATCCCAGTGCGCGAGGGCGTTGAAGCGGCTGTCGATCATGCGCATGACATTGCGCAGGTTTTCCTGCCGCTTTTCGCCCCTGGCCAGATTGGCGAAATTGGTGGTGATGCGCGTATTTTCTGAAGGACGATAGTCCTCATCGAAGGGTACGCTCGTGATCGTAAAAATGCAGGTCTGAGACATGTTGTGCCCCTATAAAGTTGGGGGCATGGGTCTGCGGACGCATAGCAAGACAGGCCGCGACAATGCAGCCTTTGCTACGGCACACTGGGACACCCCGCCCGTGGACGTTATTTCACCAAAGGCAGGTCTCCTGGCTCACGGATCATCACTTCCGTCCGTCTTCCCGGGGTAAACCAGTGACATATTGGACTTCAGCTCGCCGCTTACAGTTGCGGGGGCAGCGTCGGCTTTTCCGCATGACACGGAGCACCGACTTCCCTCTTAGCCCCGGCACGTTGCGTGCAACGACTGGGGAACCTTAGGCGTGACGACCATATTGTAAGCTACGTCATCGGTCAACATCATATAACGATATCTTTATGTCCTTAAGTCTGCGTTTCCATCGCCGGTTCCGACCGAGTAGCTTGCATTCGGCGCGGCAGTCAACGTTGCGGTTTTACGCTTTTCGCCGCTTTCAGCAGCGTCATGCGTCCCAGTTTTCAATCTCCGGCGCAACGGCCTGGAGCAATATCCTTCTGCTGCCGCCGAGACGGACGATTATCCCTCACAAAGACGAATACAACCGCTCTTTCTAAGAAAAGGGTTCCAGCCTTTCGCTGCAAGGATTGCCCAGGCAGTGGCCCCGACATGCGGCAACCTGAAATATTTGAAGTCGGCAAATGTCGAGGTCGGCCCGATCATCAGCCCGGTCGTCAGTTCGTCCCCGACTGTCGCGTAGATCAGGTTATCGGGAGATATTTGTGCGGCAATGGTGGCAAGCAGCGCCTCGGCCCGGTCGGCATCGCCGACCTGCTGAAACGCCAGCGCGGCCTGGGCCGTACCTTCCAGCCACACACCATCCCGATCGTCGTTAAAATCAAAACCTCCCGCAACCGCATAATGCCGATCAACCCAATGCAGAACACGCCCACTGCGGCCCCGAAACTCCGGCACGGCGAGAATGGGCCAGAGCTCGGAATCTATTCCGGACTGGCTCGAGTTGGGTGTGTCGCTTCCCGGTTGGCTGCCGACGTAAAACCGTCCCTGCTGCTCATTCCACATCGCATCAAGAAATTTGCGTGTTTTGTCCCGCATCGCCTGCCAGGCGCGCGCTCCCTCAATTTCGGCGAGCCAACCCGCAACGGCATATACATCGAGATTATGTTCCGTCGATTTCCACTCGAGTTTGGTCGGTGCAGGCTCATGACCGAATGTGCCACCTGTGTAGCCGATATCACGGACGCCCGCCGTATGCGCATCGATCCAGCGCATGAGTTTGGTCGCTGCCTGCACATAGGACGGATTGCTTAATCGTTCACTGGCAGTGAGAAGCGCAAGTGCCGCCCAGGCCAGGTTGCCCGTTGCGCTGCCCACCTGATAGTCATCCTCGACCCACGTCTTGCTGGCCTCACTCCAAAAACCGGGCAAAAGCATCGCATCATTTTCGTTCGCAACGGGGCCGGAACGGTAGGCGTTGCGCAGGCGGCCATCGCTGTAATAGCGATCGTTGTTGACGGCGAGCAGCAGCGCATCGGCAACCCTTTTTGCTTCGGCGTCGTTGCCACAGGAAAAAAGGGCAATCGTCGCCAAGGCATTGTCATAGGTGAAACCCGCATTTGAAAGAGCGGGATCAAGCGCTTTGCCGCCTGGTGCAGGCTCAAAGCTCCGAAATATGAAGGGGGTGGTGGATTTGTCCATCTTCCCAACGAGACCCGCACACAAGCTCACAGCAAGGCGGTCGCGAACTGATCCGGAACCGGTGCGCCCATCGCCAGCAGCGACCACTCCTGTTGTGAAGCAGGTCATGAGAACTGTCGCGACGATCGATTTGACAGACATGAGTTTTCCGTTTGGTAGGCGCTCTTCCAAACAAGCCCGCCTCTAGCTTGCGGTTTACGTCGAGCACGGTCCCGGGTTTGGCGCGAATTGTCTTAGCTGAAGGCCCTTGCGAGTAACATCTGCATGGACTTCAAGAGGTCGCCCTGTTCCGCGACATTTTCGGGCGCATTGCGGAAAAGCAGCCTCAAGATTGCACGATGCTGGTCGGCAGTGGGGGTGAGAGTGAATTTGCCGGGCGTTTGCGACACCTTCGTTGCATCGATCTGCAGCCAGCCCACATCGGGCACGTACAGGGACTCTGCCTCGGCGTAAGACCGGTTGAAATCCGCCAGGGTCGCGGTTTCGGTCGAAAGCGCCACGATCCGTACCGCCTTCACCTCGCTTGCGCACCGCAATCGGCCTTCGAGATCCACGCCGATCGGCTCTTCCTTGTCGACACGTGGTAACTCAATGCAGCAGATGAGGCTGGTGAAGGCAATCACCATGGCGACCGCCGACCAGATGAGGTTGAGACAATCTCGCGCCGAAAATTCTACAGGGGCGTCCCATGCGTAAACGGCGAGCAGAACTGAAACCGCGGAGGTGACGGTGACGATTGCGAAAAATAGCGCTGTAGGCCCATGAATGCGCACCTGTGACCGGTCACCACCTTTCTCCGTGACTTTAAAGGGACGTCCGAAGGGTTTGCGCATAGCCTGAAACAAGGTGATGGTGATGGGAACAGCGGTCAGCGCATGCGTCACTTCGGTGAACAGCGGTAGGGTGCGTTTTCCCGATATCCAGGTGGAGTAGGCCCAAAACAAAGCCAGTGACGACAGTCCAAATTTCATGAACATCAGCTCGTCAGCCTGGAGGGCGGAAACGCCTGTGAGCCAGTAGATCGATGGTGCCAGCAACAGGCAGAGGATGAAAGGCTTCGACAGCCAGCAAAACAGCCCGTGCAGATAATGCAGCCTTTGTGTCAGCGTGAACTTGCCGCGCCACAATGGTCCCGTCCGCAGAAGGCCGATCTGAATGGTGCCCAGGCACCACCGCGTGCGTTGCGTGATATATTCTGGCAGGCCCTCAGCCGATAGACCGACACTGAGTTTTTCGTTGAGCCAGCGTGTGACGTAACCTCGCTCCATCAGGCGGTAGGTCAGCAGCATATCTTCGGAAAGTGCATCATGCGGAAACCCGCCGAGCTCGTTGACCGCCGCCCGCCGCACGACAAAACTCGTCCCGACGCAGAAAGCGCAACCGACCGCGTCCTTGGCCGGCTGGAATACATCAAAGAATACACGTTGATCATCGACGAAGGAATTGCGGATGCCGAGGTTGTGTTGGATTGGGTCGCAATTAAAGTAAAATTGCGGTGTCTGCACAACTGCCACCTTGGGATCGGCGAAAAGACCGGTTACGCGACGAAGGAAGTTGGCCTGTGGCGCGAAGTCCGCATCCAGAACCATGATGAAATCGGAAACCTGTGGCAGCGCATTGGTGTGTTCAAGTGCATTGTTCAGATTTCCCGCCTTGGCATGTCTATTGTCCGGGCGCGTCACATAATTGACGCCGACCGTCTCGCAATAGTCCCTCACTTCCGGCCTGCGCGTGTCGTCGCAGACAAAAACACGCAGCTGCGGATATTGCATGGCCTGGGCCGCGATAACCGACTTCTCAAGGACATTCAAAGGTTCGTTGTAGGTGCAGATAAAGACGTCGACGAGTGGCGCATCCGAATTATTTTCAATCGCGGCTTCCCCTCTATCAGCCAAAAAAGACCAGTCCGTCCGCCTCGTCAGGATCAGGATCGAGCCGATGGCGTAAAGAACGGAGATCAGCTCGAAGGTGAAATAAATGTAGTTCCAGGCAGTCTCCAGAGAAAGCTCGAAGGGTGGCAGCGTATCGGTGGCGCGCCAAAATATGTAAAGGCCAAGAGACAGCAGCATAATCGCACTGAAGGCCAACCGGTCCAGGACCCTGCGCGGGTCGGCCAGTATGGTAAACAGGATCGCGCAAAGGGCGATGACAAGATTGACGTAGAGTACCGACTGAACATCGCCATCAGGGCTGAAATACATCGACTTATCCTCATGGTTGGTCAGGCGCGCGGCACGCCGCGCGTGAATGAGGTTGCTTCGAGTGTCTTAAACAGGTGGTGGGTCGCCCTGCGGGTTTGCATCGCACTCCCGCCGGGGCCCGTCCAATCCATGCGGGTGTCAGGATTGGGTGCGCGGTGCCTTTCCGGTGGCATCCGTATTGCCGAAAGGGTGCTGGGTGATGATATCGGGCTGATGTGCCCGGCCAGGCACGTCCGGCCGCTGTTGTGGCCACTCGATACCAGTGTGTGCGGATAGCGTATCACGCGACGTTTCGATCAGTGCCCATGCGGCCTGCCTGACATCCGGCAATTCGCTGACGGAGGTCTTTGCAAACTGGAACAGGCTGGCTGATGCTTCATGCACATAGTTCCGGGTTTTGCCGAGCCACTCGCGCGGCAGGCTCACACTCACCCACGTGCCGACCGAACAGGCGCCGTTCTCGGTCAATTTTTCCTGTGCCCTGCCGTCCATGCGAATATAGGCGTAAAGCTCTCGCCGCTCTGTTGGTGGAAAGGGCACGGCATAATCCAGGTCGACACGTTCGGTAGTACGTGGCACCAGGCGCTCCACCACCCCATCGGATTCTTCCGCCCAGGCATCGGAACTCACCTTCACCCGAGAACCGACGGAAAGCGCCTGTGCCTGACGCTCTGAAAAAATCGCCACGACGAAAGCGTTGCGACAGTCAAGCGCCTCCGCCAGCGTGTCGCCTGCAACCACTTCACGGCCGGTCGCAGCCACGGGCTTGTAGAGCGTTGTGCCCGGTGGAATGGAAAGATCGGCGCGGGTCAGCCTTTCAATACGTGCGCTCTCCGCCGATGCCAGCGTTTCAAGCTCGCTTTTGCGCGTCTGCATGGTGGTCATCTGCATCCGGATCTGCAGCAGATCTGCGGCCCGTGTGCGAATTTCCTGCTGAAGATTTTGCAGAGATTGCAAATCGGAGCCGATATAGATGCCTTGGCGCGCGAAGTTCATTTCCTTGGTGAGTTTGTCAACGGCGACTTTGGCAGCTTGCAGCTTTGTATCTTCAAGTTGTATTGTGTCCGCTATATCTTCTCCGATTCCAGAATACATCCCCTTCGCCATCAGCTTCTGTTTTCGCGTGGCTTCCGCTTTTGCAATTCGGGTCGAATAGGTCACCATCTGCAAGGCTGCATTGGCTGCCTGTAGGTCAGATTCGGTTCTTTGCAGTAACGCCGCCTGCTGACTGGCAAGATCCCTGTTCAAATCGTCGATGCGGCTGGCATAGTCGCCAATAATTCCGTTCTTCTGGCGAAGTTCATTATCGAGTGCTGCCAATTGCACCTTCAGGCCGATGAGCGTGGTATTGTCGACCTTGTCGTTTTCAATAGCAGCCTTACCGTTCTTGTCGGATACCTTTACCACACCGCTGATCGGTGTCGTCAGCGGAATGACTGGTGCATTTATGAGGGCGCGGTTCGTCTGAGATGTGAAGACCGGCGGAAACACAGAAGATGAAAACACCGTGGCGACAACGCCAAGGACAGTATAGGAGGCCAGCTTCACCGACGCACTTTGGCGCACTTCTTTGTTTCTATTGCGGAACAGCATGATATCAACTCCTGTTTTGTTGAACAGCCTTTCCTCCCGCAGTATTAAAATAGTCCACCAAGTTTTTTTGCGACGCAACATCGTTAAGATTGCATTAATGAATTTTTCGATATCGCCTAAATCATAGGCATCTGCCAGCGTTGAAATCGCAAAAACTCGTCCACGAAAAACTACAGAGCTAAATTTCAATCGTTTCGTATCAGCTGTGCCTTTTAAATGGCATCTGGTTATTGAACGAGCTCTCACCCGGCCGCCTAATTTGCAACCTATAGGCGCGTCCGCCTACTTCAGGCAGCGTTGCGATTCTGATTTCCCATACCGGCTGGCGATACAGCCAGCGTCCACATGTCTGTGTTCGTGGTAAGTGGTTTGCTGGTTCGGATGATGCTGCCTGAAGGTGTGAAGCTATCTTCGCGTGATCGCGTCGCAACAGGCTCCCAACCCTGCTACCATCGATCCGTTCATCGTGCAGGGGTAATCATAACAGAAGGCTCGCTGCCGAAGGGACTGATTGCGACCTGAAGTGTTGCCCAAGGCTATCACTTTTCAAGCCTTAATAGCTCCCCTTAGTCAGTTATCGGAGCGCAAGCGATATTTTTCGAGCTTTTTCTTTCATCGGCTTGGAACGTCTGGCGAGGGGCCGCTCAATAAACCTCTCGAAAATATAAGCTGCTAAAGCCACCACCACAGGGAATATCAGCCAAAGCGCCATGTACGCGACATCCTTCTTGTCTAAGCCGCCAATTCTTCGAATGATAGGTCGACCCTTCGACATGATGGACATGCGGCGACGCAGCCACCATAGTGCCGAAAAAGAGCGGCGCGCCAGACAGACGCTTAACAGCGGAGCGAGCCAACGGACGGGGCTGAAATACAGGTGAAGACCGAAGCTTTGCATCAGTGAAGGAAGAGTTCTAAAAGTGGCCGTGCCGTGGTCGATAGAGGTTCGGCCTGCCTGCTGGCTCAGTTGAATGCCCTGCTACATTAACGAGTTGTACGTCGCTGGAGGATTTGGCTGATGAAAATGAAATTTCTCGGTGAGGCATTTTTCGCCTTGATGCTTTCCACCGCAGTCGCCTCCGCGCAGCAGGCGTCCGACACGGTGGCGCCCGAAAAAGCGACCGATATTGCGACTGCCAAACGCATCGAGTCAAAGAGCTTCATGGTAGCGGCGGCCAATCCGCTGGCGACTGAGGCAGGGCGTGATGTGATCGCCAGGGGCGGCAACGCCATCGATGCAATGGTGGCGGTGCAGGCAATGCTCGGCCTCGTTGAACCGCAGAGTTCCGGTCTCGGTGGGGGTGCCTTCCTCGTCTATTACGACGCAAAAAGCGGCAAGTTGACCACGTTTGACGGCCGCGAGACGGCGCCGATGGAAGCCACACCGAAGCTATTCCTGGATGACAAAGGTCAACCGCTAAAATTCATGGACGGAGTGGTCGGCGGCCGCTCTGTTGGCACGCCGGGAACGGTGCGACTTCTGGAGGAAGCCCACAAACGCTATGGAAAGGCCGAATGGGCAAGCCTGCTGAAGCCGGCGGAAACGCTGGCTACAGAGGGCTTTAAGGTGTCACCGCGTCTTGCCTCCCTGATCGCGTCCGAGGGAGACCGGTTGAAGAAATATACAGAACCCCGGTCTTATTTCTTTGACACCTCCGGGGCCGCCCTGCGGGCCGGCGTTCCTTTGAAGAACCCGGCCTATGCCGAGACGCTTGCGGCGCTGGCCAAAGGCGGCGCCGATGCCTTTTACAAAGGGCGAATTGCCGAGGCGATCGTCAAGACTGTGCGCGAGGCGGCCGACAATCCCGGAGTGCTGTCGCTGGCCGATCTTTCCAACTATCGGGTCGTCGAGCGCGAGCCGGTCTGCTTTGCCTATCGTGCTCTTGACGTTTGCGGCATGGGGCCGCCGTCGTCGGGCGGAATCGCCATCGGCCAGATGCTCGGTCTGGTGGAAAATTTTGATCTCAAGGCGCTTGGGCCAAAAAATGTCGACAGTTGGCGCATTATCGGCGACGCCCAGCGTCTCGCCTTCGCCGACCGCGAGCGTTACGTCGCTGACACCGATTTCCTGCCGCTGCCGATCAAGGGCCTGTTGGACAAGACCTATTTGGGCGAGAGGGCAAAGCTGCTCGACGGCGATAAGGCGTTGACCAACGATGCCGTCAAGGCCGGCGAGCCGGAATGGGACCACGCGCTTCTTTTCGGCCGGGATGCGGCGATCGAGTTGCCCTCCACAAGCCATTTTGTCATCGTCGACAAGGACGGCAACGTGGTCTCGATGACGACAACGATCGAAAGTGGCTTCGGCTCGCGTCTGATGACGAACGGCTTCCTGCTCAATAATGAGTTGACGGACTTTTCCTTCAAGACCCATGATGGCGGTCTGCCAATCGCCAACCGCGTTGAGCCAGGCAAACGACCGCGCTCCTCCATGGCCCCGACGATCGTGATGAAGAATGGCAAACCGCTGCTCGCCATCGGTTCGCCGGGCGGCAGCCAGATCATCGGCTATGTAGCGCAGGCGCTGATCGCCTATATCGATTGGGGCATGCCTGTAGAGGCGATCGTCTCCCAGCCGCATCTCATCAACCGCTTCGGCACCTACGACATCGAGGCCGGTACAAGCGCGGAGGGTCTTGCAGGGCCACTGAAGGCGCTGGGTTACGAGGTGAAACCGGGCGAGATGAATTCCGGTTTGCATGCCATCGAGATAACCGCCGAAGGTTTGATCGGCAGCGCGGATCCACGACGCGAGGGAGTGGCGGCAGGGGAGTGAAACGCTCCGCCAGCGGAAAGGGCATGAGAATAGGTCAACACGAAGGGTGTGTATCTCGCCAAGGGGCGCTAACACCTTGACAAGAACCTGCGGCCTCCGAATGCAAGTGTGGATAACGGTGCACGATCTCTTCCAGATTGCGCGGGGGAGGCTGACGGTTTATCGGCAGCAATTACGTTCTTCCGGCTAACCACTACACGTGGGTTGCGACCACCGCTGTGTTTGACATACAGCCTGCAAACAGAAACTGACAGGCTGCGCTGTTCGAGCGCACGACACAAGAGGATATATGACCATGGCAACACCCCGACGACCGTCCAATCCGAAAGACGCAGCCGAGGCGCTGTTCAAACCGGCAAAGAAGGTCGCAGCGCCAGCCGTTGAACGGCCTGCAATTCCTAACACCAAAGAGCTTGTATCATTGAAAATCGACAGCGATGTGCTCGCGCATTTTCAAGCCGACGGTCCGGGCTGGCAGGAGCGCATCAACGATACCTTGCGAGCCGCAATGAATGCGTCCAAATAAGCTCTTGAAGAGTCCCGACCCCATGCCCCGTCAATAGCTGCCGCTTCTCGGCCTCGCGGCTCGTTGGGCAAGCGTGGCGCAATCATGCGCCATTCACAGTCAGCCCGGACCTCTGTCGAATCGAGAAGGCCTTCTCCGCGTTGAAGGCGCTCGTACCAGAGGTGGCCCAGTGAACGATCCCGCGACTGTGGGATAGCATCGAAAGGCCGGTTGATCTGGTCGAGCCACAAAAGCCTGGTCATATCGCAGGGCCTTTTCGACCACTCCGCGATTGAGGAGGAGTTACTTTGGCCAGTACTTGTTCACATACGTCTGTGTCTCACGAAGCATGAAACGGGCACTGTCTTCGGCTCGGTCCTCCCAAGCGAAAACGCAATTTGAAAGGACACCGTCGAATTTCATGTCGGCAAGAGTTGAGAAGAATACTTCCCAGTTGATCTCACCTTGGCCGAAGTCGGTGTGTTGATGGACGCGCACCTTCGCTCCAGGCGGATTTACAATGTAGCGCAGTTGCGAAGACTTGTTATGGTCATAGGTGTCTGCGAGGCGAACATGTGCTAGAAGCCCCTCGGTCGCTCGCAGGTTAGCAACCATGTCGGGACCGTAGAAGAAGGTATGGGGCGCGATGAACGATGCCTTTACAGCCTTTGAATTGATCGTCTTGATGATATCGATGGCAGGGGCGATTTCCTCAATCCAGTCCTCTGGATGCGCTTCGAGCGAGAGGATCAGCCCTTCGCGCTCCAGAATTGGCACGAGGATATCCATCGCACGGAAAAACTGCCCCTCACACGTCTCCGGACGATGCAACCCACTGCGGTCATTCAGGCTTCGATCCGGGGATCCCCCTCGCCCGAACTCCGAGACCAACATCGGGCATTCCATCTCAGCCGCAATTTCGATGGCACGCTTCCAGTTCTCTATCGCCGTTTCCCACTCGTCTTGGTATGGGCTGGCCCAGCGGTACATTGGCTGCAGCGTTGCCAGGCCCACCCCATGGTCCTTGAGGGCCTTCTTGAAGCTCTTTACCCTCTCGGGATAAACCTTCGGACGCGTCCACCAGGAGAGAAAGTCCGGACGGGGTGAGAGCTCAACATAGTCGTATCCC
Source organism: Agrobacterium tumefaciens (assembly GCF_013318015.2). NCBI lineage: Bacteria > Pseudomonadati > Pseudomonadota > Alphaproteobacteria > Hyphomicrobiales > Rhizobiaceae > Agrobacterium > Agrobacterium tumefaciens. Next base: position 432,485 of record NZ_CP115843.1, on the reverse strand, counting down.
AGCTCGGCGGTCTTTCGGCAAATTTCCTCCAGAGATAAATGACGGATCATATGCGGATCGAGTGCGTGTTTCATCAAAACCTCCTGATAATATAAATTCGCCCCTTCACGGGAGCGTCGATGCGGACAAGCATCGCTTGCTGGACCACGTCGCGTGGGTGGCAATCATTTATGGAGCTGCGCCAATGGTGCTGCTCCCTCCATCGCGCTACCGATAATCGACCCAGACGCCGCCGAGATCGGCGGAACGAACGCAGTTCTCAACCCAGCGAACGCCCTCAACCCCTGCCGCAATCCCCGGAAACCGGAGGCTCGCAAGGCGTTCGCCATCGTTTTCGTTGCGCGCCTCCATAGCGATAGCAAAGCGGTCGTAGAGGTTAGACCAGGCCTCGAAGAGGCCCTCGGGATGGCCTGCACCGATACGATCGTCGGCAAGTGCCTTTGCGTGCAGGTAGCCCATGCCACGCTCAAGAATGCGTACCGGCTCGCCCTGAACCTCAAATCGTAGCTGGTTTGGCTGCTCGTCCCACCATTCGATCGAAGCCTTTGATCCGACGACGCGCACCTTTTGTCCATGCATGGAACCCGCATTGATGGCGCTCGACCAGACGGTGCCAAACGCGCCATTGTCATATTCCATCAGGGTCATGGCGTTGTCTTCGAGCGGTGCACGCGTCTTGACGAAGCTCTGCCGGGTGCACAGAAGGCGGTTGATACGGAGGTCGGGCAGGATGACCTCGGAAATATAAAGCGGATGTGTACCGATATCGCCGAGCACATAACTTGGGCCTGCGAATTTCGGATCGACGCGCCAGCGGGTCGCCGGGTTTTGAAGCTCGACAGCCTCGTTGTGAAACCCGTGGGCGAATTGCAGGTTGACCAGACGAATTTCCCCGAGCTCGCCGGCAGCAACGAGCTCGCGGGCATGCTCGATGACTTGGTGGCCGCTATAGCCGTAGGTCACTCCAACAATACGGCCGCGCTCTGCGGCGATACGCTGAAGATCCTCGGCCTCGGCCACCGTGAAGCACAGCGGCTTTTCACACACAACGTGCAGCCCGCTTTCCAGTGCAGCCTTGGTGATCTCGTAGTGGGTATTGTTGGGCGTTGCGATCGATACTGCCTCGATCCCATCCGGACGCTTTGCCTCCTCTGCGAAAAGCGCACGCCAGTCGGCGTAGCATCGCGAGGGCTCGAGCCCCAGTTCAACACCGAAGGCGCGGCCGCGATCGGCATCGAGGTCGAAGGCGCCAGCGACCAGATCGAAGTAGCGGTCACGCAGGGCGGCGCTGCGGTGAATATAGCCGATCTGACTGCCGCGACCACCACCCACCATAGCCCAGCGAAGAGGTCGTTTTGTCTGACGCGTTCCGTAAATCATGAGGTTTCTGTCCCGGATTGTTAGAAGCCAGCCGACTTGAGATAGTCACGGCTGAGTTTTACGTCGGCGAGGCTACCGCCCGCGTTGCGCGGATCACGCTCCTGCTCAACGGTGATAAAGCCTTCATAACCAAGCTCATCAAGAAGGGCGCGAATGGCGGGATAATCGATACAACCCTTGCCAATGGGACACATGACCCCCTGCGCGCAGGCTTCAAAGAAGCGAATGTGCTCACCCATCACGCGTCCGAAGACGGCCCTGTCGATATCCTTGAAGTGGATGTAGTCGAGACGGTCGGCGTATTTGCGCAGGGTTTGGACAGGGTCCATGCCGGCGTACCAGGTATGGCCAGTGTCGAGGCAGAAACCGGCAACCTCCTGGGGTATGTCAATGGCGAGACGGGCAATCTCGTCCTCGAATTCGATGTAACCGCCGGCATGCGGATGAATGGTGGCGCGAACGCCATATTTCTCGCGGGCAAGAGCGGATATCGCCCTGATATTATCCATCATGCCGTTCCATGCCGCGTCATCGAGCCGGGGTGCCCTGTCGGAATGACCCGCCGCATAATCGCGTTCGTCGTGTCCCCAATCCATCACCGTCAGATAAGGTGCAGGAAATCGCTGGCCCGGCGTCTTCGGCGGCGTCGGCAGACGGGTGATCAGAGCGCAAATCTCGTCCGTCTGGTGCAGCAGGCTATCGCGGTTTTCCTCAGCGACAAGATCATTGAAGATCGTTCCGGCGACGATATAGAGCCCTCGACTTGTCAGAGCCTGAGAGACCATGTCGATGTTCAGCGGAACATAACCATAGGGGCCAAGCTCCACCCCCCCATATCCGGCCGCCTTGACTTCATCGAATACCATTTCCCACGGCGGTAGGTTTGGATTGCGCACGTCATCGACGCCCCAGCAGCACGGTGCTGTGGTGACTGTTATACCCATAATATTCTGGTCCTTCCCTGGTGTCGCTCACTTGGTGGGCGACCCTCCCTGACGCAGAGATTTAGCTGGAGATCTCCGATTTACAAAGTTGGGATTTGATGGGATTCAATCAGAAAACCGGGCGGAGAGGTAAATGACTGCACGCAAGATAAGCATTTCGGATGTTGCAAAGGCAGCCGGGGTCTCGACCGCGACGGTGGATCGGGTTCTCAACAACCGTGGCGGCGTGCGTACCGACAAAGAAGACCGCGTTTTGGCCACTGCACGGGCGCTCGGTATTGACCGGGCCCTAGATCGTACCCCTTCACGCGCGCTACGCGTCGCGGTCCTTATCCAACCGCCAGTAAACCCGTTTCACTCGTCTTTGCGCGAGGGTATCGATCTTGCATCGCGAATGTACGCAACACTGAACGTGCAATTCTTCGTCCATCACATCGATCCACGAAAGCCGGCGGCGATCGCCGCAGCCGTCCGCGATTGTCGCTCCTATGATGGCCTCGTCATCACCAGCCCTGACGATATCAGGGTTCGGGAAGCCGTAGCATTCCTATCGCGCAATGTCCCGGTGGTTACTCTGGCGACCGACCTCACAGATTGCGGGCGTGCCGCCTATGTGGGGCCGAACGACAGGCAGGCCGGTCGGGTGGCTGGCGACCTGATGGGCCTTTTCCTCGGACGGCAAGGCGGCCGCGTCGTCGTGGTTGCCGGCTCACGCGATATCACTGGCCATCGCGAACGGGAAGCCGGGTTTCGCGACATCATGACCGAGCGTTATCCTGAATGCAGTCTGGCCGTGGTTCTGGAGACCGGAGAAAATCAGGAGGAAGCTGGCCGTGTCGTAGAGATTGCATTTCGGGATGACCCGGGATTACGAGGCATATATCATCTGTCCGCGGGTGCTTTGCCGATTGTCAGTGCCCTGCAACGCCTTGGCCGAATCGACAATACGGTGGTCATCACCCACGAACTCACGCCCAATCGACGGATGCTGCTAAAGTCCAGAAAGATCAACGCGGTTATCGACCAGAGACCCCTTTTGGAAGCACGCCTGGCAGTTGAGACCATCGCAAAGCTCCTCGGTAGAATGCCTGGAGAAGCGGTCTCTATCTCAACGGACATCCAGATCTTTCTCGCGGAGAATGCCTAGCGTGGTGTATCAGATTTTCCTTGATAAAGCTGGGTATAAGCAGAGCCGCACCGCCTTTGCCGACGACCTCTTGATGGGATCAGAAGAGGCGATCCGTTGTTGCAATTCAGGTTTGATTGAGCTTGAGCCATCAAACCATTCGCCGATGACCGTTTGAAACTATGTTGATGACTAATTGAAAGTGAAGACGTGACCATTTGAAATCAACGTGGCGACTTCCATAAAGCGCTGTAAGCACAAGGACAACGACCAGATACGAAACGCCATCAAAAAAGGCGCCTGTTCGCCAGACTGGCGCTCTTGCAGCGATTGGCCGGTCGATTCGACCGCAAAACCCTTGGGCAGCGAGTTTGCAAGCTTCGGCGACCGGGGCCTTGACTGGTCAAGTGGTGATCAGGCGGCAACCAGCACGATCTTGCCCTGGATGCTACTTTCTGAAGCACGACGATGCGCTGTCGATGCCTCGGCCAGCGGATAGGTGCTGTCGATCACCACCCGTAAGGAGCGATCATCGAGCAGACGACCGGCCTCTGCCAATTGCGCACCGTTCGAACGCACCTGTGTCGTTGAGACGGTGATCTTTCGCCGGGCGGCTTCGTCATGGCCTAGAAAACCCAGCGGGTTGACGAGAAACAGGGCGCCGTCCGGCTTAATGCTGGGGAGAAAGCGTTCCATATTCGCGCCGCCGACGGCGTCAAGCACCAGATCAGCATCCTTCACCACTGCTTCGGCAGCCGCCTTCGTATAGTCGATGAAAATATCGGCACCGAGATCATAGAGAAGCGCCTCGTTTTTGCCGGAAGCAACGGCAATCACCTTCGCGCCTTGCCACTTCGCGATCTGGACTGCAAGATGGCCAACGCCGCCGCCGGCGCCGTTCACCAGCACGATCTTGCCGTCGAGCGGAACCGGTGCATGCCGGAAGGGCTGGAATGGGTTCGGCAAATCATGTCCCAAATCGACCAGAAATTGCCAAGCGGTCAAAAGCGACATGGGCGCACCGGCAGCCTGGATATGGTCGATCCCGGCGGGCTTCAGCGCCAACTCCGATACCGGAACGCGAACATATTCGGCATAGGCGCTGCTTCCCGTCATGAGGTTTTGCGGGAAGCGGACCATCGCATAGACCTCGTCGTTGACCTTGAACTGCGACACGTTTTCACCAACGGCCGCAACCGTGCCGGAAACGTCCGTGCCAAGGATCAGCGGAAAGCTTGGCCTGGGGTGCCATTCCGGCGGTAGAGCCCGATAACCATCGCGCAGATAGAGATCCGGCGGGTTGAGGCTGGCGGCATGGACGCGAACAAGCACGTCGTCCGCCGAGATTCCCGGCCGGGGCGCATCTTCATAACGAAGAACATCTGGCCCACCGAATTCGTGCAACCGCACAGCTTTCATCATATCAGTCATGACGGCCTCGCTTGAATATTCGTTTTGATGACTGAAGATACGATCATCTCCTTCGCTTGATAATCATCAGATAATTCGCTTTAATAGTGCCATGAAGGAACAAATCGGAATTGATAGACTGACTGGGTTGATCGCATTCGCTCGGGCCGGCTCGCTCGGAAGCTACACCGCCGCCGCCCGCTCCTTGTCCATCTCACCCTCGGCGGTCAGCAAAAGCATTCAGCGGCTGGAAAAGCAGCTCGGCGTTTCGCTTTTTGCGCGTACGACACGTTCCCTGGCCCTGACGACCGAGGGGCGCGATCTTCATGAGCGTGCGCTCAGGCTGCTGCACGACGCCGAAGATATAGAGCAGGCGGCAAAAGCAGCGCGCACCGAGCCCGCCGGCACTTTACGGATTGCAGCATCGTTGCCTATCGGCCTGCACGTAATAGCGCCGATGCTTCCTCAGTTTCGCAGGCTCCATTCGAGGGTCAATATAGATCTACGTTTGAGCGATCACATGGTTGATCTTATCGAAGGCGGCTACGATGTAGCGGTCCGCATTGGTGATGTGGCAGATTCGCGCCTGCTTTCGCGCCGCCTTCTGCCACATCGGCTATGCTGTTATGCCTCGCCCGAGTATCTGGCCGGGCGCAGCCCGCCGACCAGCCCAGACCAATTGGAAGAGCACGAGACTGTCAGCCTGCGCTACCAGAGTAGTGGCCAGCTGTTCCGCTGGCCTTTCCACGTAGGAGACAGGGAGGTGGAGATTGTGCCCACCTCTAGCATTATCGTTGACGCGAGCGAAGCCGTGCTGGCAACGATCGCAGCAGGTGCCGGAATCGGAATGGCAACCAATTTCATGGCCAGCACTTGGGTGAGGCGTGGAGCGCTTATTCCGGTTCTGGCAGATTATGCGGTGGAACGGCACAACATCACGGCGCTGTGGCCCGAGAGCCGGCGGTCAAACCCGGCCGTCCGCGCTTTCCTCGACAGCTTAGTGAAGTTGTCCTGACAATGGCAGCGAATGTCTGCTTTTGGGGCGACGCTGCCTAGGCAGCAGTTGCCAAAAGCGGGCGTGAGGACAGATCACAACCCGTCGACAAATTCCCCAGACTTCTACAAGCGACATTAAGCAGCCACGTTATCCAGCTCCAACAGTGCCTCCGAGGGGAGCTCTATCCTGGCCGCGGCGAGGTTTTCTCGCAGATGTCCCCGTGACGATGTGCCAGGGATCAGGAGAATGTTCGGCGATCGCTGGAGAAGCCAGGCAAGCGCAACCTGAATCGGCGTGGCGTTGAGCCGGGCGGCCACGTCAGACAAGGTAGAGGATTGCAGCGGCGAGAAGCCGCCAAGAGGAAAGAACGGCACATAGGCAACCCCTCGGGAGGCGAGTGTGTCGATTAAGGTTTCGTCCTGCCGATGCGCAAGATTGTACTGGTTCTGCACGCAAGCGATGTCGGTGATCTTTCCGGCGTCCTCGATTTGCTTCGCCGTGACGTTAGACAGTCCGATATGCCGGATCAGTCCCTGTTGCTTTAAACCCGCCAGAACTTCAAGTGGCTCATCCAGTGAGCCTTCCGCGGGACCGTGCACGTCGAACATAGCGCGCAGGTTAACCACATCGAGCACATCGAGTCCGAGATTGCGGAGGTTGTCATGAACGGCCTGTATCAGCTCCGCGCGGGCGAACGCAGGATACCAAGAAGCGTCCGCGCCCCTGCCTGCGCCGACCTTGGTGACGATCACAAGGTCGTTGTCATACGGATGCAAAGCTTCGCGGATTATCTCGTTTGTAACATGCGGGCCATAGAAATCGCTGGTGTCGATGTGGTTGACGCCGCTTTCCACCGCCTCGCGCAGGACGGCTATGGCCTCCGGACGATCGCTCGGAGGCCCGAAAACGCCCTTGCCTGCAAGCTGCATCGCGCCATAGCCCAGCCGGCGCACCGTATGATCGCCAAGCGTGAAGGTTCCTGAAGTTGCAATAGTGCTCATGGTCCATCTCCTTGTGTTCCTCCAAAATAGACAGGTGGCATATACGCTACAAGAAGCTATAATCCGGACAGCTTGTCCGTGAAGGCGGACAATTGTTTTTACGTTTGGAGAGCAGGGTGTCGGATTTAACGGATCTGAATGCGTTTTTACTGGTGGCTAGATCCAAAGGTTTTCGGCAGGCCGCGCGCGAAAGTGGAGTCAGCTCCTCGGCGTTGAGCGATGCGGTGAAGCGTCTCGAAGAAGACCTTGGGGTACGACTATTCAATCGCACCACCCGCAGCGTGCTCCTGACGGATGCAGGACGTCTCTTGCTAGAGCGCACCGGACCCGCATTCGCAGAGGTGGCATCGGCACTCGACGAGGTGAAAAGCAGCCGCGGCCGCACCTCGGGGGACCTCAGACTCAATGTTCCGATGAGTGCGGCAAGGCTGGTCCTGCCTCCGATCGTGCCGCCGTTCCTAAAGGCCTACCCGGAAATAAGGCTGGAAATCGTGACCGATGAGAATTTCGTCGACATCATAAAGAGCGGCTGCGACGCAGGCATCCGTTATGACGAACGTCTCGAACAGGATATGGTGGCTTTGCCGATCGGACCGCGCCAGCAGCGCTACGCCCTTGCCGCGTCGCCGGGTTACCTTGCAAGAAGAGGCAAACCGCAACATCCACAAGACCTGCTTTCGCATGATTGTATTTTAGGCCGGTTTTCGGGGCGCGCGCTTCCCTCCTGGGAATTCGAACGCGATGGGGAAGAAATCGCCATAAATCCTAAAGGTAGCCTCGTTGTTCAGTTCGGCGGCGGCACTGATCTTGGTATCGACGCAGCCATTGCCGGTTCTGGCATCATTTATATTTTTGAAGACTGGCTAAGGCCACACTTCGATAGAGGAAACCTGGTACCGGTGATGGAAGAGTGGTGGCTGCGGTTTTCCGGCCCGTTCCTCTATTATTCCGGACGGCGGCTTGTGCCCGCGCCTTTGCGCGCATTTATCGATTTCGTGAGACAATCGCACAAAGATGCAGCGAAATCCTTGCAGCCCGGCCCGTGAATTCAAAGTCCTTAGCTCTGTTTCTTGCCGCAGGCATTTGTCGATCCATCGTGCATATCGCGATAACCCGCATCATGCATTGGACTAGAGCGACTATTCAGACATGGGCACGTCTTGCAGTAATCCAGTCCGTTAATCAGATATCGGATGCAACAGATGCAGCGGAGACACTTTGGCTTGCCCTCGTATTGACGGTAGAGGATGGGCCTGAAAAGCGGGTTACGTGAGCCATCTGCCATGTGAGGCGATTCAAGCGGTTCCAGCGCATCGGCCACGCCATGGCCGCAAGAAATGTTTTCAGCGAAAAGATGACGTTCCCGCTGGTGACAACTGGCCGGGAACTCACACCTCATCCCCCGGCAGTGTGGCCTTGCGCTCGATGCCTTTTTCATCGGTGGTAACATTGTCTGCGAGGCCGTAGGTCGCTGGCGACACATAGAAAAAGAATGGTGCAGCGAGGCAGGCGTGCAGATAGGCTTCGACAGGGTCAGCGCGCACAACAGTCGACATGGCCGGAGGCTGGCGGGCAAGCAATGCTCGGGCTTTCGAAAAAAGAATGCCTGTAATCGTTTTCAGAACAGCGGCACGATCCGGCCTTGTCCCCATCAGGGATGGGGGCAGGATGCAGAGCCTGCGAGGTCCTTTCGAGGTCAGACGAATTTCGGTCCGGACGATATCCGACCACCAGCGGTCGTTGTGTTTTTGAAGTGTCATGATCACCCTCCAGCTTCTTGCGAGATGACCCTATCGACAAACCGATCGGACGAATTTAGATATTCCCTCTAATGATCACTAAATACCTCCAGCCACCACTATCCCTGTCCGGTGCCCTCGCCGACCATGATGTCGAAAGCTCTTCATCGCGCGTTCGCGCTGTGAGGATCGACGTGTCTCAAAATGAACGCGAGGCTCCCGAACACCAGCACCGTAAGGACCAGCTTGTCATGCCGCTGCTGGGAGGCGTGACTTGTCGCGTCCCAAGCGGCATGTGGATGGTTCCGCCTCATTGTGGCGTCTGGGTTCCAGGGGGCATGCGTCACAGCAATGTGGCCACCGCCAACGCACGTTTGTTCTTCTTGTTCATCGAGCCGGGGGCTGCCGATCTGCCGAACCGGTGCTGCACGCTTTCCCTGTCTCCGCTCGTCAGGGAACTGATCATCGAGATGGCCGACCAATCGGCTGCCGCGACTGCTGACTTAGAGCTCATGGAAACGCTGCTTCTGTCGGCATTGTCGCGGATGCCGGTCGAGCATCTTCACCTCCCGCTGACGGACGAGCCCCGGCTTGCACGCATTGCATCCGAGCTGGCAGACGATCCATCCAATCGCAGTACGATGGCGCAATGGGCAAAACGAGTGGCGATGAGTGAGAATTCGCTCGCCCGTCTCGTTCAAAGCGAAACGGGCCTTACCTTCGGCCGCTGGCGACAACAATTGCAGGTGATTGTCGCAATCCGAAGCCTTGCAGCGGGGGCAACGGTGCAGCAGGTTTCGGGGGATCTTGGATATCAATCCGTCTCTGCATTCATAACCATGTTCAAGAAAGCGCTTGGCACATCGCCTGCCCGATATCTGGGAAACTTCGACCGCTGAACGTTAGAAGGTACAGCGACACCTGAAAGGAAATCGGCCGGCTGGCGGAGCTTCCTCCCAATGGACACTCTCCTACCGCAATGGTTTTTACGACCCGCCTCCCACGTGCCGCCATGCGCGCATTTCTCGATTACATGAGAAGCTATAACGGTCAAACGAAGGGCGCGCTAGAACGCCTCGACATTGTCGATCAGCTGATCGACCAGCGACTGGACCGCTGCGCTTCTTGCCCACGCCACATGCGGCGTGAGGATGAAGTTCGGCAAATCAAGCAGACGCATGAGTGGACGATAGTATGCGGCAGCTCGGTGATGACAACGTCGAGGCCAGGCCCGCACAATCGCCGCATTATCGGCGCTGGTTTTTCAAATGACGACCTCTCCAGACGATCACCGCAAAAGTTGCTGGGCCAACACCTGCGTTCGGGACATTTTGCACTTTTCCAATATCCGCCCGCTCAATAACCTCCGGTGAGAAAAATCGTTTCGCCCGTCATGAAACTACATGCCTCCGACGCCAGAAAGACAGCTGCCCCCACCATCTCTTCCGGTCGCCCGGCCCGCCCCATCCAGTTCAGTGCGCTTACATATTCATTCCAGCCCTCCGGGTCCTCGACGCGGCGATGAGCGTTGCGATCCGTATCGATGAGGCCGGGAGCGAGAGTATTGAGCAACACGTTGTCGCGGGCATAATCTCTAGCCTGACTTTGAATTAAATTGTGCTGTGCGGCCTTCGTCGCCGCATAGGCGGTAACGACGCTTTTGGGCCTTAGCTGATTGACTGATCCTATGGAGACGATCCTGCCCCATTTCCGAGCCGACATTCGCGGCAGTGCCGTCTGCAGCATGTCGACCGTCGAGCCCAGATTGACCGCCAGTTGAAACGCCAGATCACCTGGCGTCAGCGCCGATAGAGTGGCATTGATCTGGGCACTGGCGTTGATAACAAGGATATCGAGTGGTGCGATCGCCTCTGCTCGTTCGATAAGATCCCGACCAGCCCCGATTTCGGAGAGATCGCCTGCCAGATGATCCGCCGTTCCCCCGTGCGTAACAATCCGCTCATGTACAGCCGCTGTGGCGCCCGGCTTGACGCCATGCAGGATGACATGGGCACCTGCCCCAGCCAGCCCTTCGGCAATCGCCGCCCCTATCCCACGGCTTGAACCGGTAACGAGCGCCACGCGGCCCTTCAGGCCAAAGATGTTTTCAAGGTTCATCCTTTATCCTTCGAACAATGAGACATGCGCACCGGAAACTCCCGGGCGGCAGGAAAACAGTCCACCTGACAGAGGCGCGTCGGCGAGTGTCGAGGCCGGCAGGCGGGTGCGGGCGCTGGTGATGAACAGCGTCGACAGATCCGGGCCACCAAAGGCGATGCTGGTGGGACGGGGCACCGGCATCTCAATTACCTGGTCGAGCTTCCCGTTTGGAAGATAACGGCGCACGGACCAGCCATCCCAGATCGCACACCAGACCCCTCCTTCCGCGTCCACCGCAAGACCGTCCGGCCGGCCGTCAGCGACGGGAATGCGTGCGAATTCGCGGCATCCCGACAGCGTTCCGGTCGCGGGATCGCAATCATAGGCGTGGATGAGGCCAGGTACCGTGTCAACAAAGTAGAAGGTTTTCCCATCCGCGCTCCAGCCGAGGCCGTTGGAGACGATGATGCCGCCTTCCTTGCGTTCGAATGCGCCATCGGTGCTGATACGATAAAGCGCACCCGTGGGCTTGGAGGCGTCAATCCTCATCGATCCCACCCATATCGCGCCGTCAGGCCCGCATTTGGCATCATTCAAGCGGTTGTCGACGATGCCTGCCTCCGGGCTGACGAAGGGTGTGAGGCGACCTGATGCAAAATCCAGCCATTCGATCCCATCCTGAGACGCCACCAGCAGACGCCCACCGCGAACCGGAATGACCGCGCTGACCAACTTCCCGGTCTCGCAGGTTTCGTTCCGGCCACTCGCTGGATCAAACCGGTGGACAGCGGGATGCAGAATATCGACCCAGTAGAGCGTATTTTCGCCATCGTGCCACACTGGACTCTCGCCAAGCTGTGCGCCCCACGGTAAGACGCAACTCAGCTCGGCACTCGGACGGCCGGTGACAGACCGGGGCCTGGGCCTGGAACTAATGGCGACAGCCCCAGCCGCACCCGTGATACGGCGGGCGGCAGCAATCAATTCGCGCCCGGCTGGATGGATATTGGAGGAACTGAGCCGCGATGATGGGCCAAGCGCAACAAGCACGCCGATCGGCGTATTGTCGCGACCCATGACAGGCGCGGCTGCCGAATTTACACCTGGCAAGTGCTCCTCATAAGAAATCGAATAACCACGTGCCCGGGTCAACGTCAGGTCGGCCTGAAGCGCATCGAGCGTGGTGATGGTTTTCGGGGTCTGCACATCCAGCGTCAGACGGTCCAAGAGGGCACGGCCGACGGCGGGGTCCTGAAAGGCGAGCAGTGCCTTGCCGGGTGCCGTGCAATGCAGGGGGACGCGGCGCCCCACCTCGACGCGCACAGAAAGGCCATTCGGCGAACGTTCGGCCAGATATTGCGTCACCGTGCCGTCAAGCCGGCACAGCGCAACCGTTTCCCCCAGTTCGGCCGCCAGCCGCTCGAGTTCCGGGGTCGCCGCCGAGACAAGATCGAAACTCTCCCAGACCCTATGGGACATTTCCAGAAAACGCTGGCCCAGAACATAAGTGCCACGGGCCGCATCCTGACGGACGAGACCATAGGCGATAAGGGTGCGCAGGATGCGTGCAAAGGTCGGCTTCGGCAGGCCGGAGGCGCGCAACAACTCGGCAAAACGTAGCGGTTCCGGCGCGTCGGCAACCATATCGAGCAGGGTCAGCCCTTTGGCCAGCGCCGCCGTGCCGCCCGGGGTATCGGGCTTCATCGCCTCTGCTCCTTCGCGCGTCGCTCCAGCCTTGCGGCCGCCGCTTCGTCCAGCATCCGGTCCATCGTCCATTCTGCTTCAAACCCCAAAGTGTTTCTGATCCGCTCGTTGGACGTATGGTAATAAACGCCGTCGCCGGGAAAATCGACTGTCACGATGGGAAGGCCGGTCAGCGCCGCAATCTTCGGCAGAAGCACGGCGAAGTCGGCGGGTTCATCCGCGCCGAGATTGAAGATGCCGCCCGCCGCGTCGGGATGGTCGAGGGCGAGCAGAATTCCTGCTACCATGTCGCGCGTATCGGTGATGTGCATACGGAATGGACGGCCGTTTTCGTTGCGCGACAGAATGTGCGACGGCTCACCGATATCTCGGGACTGGAGCAGTTCGGCGATAGCAACGTTTCCGAAATTCTGCTGCTGGCGAATGCGTGGCCGTAAGAAAAACCGGGGACCGGAAAAGAAACTCTCTTCGTCCAGCAGTTCCGCCGCATCCTGCGTATGAGAAAACCGCAGGATCACCGTTTCCATGGTGCCGCTTCGCTGGTGAAAGCGCACCAGCTCTTCGCCCAAAAGCTTGGTCAGGCCATAGGGCGAATTGGGGCAAAGCGGATGATCCTCGGTGACCGGCAGGAATTCCGGTCGGTTTTCCGGATAGACCTCGCCTGAGGAAGCGAACACGAAACGCCGCAGGCCAGATGCTGAAGCGGCATCCAGAAGCCGGCGCGTACCCTCGACATTGACAGCGAACATACGATCGCGATCCGCCGGAGCCCAGGACATGAAGGCTCCCAGATGCAGGACGGCGCTCACGCCCTTCATAGCTTCGGACAGTGCCTGCGCATCCTCCAGCGACCCGACGACTTCCTCGCCGCCGGTTCCCGATGGCCTGAGATCAAAACCGCGAACGGTGCGGCCCTGTGCGCGCAAGGTGGCGACAGCGGCACGGCCGACACGGCCCGCCGATCCGGTGACGAGGATCATAGCCGTTCTCCGGTCTTTGCATCGAAGAGATAAAGCTTGGCCGGATCGAACCCGAGCCGGAGTGCCTCGTTGCCAGGAAGATTGCCGGTATGCGAGACGCGCGCGATCAGACCCTTGGACTTGCCCTCCTCGCCATCGGCCACCCTTGCGCCTTCCGCGTCGAAATAGACGTATTTTTCCGATCCGAGGCTTTCCACCAGCGTCGGGTGAACATCGAAGGTGACCGGCGCATCGCCGAGAACGAGATGTTCCGGCCGCAGACCGACGATCACGCTGCCTTGACGATCAGCCGCGCCCGGCACGGAAACATGTTGCCCAAACAGGGTAACAGTGCCGTCACGCAGTTGCGCATTGAGGAAGTTCATGCCCGGCGAGCCGATGAAACCGGCAACGAAAAGATTGGCCGGGTTGTTGAACAGTTCGTCTGGTGCGGCAATCTGCTGTATGATGCCGCCCTGCATGATCACGACCCGGTCCGCCATGGTCATGGCTTCGACCTGGTCATGCGTCACGTAGACGGTGGTGACCCCGATGCGTTTGTGCAAAGCGCCGATTTCGGCACGCATATGGACACGCAGCTTGGCATCGAGGTTGGACAGCGGCTCGTCCATGAGGAAGGCTTGCGGCTGGCGCACGATCGCTCGTCCCAGAGCCACGCGCTGCCGCTGACCGCCTGACAGATCCTTGGGCTTGCGATCCAGATAGGGCGTCACTTCCAGAATGCGCGCCGCATCGTCGACCCGGCGGTCAATCTCATGCCTGTCCGTGCCGCGCATCTTCAGCCCGAAGCCGATGTTCTGGCGAACCGTCAGATGCGGATAGAGCGCATAATTCTGAAACACCATGGCTATATCGCGGTCCCCGGGCGCCAGATCCGTGACTTCATTGTCGCCGATGAAGATCTGCCCTTCGCTTGCCGGTTCGAGACCAGCAAGGATTTTCAACATCGTCGACTTGCCGCAACCGGAAGGTCCAACCAGCACCACGAACTCGCCGTTCTCGATCTCAAGCGAAAAGGGCCTGAGTACGTTGAGCGCGCCATAGGACTTGCTGACGTTGCGAATGGAAATATTGGCCATGCTTATTTCTCCGCGCCAGCGGTCAAACCGCCGACCAAATAACGTTCAAGGAACAGATAGATTGCGATGATCGGCAGCGCGATGAACACCGATGCGGCGGAGATGTCGTTCCAATAGGTGACATATTCGCCCTGCATCGTGGTGATGCCGAGATTGGCGGTCCAGTTGTCCGGCGAGTTGACCAGAAAGGTGCGCGCATAGGCGTAATCGGCCCAGCTGAGCACAAAGGCGTAAAGCGCGGTGGCGGCAAGCCCCGGTGTTGCGATGGGAAGCACGACACGCACCATGGCGCCGATCGGCGAGCAGCCGTCGACCATGGCAGCCTGTTCCAGTTCCTTGGGGATCGTGTCGAAATAACCCTTCAGCATCCAGGTTGCGAAGGGAATGATCATGGTCGAATGTGCAAGCACAAGCGTCCATAGGCTGCCGATCAGACCGAAGCTCGAAAAGATCGAAAACAGCGGGATAACGAGTAGCGTGGCAGGCAACATCTTGGCTGTGAGAACGAACATTCCCATGGTAGCGCCGCCCCGCATCGAATAGCGGGACAGGGCGTAACCGGCGCTGACCGAAACCAGCATCGACAGCGCAACCGAGCCGACAGCGGCAAGCATCGAATTCCACAGCCACAGAAGGATCGGCTTTGCCGCCCAGACACGGGCAAAAATGTCCCATTGCGGATCGTCCGGCCAGAAAGTCGGTGGCAGGCGGTAGAGTTCGTCGGTGGTGGAAAGGGCGGTAACCAGCAGCCAGTAGACCGGGAACAGGATCATCACCAGCGTAAAGATCACCGTCGCGTAGAGGGCAAGGCTCTGTGCAAAGCTACGTTTCATCAAAGCCTCCTCAGTAGATTGATTTCGAGCGCCGGCCGAGCATCAGCAGGCTGGCAATGATGCAGATCACCAGCGTCAGCACGCCGACGGCGGCAGCGCGACCGAAGTTGTGATACTGGAAGGCCTGGTCGTAGGTCATGATCGACAGCGTCTGGGTTGAACGCAGCGGGCCGCCGCCGGTCAGAACCTTGATGATGGAAAAGTCGCGGAACACCCAAAGCAGGGTCAGCACCAGCGTGACCCCGAGAACCGGCATCAGCAACGGCATGGTGATCCAGCGGAAACGCTGCCAGACACTGGCGCCATCCACCTTGGCGGCGGCGTAATAATCGGTGGGAATGGACTGCAGACCGGCCAGACACATGATCGACACGAAAGGAAAGCCCTTCCACACCATGGTGATGGCAACGGCCCAGAAGGCGGCCGTGGAACTGCTGACCCAGGGGATCATCTGGTCGGTGAAACCGAGCTTGATCGCCAGCCAACCGAACAGGCCGAAGGAGGTGTCGAACATCCACGCAAAGATGACGACCGCGATGATTTCCGGCACCGCCCAGGGCAGCGCCATTCCCAGCCGCGCGACGGTGCGGCCCTTGAAGCGATTATTGGCCAGAAGCGCCGTGCTGAGACCAACGGCGACGCTGCCGGCGGTTACGACGATGACCAGCTTTAGCGTCACCCAGCAGGCCAGCCAGAATTCCGGCGAGGAGAACAACCATGTGTAATTGCTCAGCGAAAACGGCCGGCTGGCACCGCCAAGCCGTGGTATCTTGACCTGCTGGAACGACAGGTCGATGGCCAAAACGAGCGGCCAGACGATGATGGCGGCAACCATCAGGACTGCGGGCGCAATCAGAATATAGCCGAGGAGATGTTGCCGGCTGGGGCGCGCAAGATCGAAGAACTTGCGACGCCCAGCCCGAACGGGTTCGGTCATGGATGGTCCTCCTGCCGGATGCGGATGATGGCCATGGCCCTTTCCGGGCCATGGCAAGACAACGGGATCAACCCTTGATGGCTTCGGCCTTTGCCTGCATGGTTTTCGCCACCGCCGCCGGATCGAGATCCTGAATGATCATCCGCTGGCTTTCTTCCATCACCATCTTGCTGAACTCGTTGTAGAAGAGCTCAAGTCCGGTCGGAATGCGGTCGATCCCCGCCTCGGACGCGGCCTTCATCGTCTCGATCAGCACCGGAAAATGAGGGATGGTCTTTTCAACACCCGAGACGTCGGCCTTCGGGCTTGGCGGGGTGTTGCCGCCAAGGGTGGCATAGCTGCGCTGGAATTCCGGCGACATCGTCAGCTTGATGAAATCCCAGACCAATGCCTTCTGGTCGTCGGGAATATCGGCCGGCATGGCGAGTACATTGGACGAGCCGCCAAGCGGCGGATGAAGCGGCGGTGCGGCGTAAACGATATCAGCCTTGGCCGAACCTTTTTCGGTCGTACCGTAAAGCCAGGGCCCATCAAGCCGCATCGCCATCTTGCCATCGGCAAACAGCTTGCGCACGTCGCTGGCGCTCATGTCGACCGGGCTGATCCCGCTCTTCATCACGGTTTTCCAGCGTGAAAGACCCTCCACCATCTGCGGCGTTTCGATGGTGATATTGCCGTCCTTGTCGGTCCAGTAGGCGCCAGCGTCGAGGATGTAGTTCAGCATCTCCGTCAGATATTGACCCGGACCGCCTTTCGTTTCATGGCCTGTGCCGAACTGGTCGATAATGCCGTCGCCGTTCAGATCCTTGGTCGTCGCCTTCGCAGCGGCCAGAAACTCGTCAAAGGTCTTCGGAACCGCGACGCCCGCTTCTTCGAGAAGCTTCTTGTTGTAGGCCATGACGAAACCGAAATAGTTGGTCATGATGCAGACGGTTTCGCCATTCCATTCGCATTTCTGCTGGCCGGCCCAGCCCGTCATGTCGATGCCGTCCTTCTTCAGCCAGGGGTCGAGCGGCTCGAGCCAGCCGCTATCGGCAAACATTTGAAATTCGAACGACGCCAGATGCACGATCTGCGGCGGCTGGTTGGCCGCAAAAAGCGTCGTCATCGTGTCGGCATAGGAGCTGCGCTCGGCCTTGGTGAATTCGATTTTCACGCCCGGATGCTGTTTTTCGAAGGCGGCAATGGCCGAATGCCACCATTCGCCAGTGCCGGCATCGTCCGTCTGCCAGGAAATGAATTTCAGAACGGTATCGGCCTTGGCCGGGGCAAGGCTGCCCATTGTCATCAAAACGGCGGTCGCGGTGCCGAGCGCCAATCGGCTTATTGTTTTGTTCATGGCTTCCTCCTCCAAAAAACCAGTTCAGATACGTTCAATCAGACCGAGTGCCGCCTCCGACGGCCTTACCCCAAGTCCGGGTCCGGACGGCAGGTGATACCTGCCCTCCCGGCAATCCATGTCGCCTTCCAGCAGGTGACGGTTCGGCTCGAAGATCGAATGCTGGAATTCGTGACCTTTGAGCGTTGGCAATGTCGACGACGCCTGCAGGCTGGCGGCAAGAAATATGCCGGCGCCAACGGTGGCGTGCGGGATGACATCGATGCCGTGCTCGGAAGCAAGAGCACCGATACGGATGAAATTGGTGATACCCTTATGGCCCATTTCCGGCTGCACGATCGCAATGCGGCAGCGCTCGACGCGGGCGCGCATATCCCAATGGGTGCGCCATTCCTCACCAACTGCAATCGGCACTTCGGTATTCTTCGAAACCTTCTCCAGACCGGCAATGTCCTCCGTCCAGACCGGAGCCTCTGCGAACCAAGGGTCGAAGGGCTGCATTTCGGCAATCAGTTCCAGCGCCCGTTCCGGCGTTTGGTTCCAGTGCATGTCGGCGGCAATCTTTGCATCGGGTCCAAGCACCTTCCGGAGATTCGCCATTTCGGCCGCCGGGCCATCGTCTGCCACCGGCGTTGCGAACTTGAAGGCGTTGAAACCGCGGTCCTGCCAGTATTTCGCCAATTCCCCGCGGGCCTTGAGCGTCTTTTCAGGCAGGCCTGAAACATAGGCCGGAAACGTATCCACGCCGCCGCCGAGCAAGTCGCGAACGGACTTGCCGGCTTCCTGTCCGGCAATATCCCATAGCGCAATATCGAGCGCGGCGAGCGCATCCACGTAGAAGCCGCCGGTATAACCGCGCACCCGCATCATGTCGTAAAGGTCGTCATAGATCGCCGAAGGGTTCGAAGCATCGCGGCCGATCACGAAACCGGCGAGAAGATCGTTGATGAGAGCGGCGACCGCACCGGGGGCGACGATACCATAGGTCTCACCCCAACCAACAACACCGGCCTCGGTCGTCATGCGCACCAGCACGCTGCGGTCGAAGGTCGGGTAGACCGTACGATTTCCCTTGCGTACGATATAGCCGTTGGGATTGACCACCTCACCTTCACGCAAGGCGCCGAGATAAGGCACCTTGCGCGGCTGGGTCAGCGTGAAGACTTCGACGCTTGCGACGGGGCTGTTCATGCGGCCTCCACGGCAACGAGGCCTAGTTCAACCAGATTGGCGTCGATATCGGCAATGGCCGCCGCATCAAGCTCGGGTGTCGGCGCACGCACACCGACCCCTTCGATCACGCCGCGACGGGCCAGCACATATTTGGTCAGCCGCATGCGATAGACCGCCTGCAGCACCAGAAGAGGCAGGGTGCGCACATAAATCCGACGAGCCTCCTCCTGCCGCCCGGCAACAAGCGCCCGATCGATGGCAACATGTTCCTCGGCGATCTCCAGCGCCGGCATTGCGGCCGTAGCACCTCGGGCATATTCGTCGAGAATGTAGCGCGCGCCGCCCCCGCCGATGACGCCCTTCAGTGTCGAAGGCGCATGGGCGACGATGTGGCTGATAGCCGGGCCGGCAGGAAGCGTCTCTTCCTTGACATAGGTCACCTGCGGCAACGCCCGCACGATCTCCACGATCGCCTGCGGCGAAAGGTCGGAGCCGCGCGGCGCAGGTGCATTCTGCAGAATGATTTCAACTTCGGGCAACGCCTCGACGATCCTGCCGAGGAATTCGATCAGCGCCGGCGCATCCGTGCCGACCGACTTGGGCACCTGCACCATCAGGTGGCGGATGCCAAGCGCCGATGCCGCCCGCCCGTGCTCAACCACGTCACGCCAGTCGGCCGCACTTGCCCCGGCCACGACCGGCACCCGCCCAGCCACCACATCCACGACAATTTTCAGCAACGCCGCACGCTCGGCGGCGTTCAAAGTCTCCACCTCGCTGGCGAAACCGGGAAACACGACACCATCGACGCCCTTGTCGAGCGCAAAGACCACCAGTCGCTTCATACCCGCTTCGTCAATGCCGCCATCAGCCAGAAACGGCGTAGGCAGAACAGGCAAAATCCCCTTAAGGCCAGCCACCATCTTTCTCCTCCCGATTTAGTATCATATTTTGATACCTTGAATTCACTAATTGACACTATATAGACTTGCGACCTATGACAAGCCCCAAGATGAAATGAACGAGGAGGTTCAAGACATGGCAGCACCGGCGACATCGATCATCGTTGATTGGGGAACGACATCACTGAGGGCAACGCTCGTTGGTGAAGGCGGCGAAGAACTCGATCATCTGGAAACCGCCAACGGTATTTCGAGCCTTGGTAAGGGTGAGCACGAGGCGGCGCTGATGGATGCACTCGCACCCTGGTTCTCAAGCCATGGTGCCTTGCCCGTCGCCGCACTCGGAATGATCACCAGCCGCAACGGCTGGGTCGAGGTCGCTTATGTGCCGTGCCCGGCAGGCCCGGCGGAACTTGCCGCCGGCACGGTGCGCAGGTCGCTGCCGAACGGGTCCGATCTCGTCTTCCTGCCCGGTCTGACCGACCCCGCCCGCCAGCCCTTCCCGGACGTGATGCGCGGCGAAGAAACCCAGATCGTCGGCCACGGCCTTGGCGAAGACGCCACCTTGATCATCCCTGGAACACACAGCAAATGGGCGCGGGTGACGGCGGGAAGGATCGATGGCTTCCAGACATTCGTCACCGGTGAAATCTTCAACCTGCTTATCAATCACTCCTTCATCGCGCGCGGTTCCACGCAGCCGCCGGTCGATGATCACGAGGCCTATCGCTGGGGTCTGACAGAGGCAAAACGATCCGCCGCCATGCTGTCGCTGCTGTTTTCGGCGCGAACCGGCGGGCTTGCGGGCCGGCTTTCGCCGGATCAGTTGCGATCCTATGTGCGAGGACTGGTCATCGGGCAGGAGTTTCGGCAAGCCCGCGAGGCCGGATGGTATGCGGAAGGAGACGAGGCAGCTATCGTCGGCAATGACGGGCTGAACGATCTCTATCTGGTTGCCGCCGATGTGTTCGGGCTCAAGACATCCATGGGTGCGGATGACGCCCTCACAAAAGGCGCTCTGACTATCCTGCGGCAAGCGCTTTTATAACCCTTGCCGATCGCCGGTTGCCGAAATGGCGGCATCCGGCTTTCAAGACAATTTTTTAGGACCAATCATGTACGACTTCCCAGCCAATATCGGCACCAGCCGTCACGAAAACGATATCATTGCCGTTCTGGCCCGCATTCAGCGCATCGGCCTTCCAGACAATCCGATCGCCTTTTATGGCTCATCCTCGTTTCGAATCTGGAGCTCCATCACCGAGGATCTCGGCTCGCTGGAGATCGTCAATCTGGGATTTGGCGGTGGCACTTACCTCTCTGCCAGCCACTACCTCGACCGGCTCCTGGTTCCCTTGAAGCCAGGTAGAGTGGCGCTTTATTTCGGCGAAAACGATATTGCCAGCGACGGCCTCAAGGCGCAGACGACGCTTGGGCACCTGCGGGATTTGCGCGATCGCATCTCTCGAGCGCTACCGCAGGCGGACGTCTTTGTTCTGGCGATCAAGCCCAGTCCGGCGCGCTGGATATACCGCCACGAATTCGATCTTTTCAACCAGACGGCGCGCGACTGGTGCAACGGCCGCGAACACACGACATGGCTTGATCCGAACGCCGGCCTCATTGGTGAAAATGGCCTGCCGATGTTCCGTTATTATTTACCCGATCTGGTTCACCTGAATGCGGCAGGCTACGCGGTCTGGTCGGAAGCACTTAGAAAAAAGTTGGGTCTGTTGAACTGAGACAAGGGGCATCTTTATCTTTGGCTCTTGAAAGGAGCCGAACTGTCCCCAGCATCGTTCACAGGCTGATTTCCATTGGATTTATAGATCACGTCCGTTGAACGCGGAATCGCGTTTAGGCCCCCCTTACTGGCGGAATTCTGATTCCATCGCTCCGACTGGTGATTTGGTCGCAAGCAACATGGCCTGAGCTTTCAACGATGATCTGCGTAGCCGCGTTCTAGCTGCGTCACGGGATGGCATATCGACGCGCTCAGCAGCGTCCAGATTTGGGATTGGTATTTTGACAGCCATCGCGTGGATTGCGAGCGAGCAGGAAAGCCGGCTGACCCGGCGAAACAGGGACGACTCCGTCCGCCGAGGCGGCCTCTATCCGGCACTGAAGTATCTTAGTTGAGCCTACCCGCCCTAAGGCGACAGCCAACAATGCGCACAGGCTGAAAGACGCAGTCTCGACCACCGACGAGGAAACGGTACACCTCGACTGCGACTCCAGAACCGCAGCCAGGTTTTTTCGGGCCATCGTCGAGGCTTATTTGCGCTTCCGCCGCAACTCGTCGCCATGGATGCCAAAGTGCTGGATGATCATATCGACATTACGGCGGTGCGATTTGAAATAAATATCAAACAGATCACCGAAGACAGGAACACTGCCCACAAGAGCATCCATGGCAATGTTGCCAACCATTCGCGCAAGCTTTTCCTGCGGCACACCAAGGCGGCGCGCTTCATTGACGATATAGAGGCCGACAATAGCACCCGCACCATCACCAATCAGTGGCAGCAAACCCATGATGGAATCTGCACCAAAACGGATTCCCGTGCCAGGAATGCGGATCGCTGTGTCCATCATACGAGCGATGCCCGACAGCCGCCGCAGACGGCGGAGCCGCTCAGCACCATCCACGAAGTCGTCCGATGTGCCGTGGGCGTTCCACGTTCTCGCTGTCATACAATCGTGCTCCATAAAAGAGATATGCCTCAGCCTAATATGAATGGGGATGTGGAGAGTTGCGTTCAAGAGCGTTGCGCAAGCTATCTGCATCCATTGAAACCGAACCAGTTACGCTCAATCGCCTCGATCCTGCCTATGTGACAGCACCAATCGCCCGGCATCGCTCGGGCCCTACACCCCTTTTTCGATTCCGATAGGCCACAGTAATTTTTAAGCAATATTTTCCCTTACATTGGCGCTACTACAGGACTGCTAGGTCGAGAGAAAGATGTGAGGCACGCCCTTGCATCTTTAACGTCTTTCGCGAGTTAAAGCTGATCTTCATAAAGCAGATGCGGACATGGCACATATTTTTTGAGTTCATCGGTGCATCTAAAGGCGGACTGCTGATGGACACTGGCGCTTTAACAACAAACGACATCGGAAAACTTATGGCCGTTTCTCATCAAGGTCCGCTGGCTAACACCAGGCTTTCTGGACGAACGATTCTCATTCTGATTGGCGTCGCGGTCATCCTGCACGTGGGTCAGGAAATCTTCGTGCCATTAGCCTTGGCTCTCCTCCTGACATTCACTCTGGCACCTATTGTCTCCTTTCTCCGAAAACACTCTGTGCCCAAGATTGCCGCCGTTATTTTGGCGGTCGCCTCAGCCTTCATGGCAATTGCGCTGTTCAGTTTCGTCGTCGCCACGCAGGTGACAAATCTTGCCGAAAACATCCCGACATATCAGCGCAATATCGTCACCAAGGTTCAGGCGCTCAGCCAGGCAGGATCAGGCAATGGTGTGCTCGAACATCTGAGCAAGGTTGTCGAGCGTGTCGGCGCCGAGTTGCAGACACGCGCCGTCGAAAGTCAGGACGAGCAGTCGACCGCACCAACCATGCGAGAGCCGATGCCCGTTGAGATCGTCACGCGATCCCATCCGGTCGAAACACTTGGCAATTTCATTCTTCCGCTTATCAGCCCGTTTGCAACGGCAGGTTTGGTCATCGTTCTTGTGATTTTCATGTTGATCGAGCGTGAGGACCTTCGCGACAGGTTTATCAGACTGGTTGGACTTGGTGACCTGCATCGCACGACGGCAGCGCTGCAGGACGCTGGAAAACGGGTTGGGAAATACCTTCTGATGCAATTGGTGGTAAATGCACTTTACGCCTTTCCCATCACCATTGGGCTTTGGGTGCTTGGCATTCCGAACGCGATCCTGTGGGGTCTGCTGACGCTGGTTCTGCGTTTCGTGCCCTATATTGGTCCCGTTATCGGAATGGTATTGCCGCTGTTCCTCGCCCTTGCAATCTCTCCCGGCTGGTCGTTGGTCGCGTGGGTCGCGGCACTTTTCATCGTCACCGAACTGATCAGCAATAACGTCGTTGAACCTTGGCTCTATGGTAGCCACACCGGCTTGTCTCCAATGGCGATCATCATCTCCGCAATCTTCTGGTCCTGGCTTTGGGGACCGCTGGGGTTAATGCTGTCGACACCTCTCACGGTGTGTCTGGTCGTTCTTGGCAGATATGTCCCCGAGTTTAGTTTTCTGGATGTTCTGCTCGGAAATGAACCAGTCCTCCAACCGCAGGAAAAGCTCTACCAGCGGCTGCTCTCCGGCGACCCCAACGAAGCGACTGACAACGCCGAAGAGTTTCTCGAAGAGGAATATCTCATCGACTACTACGAAAAAGTTGGTCTTCCTGCCTTGATCCTGGGCGAAGCGGACCGCCAGCGCGGCGTGATGACAGAGGCTCAGATCACGCTTCTTGCCTCCAGCGCCCATGCCCTCATTGAAAATCTTGCAGAGATTGCGAGCGAAGAGGAAAACGAGGGAATGTCGGAAGACGAACAGACTTCAGCGCCAGAGACCAAAGAAACAATCGCGCTACCGGACGGTAAAGGCAGATCCATTCTATCCCTGGGAGGCCGAGGGGCCATGGACGACGCAGCGTCTGCGATGTTATCGCAAGTTCTCTTGGTTCAGGGTGCGCAGATCAGACAAGCAGACTATACAAGGATTGAAGGACGAGATCTAAAGGCTCTGGTGGCTGACGATATCGACACCGTTGTCGTTACGTTTCTCAATGAGAACTCGAAATCGCACGCACGACAGATCGTGCGTCGTTTGAAGCGTGTAAGACCTTCTCTTCGTGTCGGCATATTGTTGCCGATGGGAGAAGGCGGGCGCGAAGCGCCAATCGACCCACAAGACATAAGCGCCGACTTCGTTGCCGCTTCGCTGACGCAGGCCGTCGTGTCAGCCCTGAGCGACACAGGCCCTGTGGTCTTGAAAAGCCCCGTGAGAAAAGTGGCGCGCCAGCGCCGAGTGCCGCCGGTGGCTGCCTGAACGCAGCCACGAGAAGTCTGTCGATGTTACCAAGGGGCACGCATCTCGTCTGATAACGTATAGGACCACCCGAAAGCTTCAGCCCCTGGACTTGCGCACGCTCATCACCGCACAAACCTTTATTCTGGAAAAAGCACGATGCATCGATACGAAGATTGAAAACGTCACGCGTCTCTAGGTATCTACGGCGAACTAAGAGCAGTCAGGTCTAAAGCTTGACAGTTGCGACATCAAAAGCGGCTTGCGGTTGTGAGACCTTTCAGCTTGGAGTCTCCCCTTGCTGAAACTTGGATTGGAGCCACTGATGTATGGATGACGTTCCCGCCAACAGTGAACCGCCGTCCTTTACAACACCGCCGCTAAGCGAGGTAACAAGCGCTCCGGCTTCCTGGGCAATGATCTTTCCAGCCGCGTAGTCGTAATGGCTGAGGCCGTCTTCGAAATAGCCATTTAGCCTGCCCGCGCCAACATATGCGAGATCAAGTGCGGCCGAGCCAAGTCTGCGGATGCCTGCCGTCTCGTTGGTGATGGTATCCAGGGCCCGGAAGAAACTACTGCGGTCCATCGACTTCAACTGTCCGTGGATCGGCATAGATAGAGATATGATGGATTCTTCGGGCTTTTTCTCTTCCAACCGTGTCAGTTCCTTACCGTTCATCCGGGCACCCTGCCCTCGAACTGCCGTGAACATCTCATCCCGCAATGGGTCAAGGACGACGCCCAGTATTTCGCCCTCGTCGTCGCAAAGAGCGATGCTGACAGCAAAATAGGGAATGCCCCAGATGAAGTTGCTGGTTCCGTCGAGCGGGTCTACCACCCAGCGGCGTCGTGCGTCTGGCATGCGCGTACCGGTTTCTTCACCCACGAAACCGTAGCGATCACCTGCCCTTGCCAGAACTGCGGCAATAGCCTCCTCGGCAGCAAGATCGGCCTTGGACGCATAATCACCCAAAGCTTTTCGTTGAACACTATCGCGGGACATGGCGCCGAAATGCGTCTTCAGTTCAGCGCCTCCGGCAAGTGCGGCGGACAATGCAAGCTGCATCAGTTCGTCAAGCGACAGGTCCGCCATCTCATACTCCCGAGGGTAGAAAAGTTATCGTCTCGAAATCCACACCGACGCGAGAGTCGAGATCGAGTGCGTGTCGTGTTTCCACCGAGATGGTCGCACCGTTCTCAAGTCGAAGGCTCTGCGTCCAGGCCTTGCCCATGAAGCGGCGATCTTTCACCGTTGCATTGACGAGAGCGCTGCCGTTTTCGCGGGTCATTACCTGTTCGGGACGTACGACAAGTGTGCCTTTACCGCGGTGGCCACTTCCTATGATAGGAAGTCGCGATCCGTCAGCCATCTGGAAGCCGGCCTCATCAAATTCACCCTCCAGAAAGTTTGCGCTACCGACGAACTCGGCAACGAAGCGGTTCGCCGGTCGCGAATAAATTGTTTCGGGATCTGCAAGCTGCTGCACGATTCCATTCTGCATCACGGCGATCCGGTCCGACATTTCGAGGGCTTCTTCCTGATCATGCGTCACATAGATTGCTGTCAGACCGAGTCTCTTCTGCAGACTGCGCAGTTCATGGCGAAGAGCCACGCGAAGACGCGCATCAAGGTTGGACATGGGCTCGTCCATGAGAAGCAGCGGCGGGTTGATGACGAGTGCACGCGCCAGCGCTATGCGCTGCTGCATACCCCCACTCATTTCTGCGGGATAGCGCTTCTCGACGCCGTGAAGCTCGACCTGGGCCAGTGCGGCCCGAACCCTTTCAGCAACTTCGTTCTTCGGAACCTTACGCAGTTTGAGCCCGTAAGCGACATTGTCGAACACGGTCTGGTTTGGCCATAGCGCATAGTTCTGAAAGACGAAGCCGATATTTCTGTCCCAGGCGGCGAGCGAGGTCACGTTCCGCCCGTTGAACAGGATTTTTCCGCCATCGATTGGGTGGAAGCCTGCAATGGCGCGCAAAAGTGTCGTCTTGCCGCAACCGGACGGCCCTAGCAGCGTGAAGAATTCGCCGGGCCTGATCGTGAGGCTGATGTCTTTCAGAACTGCATGATTGCCAAAGGTCTTGGAGACGGCGTCGATGACGACCTCGCAGCCTTGGGTTGGAGTTTTGGAAGATGAGGTTTCAACCACCGGAATTTCCTCGAATTTGGCCGTAGCGGACAATGAAATAGAGAGGGATGTAAATGATCAGCATCAGCAGGATGGTCTGTGCTGCGGAGACACCGAAATCGGCATCGACAAGCGTGTTCTCGAAGATCACGGCTGTCATCGGCTTCCACGGCGGACGATAGAGAACGATGGTAGACGACAGCTCCGTGACGATGTGAAGGAAGGTGAGCGTTGCACCGGTTACCGCACCCGCCAGAACAAGAGGTGCCGTTATGGTGAAGAACACCCTGAATGGACGCGCTCCAAGACTGATTGCGGCCTCTTCGAGAGCCGGGTGAACGCGCCTCAGGGCCGCCTCTGACGCCTTCACCGTAAAAGGCAGGTTACGAATGAGATAGGCAAGGAGAAGGATGAACCAGGTGCCGGTCAGTTGCAGCGGCGCCTTGTTGAACATCATGATGAGACCGATACCGAGCACCGTGCCGGGAATGACGTAGGGCATCATGACAGTGAGGCTGAGAACGGGGGCGATGATCCGGTAGCGCTTGCGTATAATCACATATGCAATCCCCAACCCGATTGCTGTTGCCGCCAGCGTTCCGGCAATACCAAGCGACAAGGTCACCCAAGCCGGCCCCATGCCGGTGCGCCACATAGTGGCGTAGTTTTCCAGCGTAAAGTTCGCCCTGGGTAGGCCGACCCGCCATTCCATGAAGCTGGAAACCAGCACCGTCAGGTGGGGCGTGAATGCCATGAGAAGGGCAATGATGACCGCGCCAAGCACTGTGACATGAGCAAGAGGCGATAGCGGCTTGCGTTCCAGCGCCCGCGACGACACCACGGCAAAACCGCGTCGCGCCAAATAGATTTGCTGCGCCATGAGGAACAGGCTCGAGATGGTGATGAGCACAATCGATCCTGTGGCCGCAAGCGCCGGATTGCGTCCTGCCTCACTCAGGAAGGACGTATAGATCAGAACCGGCAGTGCGTTGACATCGAGGCCAATGATGCGCGGCGTTCCGAAGTCAGACAGGGCTGCCATCGTTGCCAGATAGAGACCGGTGATGATGCCGGGGAGTGCCAGCGGAATTTCGACCGTCATGCGCACACGAGGCGGCTTGGCACCAAGGCTTTCCGCTGCCTCGATATGGCCAGCGTCCAAACTCTGAAACGAGCTGTGACTGAGCAGAAAGATGATTGGAAAGACCAGCCAGGTGATGACCCAAATGACGCCATGCAAGCCGACAATCGAGACATCGAGGCCGAGATAGTTGGTCAGAACGCCGTTTCGTCCCAGGAGCAAGCGCCAGGCGTACGCCCCCAGAAATGGTGGAGACACGGAAGCCATAGTGACAAGAAAGACGATAGCAGTGCTGCCCGCGACCCGGTAACGTGCGATAAGATAAGCCAGCGATACGCCGATCAAAGCGGCAAGTCCGGTGGACGTCAACGCGATCAGCAGGCTGTTTACCGTGGCGGAAAGGGTTTCCGAGCGTGTAAAGAAGTCGGTATAGTGGACAGCAGAGAGCGACAGCGATTTGTTTTCGAAGGTGATGTAGGCGTTCGCGGCATGTGAGAGCAGGACAGTGTTGAGCGACTGCGCGTTGATATCTAAAGGCGCTGGTGAAGTTGTCGCGAATAGCCCCCGGGGCGCCTGCTGCGAAAGCGTGAACCGAGCCGAGCCCAGATCGAGTTCAAGTAAACCTGCCTCGTCCTTACCAACCGAAATCGGCTCTTGCGAAGAGAGGCGCAGCGTTCGGTCATCCTGGACGTCTACAGTCAGACTGTCAGTCGAACTCAGCGTTATCGCAACGCCGTCAGAAAGTTTAGCAACGCTGTATCGGGCGGTCATTTCCGGGACGAATTGCAAGCCGTCTTTATTATGCAGAAGAGTAAAACGGCCGCCCTCCTCCAGGAGGGAGGCGGCCATGAGGCGAACCTGCGGGACAACAATCGTCAGGCCGCAGAGCACGAGCGCGACGATTGAAAATATCAGCCAATTGTCGCGCAGCACCTTCATTTTCCGCGAAGCTCCTGAAAGCGAGCCACGACCACAGGGCGCGGATCGACAGCGGATACGATCGTGAGAGTAGCCATGTCAGGCAGAGCGGCGGGAGGCGTTACATCCTTGCGTGCCGAGCGTCGAACGGTGGCGTCGCGAACGATTTCATGCGCCGTTTTGCTGCCGAGGAAATCGATGAAGCTCTTGGCGTCTTCGATGTGCTGCGCGCCCTTGACTATGGCTTGCGCATCGATCTGGCCGGTAACCGCATCGGTCGGATAGACGATTTCGATCGGCAGACCTTGAGCCTTCCACTTGGCACCCAGATCCTCGTTAATCCAGCCAACTGCTGCTTCACCGTCGCGTACGGCGTTGAAGGCGTCATCGGAACCGGGAGCAATGCGCGCACCCTTGGCCATTTGACCGACGAACTTCCAACCGAAATTGCCAGCAAGAGCGGAAAGAATGACGTAGCCGGTGCCGGATTTTGCAGGGTCTGGAATAATCAGGCCACCGTTCTTTGCGAAGTCCTGTGAGACGAGATCTTTCTGCGTCCTTGGTATGGAGCCGGCCTCGACGCGTTTGGTGCTGACGACCAGCGGCTGCAGCAGCACCGTGAACGGATGCCAGATGCGATTGGGATCGTTAGTCACCATGTCGGCGTCGGACTTGCTTTCGAACGATTGGAAGAGGGCTGCATTTTCTTCGAAGGTCTGCGTCGGTCCGCCCCACATGACGTCTGCCGAGGAATTGCCACCTTCTGCACGCAGGCGCTCGATGAGCTCGCCAGTACCGCCGCGCACGACGGTCACCTTCACATCCGGATTTTCCTTGGCAAAAGCGTCGAGGATGGGAGCAGATGTCGCCTCCCCATGAGCGGTGTAGACCACCAGTTCTCCGGCATTCGCAACACTGATGATCGACGCCGACGCCAACGCGCCCGCTATGATACGCCGCAAGGTCCATTTCAGCATGACTATGTTCCCTTTTTAAAGTCACTGAGAAGAAGGCGACCCTATTAATCCATTTACCAGATTAAAAATCAAGCCGCCTTTTCTGCGGAATTACGGTCCTTGCGTTACAGTATTATGACTGAAGACTAAGATTATCTGCATTGCGACCTGCTTGACGCCCACAGGCTGGGCTGATAAATTCCATTTAATTTATTAAATAGGAATCGGCCCCGATGAGCTTGATGGGCAGCAATCACACATATTCCGGCCGCTACAACCGTCGCCTCGTTTTCGATCTGATCCGATCCGGCAATGGCATAAGCCGGCGTGACCTTGTCTATGTGACAGGCTTGAAGCCGCAGACCATGTCCAATATCTGCAAGGACCTGATAGACCGTTCAGTGGTTGTGGAAACCATCCAACAAGAGGGCGCGCGCGGTGCGCCGCAAAAGAAGATGTGGGTCAGGGCCGATGCCGGTTGCTGCCTGGGTATTCATGTGGATCGCGACGGGCTTCTGGGCATCGTCTGCGATCTGGCGGGGCAGGAGTTGGGTCGCGAAACCGCATCCGCATCGCTCGAAGATCCATCCGACACCATCCGTGCCATCGCCGATATGACACAGCGTCTGCGGTCGGTTACGGTGGATCGTCCCGCCTGGGGCATCGGCATCGCGATGCCCACATTGCAGGAGGCGGAATTCGAACATCCCGTCGGCCCGCCGGGTTGGGATGCGTGGAGCCGTATGCCGGTGGCGGAAGCCATCGAAGATGCATGTGGCCTTCCCACCATTATCGAGAATGACGCCACAGCCGCAGCAGTTGCCGAACTGAGGGTGGGAAGTGCGGGAGGACTGAGCCACTACGTCCATATTTTCGTCGGGCACGGACTTGGGGCAGGCATTATCAATGACAGCATGCCGCTCCAGGGATTTTGGAACAATGCCGGAGAAATCGGTCTCCTGACATGGCCGGCGGAACTTGCCAATCCAGATGCGGGGAAACAGACACCGTTTTCGATCGACGAGCTTGCAGCGATGCTGTCGTGCGAAAGCAGGGAGATTGCGCGGCCTGGGGCATTGGAGAAACTTTACGCTCAACGCGACAGTATTCTGATGCGATGGCTCGATCTCAATTCGAAGCGCCTGCGGTTGCTGGTGTCGCTGCTTGAAAACATCATGGACCCGCAGACCATCGTGGTTGGAGGGCACTTTCCACCAGCGCTCATCAATTCCCTCATCGACCGGGCCTATCCCCTTTTGCCGTCAGTCAGCGCCCGAAGCCACCGCGAAATTCCCCGGCTGTGTGCTGGCGCTCTAGGGCCGGAGGCCGCCGCGATCGGCGCTGCCATGCTACCTGTGATTGCCCATGGCAGCCCAGACTTCAGGCGCCTCTCATCCATGCGCGGACGCAGCCAGACGATCGATTTCGAAAGACGCTTCGATCGGGTCGCAGGCGCGCCAACGGATGACGACACGTCATCCTGATTTACATGACTCTTGCCGACAGGACCAAAACATGAAAATCGCAATTGCCGGGCTCGGCTTTCTGCTTGCCAATGTCATTGCCTCCTTCCGCAAGGCCTGCCCTGAACTGGAAATTGTCGGCTTGATGGACCCGCAGCCTGCTGGCCTTCCAGCCATTCAGTCGGCAGGCATGGCGGCGCCGCGACGTTTCGAAACCATCGAGGCTATGCTGACGCAGACGAAGCCGGATCTTCTTATGGTCGGTTCGCCCAATCTTTTCCATCTGGAACATATCACCGCGGGATTGCGCGCAGGCGTGCGGGTTTTCACGGAGAAACCGGTGGTGATCGACGAAAACCAGACGATGACGATGGCGCGTTTGCTTGCCGAATATGGCGATGAAAGCGTTATCGTGGGGCTCGTTCTGCGGTACTCTGACCTTTATCGGGATCTGCGCGCAGCGCAGACGCAAGGCCAAATCGGCGCCATCACGTCGATTGAGGCATCCGAGCATATCGCACCCTACCACGGAGCATTCTTCATGCGGGACTGGCGACGGCATACGCGCTATGCCGGGCCGTTTATCTTGGAGAAATGCTGCCACGATCTCGACCTCTATGGCAGCGTTGTTGGGCAGCGGGCGATGGCCGTTGCCAGCTTCGGCGGCCGAAAGTCGTTTATCGCGGAAAACAAACCGGATCAGTTCTCCGCGTTTCAACAGCGGGAATTCTATAAAAAGCCGAGCGGCTGGCTAGAGGGTGGCGCGGTGTTTGAGAGTGACGGCGATATTATCGACTATCAGACCGCGATTATCGAATATAATGGCGGGGCGACGATGACGTTTCATACCAATCTCAACGTTCCAGATCAGTTTCGCCGCTTCTGCGTGATCGGTAGCAAGGGAATGGCCGAAGGCGATTTCATCCGCAATCGCTTCGAGGTGCACTCTGCAATAACAGGCGAAAAGCTAGTCGAGCGGCGTTACGAGGGGCACGAAAGCGATCACTATGGCGCAGATGATCAGATGGCCTCGGATATCTACAGGCATCTGACCGAGGCCTCTCCCCTGCCCGTCAATATCGTCTCAGCCTTGGAAGCGGGGCTCGTCGCGATCAAGATCGATGAGGCACGCCGTGTCCGGCGCACCATCGAGCTTGCTGAAACCTGGCAGCGCTTCGATGACGCGCTTCGCACCCCTCATGTGGCTGCCTGAGGCCGCGATTATGACCATGCCAGCGTCTTTATCATCCGTTATCATCCGCAACGCCCGACCGTCCGATGAGACGGCGATCCTCGACATATGTGTGCGCACTTCGGATCGAGGCAAAGACGGATCACAATACTACTCTGACCCGAGACTTCCCGGACTCTTATGGGCGCTGCCCTATGTCCGCTTCTGCGCAGAAACTGCATTCGTGCTGACGAAGGATGACGTCGTCATGGGCTACTGTGTCGCCGCACCCGATACGATTGCCTATGAAAATTGGCTCGAGGCCGCATGGTGGCCGTCCTTGCAGGAAGAGCTCCGCGATTTCGAAACACGGACAGTAGAGGATGAGAACGTTCTTTCCTATATTCGAAGCGCAAGAAAGACCCCGGCTGAGGTCACACGGCCCTACCCCGCCCATCTGCATATCAATCTTCTGCCTGAGATCCAAAATGGCGGCCATGGGTCGTCGCTGCTGCGACATCAACTGGATTCTTTAACGAGGTCTGACGTAAGAGGCGTCCATCTAGGCGTTAATCAGTATAACGAAAAGGTCGTAGCATTTTACGCCAAATTCGGCTTTGTGGAAATTGACCGGACACCATCGATCGTGATGGCGAAGCGACTGATTGAATGAAATACTTAAAGCGCGTCGCGATCTCTAACGTCGCTCTTCAAGCTGTAGCGCCTTTTGTTTTCTTTTGTTGAAGCTCGAGGATAACCAAAACTTTTCCAGAAATGATTTTCATGACGAGCTGGCTTTTATAGTTCACTCCGTTTTGCGACAAAGTGTCTTTTGCCCTGAAGGGGTACGAACCCGCCGCACGTCATTTGTTGTCAGACTTTTTGGAGCAGTTCCATTGGCTTAGAAACACAGTGGAATGGACTCAATCGAAAATTATTGATGAATTTCGTTTAGGTATTCAGCGCGTTATTGAGGTCGTGCAAACCGACCATCAGCATCATGGGATCGGACGGAGAAGACAGGAAGCCGACGGCTTCGTAGAAGGCTCGTGCGTCATCAGAAATCGCATGGACCAGCACGCCGCGGATCCCGAGCACTTCAGCGGCATTCAGCAGGCGCAAACCCGCGTCGCGCACCAATGCCCTGCCGATACCACGCCCTTGACAGGATTGATCAATGGCGAGGCGGCCAAGCACTGCAACTGGGATTGGATCAGGCATATTGCGCCGAAAGCGACCAGGCACTTCCGGCGGTTTCACGGAGCCAGAGGCCAGGGCGTAGTACGCGATGACGCGGCTCTCGTCGCACACGACAAAGGTCCGCGACGCGCCGCCTGCTTGATTGGCCCGGGCACGGCGCCGAAGCCAGTCGTCCAGTTCAGGCACTCCAGAATTGAATTCGGCCAGTTCGTGATGATCGGCCAGGGGGACTGGTGCGCTGAGAGTCACGCCTCATCCCAGGGCGCTTTGGTCGACATCGTGCGCTTTAGACGCTCATTGGGCTGTGCAGGCGCATCGAGACGGGCAAGATATTCGGCATAAATTTCGGGGCTTACTGTGACGATTGTACGGTCGAGCAGCACCTCCTCCGCACGGCGCTCGGAAGCTTCCAACATGAAATCTGTGCGCGTTTTGCCGAGCAACTCTGCGGCGCGATCAATCAAGTTGCGAGTAGCAGGTTTGATGCGCATATTCAGCGGCACACTTGCGTCCGGGCTCTTACCCGTGTGTGAGGTCGGCATGGGAAACTCCTATCCAAGCGCATTTATATAGCGTAACGACATTATCTTTACAAGCATCGTAAAGATAATGTCGTTACATTCGCCTGCGGACGAGCGCACGACAGACGCCGGCTTGAAGCATAACCTCATGGGATGTTGTCACGTTAAGTTACCTAGGCCGAGAAAGGCGCGGCTCGAATTTTCAAGCGATGCAGGCAGCAATTTTCGATGCGTCGAACGCTTCGAGGCGGTAGCGAAGTGTTTGTGCGGCGCGGCGGCGGGCGGGAACAGAAAAGCGATGTGGGTAGCGCAGTGCATAGAAACGAACCGTTGCAATGCTCCGGGCGATCGGCGACCCTGCAGGGTTCGTTCTCGTTTCGAAACGGCATATGGCTGTTCTCGGCCCGATTATTGAAGCTCTTGTGCGACCAATTGTTAAGGCCGGCAGCCACGTCCGCATTTGCCGCACTCGTAGGAGCGCGGCTTGTCAGTGATGATCCGCTAGGGAGCAAAACCACAGCGCTTCATCAAAGACACGACTAGGCGCTTGGCCTCCCTTTTGTCACGTCGCTTCTGAAATATTTCTTCGAGAACGACGCCATCCTGATCGACTGCGCGCCCAATCCAAAACGTGGGCAACGGCGAGCCGGTTAGCGTGACAACACCTCTTGACGGGCTAAGGCCACTAGGCGCTGCAGGAGGCGTACGCCGCCGCTCGGAAGACGTTGATCGCCAGGGGATATCCTTGTGATAGGAACGCATAACCTTACTGATTGCGCAGGATTTAAGACAGGCGGAGCGCCCGGAATAGCCGTTATGTGCGTGAGGCACCTACGCCCCTGTCAACTTTCAATAGAAAGCCTGATACACCCAGACAGTCGTTGGCCGGGAGAGATCGTTTCGACGCCGCGGCCATTTCGCTCTGGTTCCGGTAAG
The DNA here is from genome assembly GCF_013318015.2 of Agrobacterium tumefaciens. Classification (NCBI taxonomy): domain Bacteria; kingdom Pseudomonadati; phylum Pseudomonadota; class Alphaproteobacteria; order Hyphomicrobiales; family Rhizobiaceae; genus Agrobacterium; species Agrobacterium tumefaciens. Next base: position 397,448 of record NZ_CP115843.1, on the reverse strand, counting down.
CCAAGTGCTCCGGCGACCATGGAAACGGGTTCAAGACAAAGATAGCGGTCCATACGGTGGGCAGCGAGATTGCTAAAAACGGGATCCGCCTCGAGCAACAGTGAAAAACTGTCAAAACCGATGCGCGCATATGACCAGTCGGTGAAGTGCAAGGTGTATCCCGTCGTAGCAGGAATGGTAGCTTTCGAGCGGGGCACCGCTTGCTGGCCGGTTGGCACGTTCTGCACATCGAGGGGATATTGCAGTTTGGCATCGGTGCTGGCGTCGCAGCCCAATTCTGCCGAAAAATAGGGATGCCAGCCAAGCGAAACCGGCACAGGCCGGTTTTCCAGATTGGTTATCGACAATTCCACCGTCAAACGGTTGCTTTCAAGCATAAAAGATTGTTCAGCGCGGAAGGAAAATGGCCACTCAGCATCCGCCTTATAGTCAAGCACCAGCGTGCACTGATCGGCCGCCAGGCTGGAAATATCCCACGATCGTCGGTGAGCGGGTCCATGCATGGCATCAGGCGAAAGGGCGGGATGTGGAAGAAGGTCGTGGCGGATATCCGCGTGAACGAATGAGCTGCCATATAACCTGTTGTGGTAAGGAATGAGCGGATAGGCACCTGCCCTCGGCCAGTTCAACGGGTCAAAAGACTCCCCCGCTGTCGGCACCAGAATATCGCCGTGATCCTCGTGGTGCAGATGCGTCATCCTTCCACCCCAGGAAGGGCGGAGGCGGGCCGAAAGCTGCCTGAAGGCAATCGTAACCGTTTCAGGCAAAAGCATATGAGCCATCAGGCCGTTTCGGCACGCGTCGCTGCCAGTGAACATAGCCATCTTCCTGCATGGCCTTTTCATCCATCTCGACTCCCCAACCCGGTCGGTCCGGCCTCAGTTCCAGGTATCCATCCTTTGGCAGATAAGGGTCGACAACATAGCGCGTTTCATCCTCGCGTTTTTCGAGGTCAGTGCCACCATAAACATAGCACTGCCCCTTCGGCAGCCTGTATTCAAGAATACGGAAATTCTGCTGGGCGGCGGAGAAATGCACGTTGACGGCGGTGGCGAGCGGCCCCATCGGGTTGTGCGGCGCGATGCTGACGAAATGCGCCTCTGCCAGCGTGGCGATGCGGCGCATTTCGGAAATACCACCGACAACGCAGATGTCGGGTTGAATGATATCGGCGCCCCGGACTTGCAGAAGACGCAGGAAGTCATTGCGATTGTAAAGACTTTCACCCGTTGCCAGCGTGCAGTTCAGCCCCTGCTTTAGGTCTCCCCACATCTCGATATTTTCCGGACGCAACGGCTCTTCGAAAAATAGCGGATCATAAGGGGCAAGCGCATTGCCCAGTTGACGAGCGGCGGCAGGCTCGAAAATCTTGGCATGCGCGTCGAAGGCAATATCGTAGTCGGGCCGCACCGTTTCGCGAAGCGAGCGGAAATATTCGGCCGAACTGCGCACCACCTCACCCCAGCGATGGGCGTGAATATCGACGCGCCATGGGCTTAGCTTGAAGGCTGTGAACCCCCAGTCTTCGTTGAGACGATCGAATTCCTCCCTTGCCGCCGGTGCATCCGGTGCCGTGTAGACGCCGGCGTAAACCTTGATACGGTCACGCACTTCGCCGCCCAGAAGCTTGTACACAGGCACGCCTGCCGCCTTGGCGGCAAGGTCCCAGAGGCAATGGTCAAGCGCTGAGATTGCCGAAAGACCAAGTGCTCCGGGCGGAAAGCGGTTTTGTTGGAGGAGGAGATTGTAGAGATACTCGACCCGAGTCGGATCCTGCCCGGCAAGGAAGCCGTAGAGGTAATCCAGAACCGGGGGCAATGCGAGATCGGGGCCGTGATTGTAGCATTCGCCCCAGCCGGTCAAACCGTCATCGGTATCGAGAGCGACCATAACGCGGGGGCGGTCCTTGTCGCGGGTAACGAATACCCGCATGCGATCGATTTTCATGCTTTGGTCTTCCTCTTGAATTGCGAGAAGCAACAGCCGCGCTGTTATCTGGCAGCAGCTCCGTTCTTGATCTCGGGCGGCTCGACGTAGCGGAACCTTCTCGTGCGGTCGCGGTCGCGCGGATCCGGGCGCGGAATGGCCGACAGAAGTGCCTGCGTATAAGGGTGATCCGGCGCATTGCAGACTTTTTCGGCGTCTCCCACCTCAACAAGCTTGCCGCGATACATCACTCCGACGCGGTCGCACATGTATCTGATGACGCCGATGTCATGGCTGATGAAGATGTAAGCCAGGCCAAGTTCGTCCTGCAGCCGCATGAGCAGGTCCAGCACCTGGAAACGCACCGAAACATCGAGCGCCGATGTCGCCTCATCCGCAACGATGATACGCGGCCGGAGCGTGATGGCGCGGGCGATACCGATGCGCTGGCGCTGGCCGCCGGAAAAGGCGTGTGGATAACGCTCACGTCCGGCCGGGTCCAGACCCACCTGCTCCATCAGGGCGCAGACGCGCTCATCCAGTTCCTTGCCTTTCGCAATGCCGTTGACCAGCAGCGGCTCGCCGATGACCTGTGCCACCGTCATGCGCGGATTGAGCGAACCGAACGGATCCTGAAAAACCATGCGCAACTCACGCCGCGCCGCTTTCAGCTCCGCACCTTCGATTTTGGCAAGATCGACCACCGTGCCATCCGCCCGGCGATAGCGCATCTCGCCCCCGGTCGGATCGTAGAGGCGCATGATCGAGCGGCCCATGGTGGTCTTGCCGGAGCCGCTTTCGCCGACGATGCCGAGCGTTTCTCCCGGAAGCAGCTTGATCGACACGCCATCCAGCGCCTTCATCTCACCGAAGTGCATCGAGAGGTCGTTCACTTCCAGGATAGGCGCCGCGGCAAGATCGAGCGGCGGGCGGGCAAGCCGGATTTCCGCCTTCTGCTCCAGCTTCAGAACCGAGCCGATCAGCATGCGCGTATAGGGGTCTTGTGGATTGTGGAATATCTCATCGACAGTGCCATATTCCTTGGCGACGCCGTGATGCATGACCAGCACGTCATCGGCAATCTGCGCCACCACGCCCATGTCGTGGGTGATGAAGAGCACCGCCATGCCATGAGCCTTTTGCAGCCGCGATATCAGGTCGAGGATTTCGGCCTGCGTCGTGACGTCCAGCGCGGTTGTCGGTTCGTCGGCGATCAACAGTTGCGGTTTGCAGGCCAGCGCCATGGCGATCATGGCGCGCTGGCGCATGCCGCCGGAATATTGGAAGGCATAACGATCCAGCGCCTTTTCGGGGCTGGGAATTTCCACCTGGCGCAGCAGCTCGATGGCTTCCGCCCGTGCCTGCGCCTTGCTCATCTTCAAGTGCAGCCGCAGAACTTCGGTGATCTGATCACCGACGGTATGCACCGGCGACAGCGACGACATCGGCTCCTGAAAAATCATCGCGATATCTGCGCCGCGCACCGAGCGGATGGCCCGGCTGCGCGGATCGAGCTTTGCGAGATCCAGCGACGAGCCGTCGGCACGGTTGAGGATGATCGATCCGGAAGCGATGTAACCGGGGCTGTCGATGATCTGCAGGATCGAGCGGGCGGTGACGGATTTGCCGGAACCGCTTTCGCCCACAACGCAGAGCGTCTTGCCGGGATCGATGGAAAAAGACAGATCGTTTACCGCGCGGAAAATGCCGTTTCGCACGGGAAATTCGGTGACCAGATTGCGGACGTCAAGCAGCGGTCGGTCTGGCTTCATGGAGAGAATATCGCTCATCCGGGGCCTCACTTGTTATAGGGGTCGGCTGCGTCACGCAGACCGTCACCGAGCAGATTGAGCGCCATGACGGCAACGACAACAGCCACGCCGGGCAGGAACAGCCACGGCGCGGTTGCGATCGAGCGTATATTCTGCGCCTCGCGAAGCAGCACGCCCCAGGAAATGGTCGGCGGCTGGAGGCCAAGACCGAGGAAGGACAGCGAGGTTTCCGCAAGGATCATCGCCGGAACCGCAAGCGTGACCGAGGCGATGATGTGGCTCGAAAAACTCGGCAGCATATGGCGGAAAATGATGCGCCCTTCCGGCACGCCATCCAGCCGGGCCGCCGCCACGAATTCTTCCGTCCTCAGTGACAGGAACCTGCCGCGCACGACGCGGGCAAGCTGCGCCCAGCCGGTCAAGGACAGGATGATGGTGATCATCATATATTGCAGCGTTGCCGGCCAACCCTGCGGCAGGGCAGCGGCAAGCGCCAGCCAGATGGGAATGGTCGGCAGCGACAAAACGAAGTCGATGACGCGCTGCATGACAAAATCGATGCGGCCGCCGTAATAACCGGAGATACCGCCCAGAACGACACCGAGAAGCAGCGAGAAAAACACGCCGACGAGACCGATGGACAGCGAAATCTGCGAGCCCTGTATTACCCGGCTAAACACATCACGGCCAAGGCGATCCGCGCCGAAAAGGAAGAGCGGTCGGGTCTTGTCGGTCGAGGCCAGCAGATGGATATCCGTGGTGAACAGGCCGAGCACCGAATATTCGTAGCCGCGACCGAATAGCTGGATCGGGATTTTCTTGGCCGTATCTTCGACGAACACCGCCGCCAGCGTTTCAGGATCACGCGTCAGCTTCAGCGGATAATAGTGCAGACCAAGCGAGAGGCCGTCCGTCGTATCGATGAAATGCACACGTTGCGGCGGATGGAAGGTGGCGCGCGCATTCTGCAGAACCGGATCGTTGATGGCGAAGAAACCTGGCAAAAGCGCGACGATATACATTGCGATGGTGACGAACAGGGCGGCCATGGCCAGCCTGTGGCGCTTGAACGCCCACCAGATCAGTTGCCATTGCGAGGCGACGGCAGCGCGGTCCGGCCGGGTATTGGTGGTGATGGCGATATCGCTCATGGCGCCCTCCTATTCGAGACGGATGCGCGGATCGACCAGCGCAAGCAGGATGTCGCTGATGAGCGATCCGATCAACGTCAATCCGCAGATCAAAAGCACAAAGGCGCCGGCGAGATACATGTCCTGCGCCATCAGCGACTGCAAAAGCAGCGGCGCGGCCGTCGGCAGATTGAGCACGATAGCAACCACAACCGAGCCTGAAATGAGATTGGGCAACAGCCATGCAATCGTGGAAATGAATGGGTTGAGCGCAATTCTCAAAGGATATTTCGTCAGCAGCCGGAACTCGGACAATCCCTTTGCGCGCGCGGTTGTCACGTAGGGTTTGGGTAATTCGTCCAGCATGTTTGCGCGCATGACGCGGATGAGGCTTGCCGTGGAGGACACCGCGAGGATCGCAACTGGTAGCCAGATGTGGGCCATCAGATCCATCATCTTGGCGATGCTCCACGAGGCAGTCTCGTACTCCGCCGAAAACAGCCCTCCGACATCGGCCCCAAATTCCACCGCCGCGACATACATCAGCACCAGCGCCAGTAGGAATGACGGTATGGACAGGCCGAAAAAGGAGAAGGCGGTAAAAAGATAATCGCCGATTGAATATTTGCGCACGGCGGAGAAGACGCCGATCGGAAGTGCTATGGCCCAGGTTGCGAGAAGGCTTGCTATGGCCAGAACCAGCGTCAGCGCCATGCGCTCCCAGATGAGGCCGGAAACGGGCTGCTGCCATTCGAACGAGATGCCAAAATCGCCGCGACTGATGATGCCCCATATCCATTTGAGATATTGCACGATCATCGGGTCATCGAGCCCGAAGCGCTCTCGCAGTTGCGCCGCCGTATTGTGGTCTATGACTTCGTTGGACGCAGCAAGCGTGGCGATGTAAGTCGTCACGTAGTCACCGGGTGGCAGCTGGATCAGTACAAAGGCAAGAAAACTGACGGCGAACAGGGACGGTATCATCCACAGCAGGCGTTTTACGATAAATAGCAGCATAACGTTCTCGCAATCACGTTTTACCACACGCGCCGCCATCCACTACGAGACGGCTTTCGGGTGGTCGAAACAACCTGAGAGGCGCCGCCGCGTTGATGAAGCGGCGCCCATGTGGCGGTGTCAGCTTGTGAAGGTGAACTGTTGCGGCAACGCCGGGCCGGGGTTGGGCCATGACCAGCTGTCGGGTTCTTTCTCCGGCACGTTGCGAAGGTTGTTGCGGATGATACCGAAACCACCAACGGCAAGGCAAAGACCGATCGTCTCGAACTCGTCGGCCGCGATATCGAAGATTTCCTTCATCTTCTCGCCGCGCTTGACAAGGTCGGCCGTCGAACGCGCTTCATCGAACAGTTTGAAGCGCTTCTTCTGGCTTTCCGGCGGCTCTTCCCCCTTCTGCCCGTTGGATGTGTACCAAAGCGCCCACGGAATGGCGTAGCGCGACCCCTGCGGGTGGAACGCGAAGAAGTCACGCGGGTCGAGCATCGGATCGAGACCGCCCGGACCCGGCCAGACCGCCGCATCATGGGCGTTATCATCGCCGCGTGTGTAGTACAGCGCGCGTTCGATGGTGTTGACCTTGATATCGACGCCGATTTGCGCCCACTGCGCCTTCACCAGTTCCAGCGCATCGACCAGATCGGGATAGAGTGTCGGGATCACATCGATCGAAAAGAAAATCGGCTGGCCGTCGGGCCGGAGCCGCATGCCGTTGCCGTTCTTCTTGTCGTAGCCGGCCTTGTCGAGAAGATCGTTCGCCTTGGCGACATCGTATTCGGTGTTCTGACGCGCCAGCTTTTCGTGATACCAGGGATGTGTCGGGCGCGGCCCGGCCTGATAGCCCTCGCTCTGGCCGAAATAGACGATGTCGATGATTTCCTGGCGGTTGAGCGCGATAGACAGCGCCTGACGGAACGACTTGTCGCCGAACATCTTGCGCATCTCAGGGTCTTTGTGGGTGATGTTGAGGTAGATCTGGCACTGCTGCGAAGCCGATGGCACCAGCGTCAACAGACGGTAATCGCCCTTTTTCATGTTCTGCGACAGCGTCGGCTTGTTGGCGAGAACGCTGATATGGCGTTCCTGAATGTCGATCTTGCCGGAGATGACGTTCAGCATCAACGATTCGACATCCTGCGAAATGCCGAAATTGACTTCGTTGATATAGGGAAGCTGGTTGCCTTCCGTATCGACCTGCCAGAAGTAAGGATTGCGTGTCATGACCACACGGGTCGCGCCGCCGGAATAGGGTTCCTTGACCACCCACGGGTCGAGCGTCGGCTTGTCGACATTCGACCAGCGCGACGGAATTTCGATGTCGCCGCACTTGGCGCGGAACAGTTCCGTCCAGCTGGACACGCCAGCCGCCTTGACGTCGGCATCGAGCGCCGTGTTGTATTTAGGCAGGAACTTGCTGCAATAATGCTTGGCAAACAGCGTCGGATGCTGGCCGAGCGGCGTGGCGAGGTTTTCCAGATAGAGCGCGTTTGGCGCTGCGAATTTGAACCTGACCGTGAAATCATCAACTTTCTCGACATCGACCGCCTTACCGGCGACGGAGAGTTGCGCCGGGGTAGCGCTGTAAAGCTCCTTGTTCTTGATGCAGTCCTCGATGGCGAACACCACGTCATCTGCGGTAAAGGGATGTCCATCAGACCATTTCGCGCCCTGCAACAGATGGAAGGTGAACTGCGAGGCGTCGTCATTGACCTCCCATTTCTCGGCAAGGTTGGGCAGAACTTCGGTGAAGTCCATGTTCCAGCGCACCAGCCCCTGGTTGCCGACCATGCGCAGGATGCCGTTATGGTCCGACGAACCGCGCAGGCCGCGGCGCAATGTGCCGCCATAGGTGCCGATCTTTTCATGCGGCGTTACCACCATCGGATTTTTTGGCAGACGTTCCGCCAACGGCGGCAGTTTGCCGTCTTTTACCAGGGCTGCCAGTTCCGGCGCTTCCTTGCCGGCAGCAGCCAGGGCCGAGCTCCCGATGACGGACACGGCGGCGACGCCGCCAAGCCCAGCCATAAAGGTTCGGCGCGTCAAGCCCAGTGAAAATTTATCGCCATCGCGCATCGACTATCCTCCCAAAAAATCACCGGCAGCGAGACAGCTTTCACCGAACCGCAACAGCCTCCCGGCCAGCCAGCACACCGATCCTCCACCGGCAGGGCAGACCATATGGGCGTTTTCAGATGATTACAAGTATTGACAGATTTTTACATATTTTTTATTCGTAGGCCGGTTTTCACGATCAGGTTTGAGGAAAGAACCGGCACGACAGTAACCACGTTCATGAAATTCCCGGTATTTCTGTTGCGATTGAAATGCAGGAAACCCATTAACTTCAGCGATTTGCAACGGAAGGGCTGCTGATGGACAATCAAACCGCATCCGCCGCCGCTCGAGGCGAGACTCGCTTGAGCGACATCATCTACGAAAAGATCATCGGAATGATTTCTGATGGGCGGTTTCCCGTGAACGAGCGGTTGCCGTCGGAGCAAAATCTGGCTTATCTGTTCGGGGCTTCCCGGCCTGTGGTGCGCGAAGCGCTGGAGCGGCTGCGCAACGACGGGCTTATCGTTTCGCAGAAAGGTTCCGGCTCCTATGTGCGCCAGCAGCCGGATTCATCCGTGTTGCAGCAGGTTCCTGTCGGCTCGCTTGCCGATGTGCAGCGTTTCTTCGAGTTCCGGTCCGGCCTTGAGTCTGCAGCCGCCGAACTTGCAGCACGCAGTTGGCAGGCTGCCGACAAAGCCCGCATCGAACAGGCCATTACCGCGCTGGAACAGTGTCTTGCGCGCAACGATCTTGGTGCGGAGGAGGACTTTGCCCTGCACGAAGCCATTGCTAAAGCGAGCCATAACCAGTTCCACATCACCGTGCGGATATGGTTCAAGCCGCATTTCGCGATCGGCCAGTCGGTGACACGCAGCCTCAGCCTCAAGCGTACGCCGCAACATGTGCGCGAGGTACAGAACGAACATACGGCAATCGTGGAAGCGATTTTTGCGCGCCAGGAACAGGCCGCGCATGACGCAATGAAAGATCACATCCTAAAGGCCCGTGCCCGCATGTTTCAGGGCGTCGGCAGCTAGAACCGTTTTTTCAACATTTCAAAAGGCGAGCCATACAGGGCAAGGGAAAATAATCAGTGATCCAGCCACGCATCATAGAGCCGAAACTCCGCTCTCTCATCGACACGCCGTTGAAGGTCGGCGAATCACCGGCATGGGATGAGCGTACCGGGAATCTGTGGTTCGTCGACATTCTCGCCCCCGCCATTTTCTGCCTGCATCCGGGCGGCAAACTCGACAGATACGAAACGCCCGCCCAGGTGGGTTGCCTCGGTCTTTGCGACAATGGCCTTGTTGTGGCGGGCCTCAAGACGGGCGTGCACCTTCTAGACCCCGCAAACGGCGCGCTCGAACTGCTGTGCGATCCGGACGAAGGACGAGCAGACAGCCGTCTCAACGACGGCAAGGTCGGCCCCGATGGCCATTTCTGGGTGGGAACCCGCGACGAGGCTGCCGTGCCGACAGGAAATGCCCGCCTCTATCGTATCGCGCCGGATGGCGGCGTCGAGCTTGTCATCAATGGCGATATGTTCACATCGAACGGGCTTGCCTGGAATCTGGACGGAACGCGCATGTATCATTCCGATAGCAGCGGTCTGATGTATCAGGCGTTCGATTTCGATGTCGCGACGGGCAGGCTCGGTCCAGCCGAGCGCCTGCACGATTTCGCACCCGACGAAGGCAGGCCTGATGGCGCGGCGACCGATTGCGAAGGCTGTTACTGGAGCGCCGGCGTTCAGGCCGGGCGTCTCAACCGCTTTTCGCCGGAGGGCGAACTGTTTGAGATATACAGGTTGCCGTTCAAAGGGCCGACCATGCCATGTTTCGGCGGCCCGGACCTCAAAACGATCTATCTGACGAGTCTTGTGACCGAGACGAACGGAACAACCACCCCAGGTACGCTTGTTGCGTTTGATGTGCCTGTCGCGGGCGTAGCCGTTCACAAATTTTCTATCTGAAGATGCCCTTCGATTTTTAAGGAAACCAGTTGATGACGACATTCGATTTCCGCCAGGCTCTGCACGGTATTTCCGGCGTACCCGTAACGGCTTACGAGACAGACGGGGAAGTCGATATAGCTGTCACCATCGAAGCCTATGCCCGTGTAGCAAAGGCGGGCATCCACAATATCGTTGCTGCGGGCAATACCGGCGAGTTTTACGCGTTGACGCCCGCTGAAATTTTCAAGGTCTACGAAGCTGCGATCGAAGGGGTGAACGGGCAAGCCCCCGTTACTGCAGCGATTGGACGCTCGCAGCGGGAGGCCCTGTCCATGGCGCGTCGGGCCAGGGAGATGGGCGCGTCTGCGGTCATGTCCCACCAACCGGTTGACCCGTTCGCAGCGCCGCAATCACAGATCGACTATTTTATCGGCCTGGCTGAAGGCAGCGAATTGCCTCTCGTAGCCTATGTCCGCGCCGACGGGTTCTCGGTCAATGACATGGTCAGACTATCGAGCCATCCGAATGTCGCAGGCATAAAGTTCGCGACGACGGATATTATGCTTCTGTCGCGTGCGATCGCCGCTTCCGATCCTGACGGCTCACTTTACGTGTGTGGACTGGCAGAAAGCTGGGCTCCCGCCTTCTGCGCCTTCGGAGCCCGCGGTTTCACATCCGGTCTCGTCAATGTCGCACCGCAATTTTCCCTGCAAGTTCACGATGCACTGACGGCCGGCGATTTCTCGACCGCACGTAAGATCGTTGAAAAGATCGAGTTGTTCGAACGGCTGCGGACACGATACCGGAACGGCGCCAATGTGACTGTGGTGAAGGAAGCGATGCAGATACAGGGGCTTGCGGTTGGCCCAGTTCGAGCACCAGGACTCGCCCGTCTGGACGACGAGGATCGTGCTACACTTGAAGTCCTGCTTGCCAGCTGGCAATGACAGAAGCCTCATTCCCAACTGTGGAAATACGCTACGATGCCGATGATGGCACCCAACCCATCTATGGAATTATGCGCCTAACCGGCTCGGGTTCGATGAACAAACAATGCCTTGCGTCACGCCATTTCCTAATACATCTCGCTGCGAGAGGCGCGCATTATCTCTGAGTCACCTTTCAAAGTGCTTCAGAATATATGACCTTACGATACCCGGATGAACATTGTGGTTATCTGGACCAGGGATTGATCACTTTCACCCCGGCAGCCTCGAAAGGGCTTGTATCGCGAGTTGAGATCGTGAGGCCATTTGCTGCCGCTGTGGCTGCAATGTAGCCATCGGCCGTGCCGATCGCTTTCCCAGACGCTCGAGCGCGTGCCATCAGTTCAGAGTAGAACTGAGAAGTAGTCAGATCGAAGGACAGGATGCGGCCGGAAAAGTGTGGCAGCACCTCGCCCTCGAGACGGTCGCGGAGGATAGTTTGCCGTCTGCCTGAAGGCATAGCAGCAATTCCGAAGCGAAGTTCCGCAATCGTTATTGCGGAGATGAACAGCGTTTCGACAGCTTGGGCGTCCAACCAGGCAATCACCGCCTCGTCCGGAACCGGTTTCCAAGGTTCGGATATGACGTTGGTGTCAAGCAAGATCATTCGAAGGTCATCGGCTTAGCAGGTGTCTTGTCGCGACTTTTCTGAAGAGCTTCAACGTCGCTGTTGGAAAGCTCGGCGTCGCGACCAATGGCCGCTAGCAAGGAACCGAGCTGAATACGTTCCGGAGGACGAACGGCCGCTTCAATAATGGCACGAATCTCGGCCTCCGTGCTCCGGCCATGATGAGCCGCTCGCACCCTCAGAGCGCGATGTGTTTCTTCAGAAAGGTTACGAATGGTGACTGCCGGCATTGATATCATCCTTGGAAAAATGATCTCTTTGATATCAAAGTACCAAAAATGATGCTAAAATTCAAGAGTACTGAGTTTCAGCAGGATTTGACCCGTTGGGGGTGCGGACGAAAACTTGGACCACCAAGGAGGTAGTTCATGTATTCCTACGCAGACAGACTTCGAGCCGTTGAGCTTTACATCAGGCTTGGCAAGCGACTTAACTGGACCATTCGCCAGCTGGGTTTATCCCACAAAGAATGCGCTGAGGGGCTGGTACCGCGAGTACTTACAGCATCGCGACCAGCGACCTTGCCCGTCCAGGCGCGGCTTGCTGAGGCGACGCTCGTGAAATCCAGTGAAGGTGACAGCGAGACGAGCGGCATAGCGTTCGACTTCGCCGCATAGCCGTTTGGATAAACCCCGAGCACGGATTGGCGCACGGCCCCCCATTCGGAATTATTGAGGACCAGTACGAAAAGTGGAATATCCGCGGCTTCCGCAATTTGGTGGCAAGCGACTGGGTTGGAAAACATGCCAAGTGCGGCGGGAAAGCACCAGTTCCGGTCGAGGCGCAGGACCATGTTTGCGGGCGCCTCCGATACGAAAAAGGCGCTCAATCCGTGAGGGGAGCAACCTTCTTTTTGTATCCCGGGGACAATACCCAACGCCGCTGCAATTTCAGCGGTGATGCTCAGATATTTTTGAGGGAGAGCAATTTGAAGTCGCGATCTGGACTACTCCCTGTTAGATCTTCCCGTCCATCTGAATATCAGGCGAGGCAACATGAGCACAGACCCCGAAACCCGCAGGGCCATCGCGCAGCGTGCTATTGCTCGCGCGGCAGCGCGTGATATGCCGATCGACAAGGATCCTGTCTTCGTTGCTTTGCTGGAGCAATGGTCCCGCGGAGATATCGACATGAAAGCCATGCGAGAAAGGTACCTTGACATGATCGCTCTTCAAGCTGCCGAGCGGCGGGACCTGCGCTAAAGACGCCTCGGTATAAATCCCTCAAAATGGTCGAACGAAGAATAAAAAAATGGGCCTGCGGAAACCGCGGCCCATGAAGTGTGGAGATCTAAAACCTCCAGAGGGGAACAGCTGCTGCGACGGAACTGGGAGGTGACCGTCATCTGCATCAGCTGGAGGCGTTATGCCTGATTTTTGACCATCAGGAAAACATTTATTGTGCAACGCAGCCATGCAGCCGCCGCGAGGGTCTCGTCGTTCAGATCTGCCACCGGTCGAGCTTTGATTGGCCGCGGATTCGGCATCGTGCATGTGGCGACGGAACCGTATATTGGTCGTCCTCGTAGGCGGCTCGGAGCCGTTTGAGCCGGGCAGTATTGGCCGCCAGCTTGGCCTTGCGCATGAGGCGCCCATTGCCTGAAGCGATGGCCTTCTCCATTGCGAACTGGTTGGCGGTCCCTTCCGATATCCATTGCAGCTTGTCACGGGCGGCCTCGGTATCGACGCGTCGCTCGGCGGCATTGGCTCTCTGGCCCCTGCGGCCTATTGTAGTAATGAGCTCGCCCACGTCGGAACAGGCTTTAAGGAGGCCAGAATGATCAGGCTGTGTAAGATCCTCGACAAGCTGAGCTGAGAACGAAAGCCGCCGCCTACATCTTTTGCCGGCGCTGCCTTTTCCCGGCAGTGTCGCCTTTGGCAGGGTCTGGCAAGTAAGATGTACAAGTCAATCGAAAGACTGAATCTGCGATATTCTGTCGTAGATAATCGCTTGAGGAATATCGGCTACCAGCCGTCGTGCCGTTGCCACCAGTTGTTCCACCTCGAAAATGACCGGCCGACCGGCAGCCGTCACGAAGCCCCACTGGAACGGGATATGAAAAGACAGCGGTATGACGCGAACACCCTCTACAGGCAAACCCCAGAGAGTGATCGACTCGACGATTGCGACACCGAGACCCATGCGCGCCAGCGACAGGGAAACGTAGGTCGCATTGCTATCGATGACGGAAGAAGGGTCGACACCGAGACTGGAAAGCACATCATTAATCCGCATACGTAGGCGGAAGGGGTTTGCCGAAGCGATAAGCCGGTTTCCGGCAAGGTCTGCGGCGGAGATGACCGCCTTCCGAGCGAGCGGATGATCTTCCGCGAGCACGGCCACGCACGGCACCTCCCCCAGCCAGTGAATATCGACGCCGGGATTGTCTAGCGGAAGGCTGACGGCGCCGAGATCCGCGGTGCCCGCCATCACCGCCTGCACGACATTTTCCGAAGAAATGCTCTGGAGATGGACATGATCGGGAAACCGGTCCGCCGGCAGGGCCGCGAGCGCCCTTGGCAGGAGGCTTGCGGCAATCGCCGGAATGGAGGCGACCTCGATGGCCGTGCGCCGTGCGGCGTGAATGCGCCTCGCACTTTCGCTAATCGTCCTGAGGCCGCCGAGGAACAGCTCCGCTTGGGCGAAAAAGGCCACTCCTTTTTCTGTGGGGGTGATACGGGGACCATTGCGATGCAGCAGCGCAAAACCGATTTCGCCCTCCAGATCCTGAATGAGGCGTGTCACGACGGGTTGAGACTTGCCCAAGGCCTTCGCCGCACCGGTGATGCTGCCGATTGAAACCACCGCCACGAAAGCCTCTAGCTGCCGCGTATCAAGATAGTCAGACGCCATTTTTCACTCCGCCCAGAACCTGTGTTTTTGCCTCGTCGTACCCAAGCGCTATACCGGTCCGCGATCGTCATGGCCAGCTGGCAGCCAAAGCGCCTCGCGCCCGTCGAAGGGGTCGGCAGTAAATTCAAAACCGGTCGGGCCTGCGCGCAGAACCACTGGTTTGTCAGCATGATAGAGCGGCCACGCACCGTTTGGGGCGCGGGGACGTTCGTCCTTTATGAATGAGGCCCACAGATCATGTATCGCTCTTGCGAAGTCCGGATCCGCCACCCGCTGGCGCTCGGGCAATTCGCGGTCATTCGAACCATCACGATACCAGACGGAACCGACTTCGGCGCCGTGTGGCGCACCCAGCTCATCGGCCTCCAGCGGACCGTAGAGATATTTATAGACCGGATTGAAACGGGCATGCAGCCTCGCGAAACGTATGGCTGGGAGCTGAAAGACGAGATCGCCAGCAATCGCCCGCCAAATGCCGCGCGGGCTGTGGTTGGGCAGAGCCATGCGATAGCGCTTAACAATATCGGAGCCGGCGAGGCCACGCGGCAGAACGCGCTCATGCAGCAGCCCGGCGCAAAGTGCGAAGTCCATCTTAGGCTGCACGATTGCGTGGGTCACATGTTCGCCAGTTGTGCAGCCGATCATCATTGGCACGGCGTCGGTGCGGCCTTCGCGCGCGGCAGTTTCCGGATGTTTCGGCAGACTTGCCCCTTCGATGACCGGAACGAAGGGAACGCCAAGCATCGAGGCGTCCCCGTCACGGGCGAAATCATGCTCCTCATAGGACTGGTTACAAAGATCACGCTGGATTTCAAGCAACCGGTTCATCGGCAGGGCTGCGAGCGAAGCCTCATCGGCATTTGCGGCCGCCAGAAACCGTCGGGTCAGCCTTTCGGCATCGTCCATCGAGGCGACACCGGTGCTTGCACCGCTCTGCGGCATGGCCCGGTGGAAGAGTCCCTGCGCGTCCGGCATGGCCATGAGCGCCGCAACCGCAAAGCCACCGGCCGAACGCCCGGCCAGCGTCACCTGGTCCGGGTCGCCACCGAAGGCGGCGATATTATCGCGCACCCATTCGAGTGCGGCGACAAGATCGAGCAGACCGCGATTGTCGGGCCTGCCTTCAAGATGGAGGAAACCGAGCGCGCCCAGGCGATAATTGACCGTGATCTCAACGATGCCGCTCGCCGCGAACGCACCGCTCTGCAGCACCGGTTCATTGGCCGAACCGACCGCGTAGCCGCCACCATGGATCCAGAACAGCACGGGCGCTCGCCCTGCCGTATCAGGCGTGCGGATGTTGACGGTCAGAAAATCCTCGCCAAAGGCAAGTTTAGAGGTCGCGGCGGCACCGACCGGACCATAGGTTGGAATTTGCGGGCAGACGGGACCAAGCTGGGTGGCATCGCGCACGCCCTGCCACGGTGAGACCGGCTGCGGCGCGTCGAAACGCCGTTCCGGCTTTACCGGCGCGGCGTAGGGCACACCGAGAAAGGCGTGAACTCCGTTTTCCCTGATACCTTGCAACGTACCGGCTGCCACTTTCACGGTGGTCATGTCACAACACCCGACGCAGTCCGATCAGCCGCTCGACCGCCACGACCACACCGACCGAGATAAAGATGAGGATAACGGATAGTGCGGCGATCTGCGGATCGGTGGAATATTCCAGATAATGATAGATTTCCGTCGGCAGCGTCGAGGATTTGACCGAGACGATAAAGAGCGAGATGGTCGCCTCATCGAACGAAATCAGGAAGGCGATGACCGCACCGGCTATGAGACCTGGCCGGACCAGCGGCAGGGTGATGCGCCACAATACCATGGCGGGCGATGCACCGTGCACGCGCGCAGCCTCCTCTACACGGCGATCCACCGCCATAAGGCTCATGGTGATGGTGCGCACCGTATAGGGCGTGGTGATGCCGAGATGTGCCAGAAAAATGCCGGTATAACTGTCGAGCAAGCCAAGCGGCCCGAGTACCAGCATCACACCGACAGCAAGCACGATATGCGGCACAAGGAAAGGCGCAAGGATCAGGAAATTGACCGCGCCCTTGCCGCGGAATTCGTGCCGCGACAGCGCCAGCGACAGAAGCAAGCCAGCGAAGATCGATACAAAACCGACGAGCAGGCCGATGCCGAGGCTTCGCCAGAAGGCAGATATGAACTTGGCATTGGCGAAAACCTTTGCATAGGAGCCGAACGACAGGCTCTCCGGCGGAAATGCCAGATATTGCCGCGTATCGAAAGAAATGATCAGGACAACGATGATCGGCGCAAGAAGGAACAGGTAAAGCAATGTCAGCAGAAGCGCATGGGCGAGACGTCCGAATTTTGCGTCCATGGCTGGCCTCACGTCTCTAGCGCGCGCATTGCGCGCTGGTAAATCACGATCACGCTGCCGAAGAGGATGAGCAGCAGCACCGAAAGTGAGGCGGCCAGCGGCCAGTTCAGCGTCACCGTCGCCTCGTTGTAGACCTCCGTGCCGATGACGAAGACGCGGCCACCGCCCATCAGGCGCGGTGTAACGAAGGAGGAAATCGCCAGGACGAAGACAAGAAGTGTTGCGGTGAGAACTCCGGGCAGCGAAAGCGGCAGCACGATGCGCGTGAACACGCGCAGGCGGTTCGCGCCGAGCATGGCGGCGGCTTCCTCCAGCTGCGTGTTCAAACGGCCAAAGCCGCTCAGCATCGCAAGGATCGCATAGGGCATCAGGATTTCGACCAGCGCGACGGTGGCGCCAAAATAATTATTGGTCAGCCGTATGACACCATCAGTCAGCCCGGACGATTGCAGCGCCGTGTTGATGACGCCCCGGTCCCCCAGAATGACCATCCAGCCATAGGTACGCACCACCGAGGAGGTGAGAAGCGGCGCAACAGCAAGCGCTGTCAGCACCCCGCGCCAGCGGCTTTGGGTGCGGGCAAGGAACAGCGCGATGGGATAGGAGAGAATAACCGCCAGAACCGCGACATTCACGCCGAGATAAAGCGTGTTCCAGGCGATCTTCCAGTAAAACGGGTCGAACAGCACGATTCTGTAGGATTCGAGCGTCCAGTCACCACCGCGAAGGGCCGCCATGGCCGACGATGCGAAGGATGCCCGTACTAGCCAGATGAGTGGCAGCAGGAAGGTCGTCAGCAGCGCAATCAAGCCTGGCAGCAGTAGAAGAAGCAGAATGCCGCGGTGCGATGCTTCGCCACCGGAAGAATGGCCCGCGACCGCCATCAGGCCGCCTCCCCGATCAACGTCACATCCTCAGGAGCAACGGAGAGCATCACACGCTCACCCTTGGCTGGCAGCGCGGCGGCGTGGGTGGGCAGATCGGCCTGCAGGCGATGGTCGCCCGCGCGCACGCCAAGCGTCAGCATCTGCCCGCGATAGGTAACGTGTTCGACAATGCCGGAGAAAGCATTGACGCCATCACCGAGAAGAAATCTATGCGGGCGAACCAGAAACCGCGCCTTCTGGCCGACCGGGACAGCACCCGAGAAATGCAGGAAGCCGAGACCTAGGATCTCAGCGCGACCAGGTGCAACCACGGTGCCCGTAAGGAACGAGCCGGCTCCGATGAAGGAAGCGACAAAATCGGTTTTCGGCCGGTCGAAAATCTCGCGTGGCGTGCCGATCTGCTCCAGCCGGCCTTCAGACATGACGGCGAGCCGGTCGGCCATCGAAAGGGCTTCGTCCTGATCGTGGGTGACGAAAATACTTGTAACGCCGGTCCGGTTCTGGATATCGCGAATTTCATCGCGCATCTCGTCGCGCAACTTGGCATCGAGATTGGAGAGCGGTTCGTCGAACAGCAGCAACGCCGGTTCGATGACGAGCGAGCGGGCGATTGCCGCTCGCTGTTGCTGGCCACCTGAAAGCTGCGAGATGCGTCTTTCGCCGAAACCGGAAAGCTTGACCAGATCGAGTGCCTTTACCACCCGCTCCTTGCGCTTCGACTTTGCAATGCCGCGCATCTCCAGCCCGAAGGCAATGTTTTCCGAAACATTCATATGCGGGAACAGGGCATAGGCTTGAAAGACCATGCCCATATTGCGCTTATGGACAGGAGTTGCAGAGATATCCCGGCCGTCCAGACGGATTTCGCCTGAGGTTACCGGGATAAGGCCAGCAATCATGCGCAGGATCGTCGTCTTGCCGCAGCCTGAGGGCCCTAGCAACGCCAGCATTTCCCCGCGTGGCAGGGAAAAGCTGACATGATCCACGGAGGGCTTGAGGGCGCCCGGATAGGTCTTCACGAGATTGTCGATCTCGACATGATGATCGGCCATGGCGTCCTCTGCTTCCTGTCTCAATTAGCCGCGATGACCTCGCGGTTGATCCGCTGTATCCATGCCGAATATTTGTCCGCCACGAAGCTCCAGTCTAGCGATGACTGTGCCGCCTGGGCTTCCTTGCTGCCATAGATGCGGGCAGCGACCGGCTCGCTCAGCGACACCTTGCTGTTGACCGGACCGTAGAAGCTCTTTTCGGCGAATGTCGCTTGCGCCTCGGCGCTCAGAGCATAATTGACGAAAAGCTCGGCCGCCTCCTTATTGGAGGAGCCTTCAACGATACCGATCGTGTTCGTCTGGCCGATGGAGCCTTCCTTCGGCAGAGCGATCCCGATCTTGCCGCCCTGTGTGTCATGCAGATATTGCGCGCGGCCGTTCCAGCAGACGGAAAGATCGACTTCGCCGCTCTGCACTACCGCATAGCAATCCGGCGCAGGCTCGAAGGTCGAGACGCTCGGCGCAATCTCCTTCAGGAAATCGATGCCCGGATCGATGGAGGTCTTGTAATCGCCGCCCTTCAGCTTGGTGAGGATGGGCAGGAGAATGACGCCGCGCGTATCGGAAAGCTTGGCGGCGATCTTTCCTTTGTATTTCGGATCGGCGAGATCGGCCCAGCTCGTCGGCGGTTCCTTCACCGCACCGGTGTTGTAGAGGATGGCGAGATTGTCCTGCGAGAAGGCGACGGCGCGGTCGCCATCGATGCGCGCCCATTCCGGCTGTTCGGCAAGGTTCGGTACCTTGGCGGCGTCGAGCTTGCTGAACAGCTCTTCCTTGTTCGCCTTGATCGCAACCGAAACGTCGATCAGGGCGACATCCATCTTCGGCTCGGCGCGCTGAAGCGTGAGAAGCGCCAGCGTTTCGGCCGAATTCTTGCTCTGCTGATAATTCACCTCGATGCCGGGATGTTTGGCCTTGAAGGCGTCTATGATGAATTTCTGGTAGTTATCCGCAAAGACGCCGGAGAAACCGACAATGTTGACGGTGCCCTTGGTCGCATCCTGTGCGAAGACGGTGCCAGAAAGCGATGCGATCCCGGCAGCAACGATGCCGACGACGAGAGCGGCCTTGCGGCGCTGATGAGCATTTTTCATTTCAGTTGCCTCCGATTGTTTTCGATATTCTCATTTTGCGGGCCGCCAAGCGGCATCCAGTACGCGCAGCCAGTTCTGGCCGAGAAGTTTGAGAATGAGCGTTTCGCTCCAGCCGCGCGCCAGCATGCGCGCGGTAATATTGGGCACCTCGCCGATGCGCTCGATGCCCTTCGGCTTGGATATCTTGACGGTTGCGAATTCCGTCAGCGTGCGGGCCGTGCCCTTGTCACGGTTTGCCCAGAGCTGCCAGGGGCCGGGACGCGGCCGCTCCTGCGAAAAATCCGTGCCGATGCCGACATGGTCCTCGCCGACTAGATCGATGACATAGGCCATGGCATCGAGATAATCCTCGACCGTGGCGTCGTTTCCAGCGGCGAGACCCGGCGCAAAAAGGCTGATGCCGATGATGCCGCCCTTCTCCGCGCAGGCCCTGAACAGTTCATCCGGCTTGTTGCGCTTCACATCGCGCAGCGCCCGCGGCAGCACATGCGAGATGCAGACCGGCGCTTTCGAGCGGGCGATGACATCCGCCGTCGTTTTGTCACCGACATGGCTCAGGTCACAGAGCACGCCGACGCGGTTCATCTCCGCCAGCACCTCGCGGCCAAAACCGGTCAGGCCGCTATCGTTTTCCTCGAGATATCCGGCGCCAGAATAGTTCTGGGTATTGTAGGTCAGCTGCATGATGCCGACGCCGAGATCCTTGAAGATTTCGACATAATCCAGCTTGTCCTCGAGTGGCGAGGTGTTCTGCCAGCCGATGATGATGCCGGTCCTTTTCTCGGCCTTGGCCGCATGAATATCGGCGACCGTACGCACCGGGCGAATAAGGTCTTCGTTTTCCCGCAGTAAGCGATTCCAATCGCTTACATAACCGATGCCCTCGCGAAAGTTCTCCCAGATCACGCTAGATACGTTGACGGCAGTGAGGCCGCCGGCGCGCATATCCTCGAATATCGACCTGCTCCACTGACAGGTTTGCAGACCGTCGATGACGATGGCCTGATTGTGAAGTTTTGCGGCATCGGTCATGCGGATGTCCTCACTTCGGATTTTGCAATTTGCTGCTTTAGAGCACCGAGCGCGCGGCTGACGAATTCCAGGCGGTCCTGACCCCAGAAAAGCTCGCCGTTCACCACATAGGTCGGCGTGCCGAAAATCCCGAGACGTTCAGCCTCTGCAAGATTTCCCTGCCATTCCGCCACGATCTCTTCCGGCTGCGGGCCGCGCACGAGGGCTGCACCTTCCGAGCCGAGCACGGCATGTGCGATGGTACGCAGTGTGTCGAGATCGGCAATGTCGCGCTCCTCACTCCACAAGGCGCGCTGGATGGCAAAGGACAGGCTGATCGCATCGAGCCCGGCCTTCTGCGCGGCGATGACGAGCTGTGCGGCATGTTCGATGGTGGCGCAGGGATAAAACTTCGGCGTCAGGTTGAGCGCCATATCGAGATAACGCCGCCATCGGTCCAGTTCCAGAGCATGATAGGTCTGCCTGGCATCCGGGCGGCTGCGCAGCGGAATGCCGCCATTTGCCTCGATGATGCGGATGGGCCGCAGCACGATTTCGGCGCCATGTGTGCGGGCGACGTCCACGGCGCGTGGCGCACCGAAATAGGCCCACGGCGAGGAAATGCCGTAAAATACATCCAGTTTCAGTGCCGGTTCAGCCATTGGCATGCTCCTTGATCCTGACCTGCGCGTCCGCATCGCGCCATTCCTCGCCGGTGATTTCAGCGGCGTCGTGGTTCATAAAGGTCTCGAAATGGCGCGCGCGGTCCTCAACGAAGAGAGACCGGGCAATGCCCTGCGCCAGACGCTCCGCCCCCTGGCTGACGGCCGGAATGCCGCTAGTGATTTTACCGTGAGAGGGAACAGCTGGATAAGCGAAGCAATATATGCGGGAAATCGCCTCCGCCACCGCGGCCGGAAGACCTAGTTTCGGCAGAAACTCGAAGGCGGACCCGAGATAGGGATAGGACTGCAGCGCATCATTCTCCTGCCCTGCGGGAGGCTGATAGGCGTGACGCCAGAGCAGGACACGGTCGCTCAACTCCACAAATTCCGGCCGTTGGGCGAAATCGACATCAAAGCCAGTGGCGAAAATGATGAGGTCGGCCGGATAGCGCCCCTTCGGAGTCTCTATTTCCACCGCCTCGCCCACTTCTGTGATGCTGATAACGGGACTGCCAAGATGGAAGAGCGCATTGCGATGGCGCGAGACCCTCAGGATGCTGTGGCGCGGCGGCGGAATCTGCGTCCGCTCCGCCTCGACCATGAAGGCCCAGCGGTCAGCATCGGGCAGGCCGATATAACCGTGGGACATGCCGAGGCTTGCGATGCCGCCGAATTTCTCAACACGCGGAATATCCGGCCTGCGAATGAAAAGGTCGACGCGGTCAGCCCCCGCCTCAAGTGCAGCGGCCGCATTGTCCATTGCCGAAGCTCCGGCTCCGACCACGGCGACCCGCTTGCCCTGTAACGCGCTCACGTCGAATATATCGCCGCTGTGGCGCACGAAGCGGGCAGGAACCGTTTTCGCTACATCTGGCAGTCGCGGCGCACCGAGGCCATCAAGCCCTGTCGCCAGGATCACCCGGCGCGCCAGAACTCTGGTCGCACCTTCCGGCCCCTGCAACTCGAGATCAAGCAGGCCATCCTCGCGCAGAATGAGACCGGAAAGTTCGGTATCGTTGCTCACGGGCAGCGCCAGCACATTGCGATACCAGACCATGTAGGCCATCCACTCTTGACGCGGTATGAGCACCATCTCCTCATAGGCGCGCGCGCCGTACTGCGCCTCGAACCATGCGCGGAATGTCAGCGAGGGTACGCCGAGCGCGGGACCAGCGAGTTCCTTGCGAGTGCGCAATGTCTCCATACGCGCACTCGTTACCCAGGGACCCTCGAAGCCGCTCGAAGCCTTATCGAAGGCCCTGATATTATCGATCCCGATAAATGAGAGGGCGGCAAGCGCGGTGAGCCCACAAAGCCCGGCACCTATAACTGCAACATCCAGCACTCCGCCACCGTCGATCTCCATCCGCGGCACCCATGGCTTCGCCGGTCGCTCTAGCAGGGCGAGCTCGTGCGCAAGCCGCGCCTCCAGCGCCGGCAAGCCGCCCGCATTGACAGACAGTGCATCGGTTTTTCGATCTTCCATCATGTTATTTCTGAATTAATAAGCGTTAAAAATTCTATTTAAGCATTATAAGAAACACAGAAAGAGCAAGCCGGAAAGCAAAAATCTTCTAATCATCTGCGGTTTTCGGCAAATTCTGGCGCTCACGGCGGCTGGGGCATTATCTCCCGACGTCACCAACAGGCTATCACGACGCACGCCGGGCGAGCCCGACGTCATTAAAACATCGCTGGAGAACAGAACATTCGGCCGGCTACTCAGCGCCTTCTGCCACAGCCTAGGCGACTGCGAGCCGCAAGAGATTGCGAAGGTCGCGCGACCGAGCTTCGTCAACGGCACCGAGATCTTCGCGGATGACGGCAAGGCCTTACGCGAATATTTCTAACATGCTGGCATCGCGATGAAACTTGGATATAGATTCTCGGCCACGAAGAACTAAAGCGATCGGCTTGGGTTCAACCGTCAAGGGCAAGAACCTAGTGGCTTTGCGCGTTTTCAGGACCGTCAGTTGGCTCAAACTCTCCTTAATCGATAATCGACTTCAGAAGAAACCGCGTGTGATCGGTAAGATGTTTTCCACCATGTTGGCCATTTCCAAACGACCAATTTGCCAAGAAAACAGCTCTTCCCCCAGTGAGGTTGGCTGTCGCGCCCTGTACGTATTGCCCGAGATTGGACATGTCTGATGTTGCCCTAGGGGTCCTCCGCGTCCATATAGTTCCAATGACGCATGATTCGAAAATATTCGTAGGTCTTCGATCCGCTCGCAAACGCTCGCCATCGGCCAGCCAAGCCACAGGCCCAAAATGCCAATGGGACGGGTGTGAAAAGAGCGGTACTCACCGTGCGCCGGTGGGATCGGGTGCAGAAGGTCTTTACCTCTTATTCTGCCTTGAGCATGTGACTGACTACAACAAGGGTTATAGTTTTACGACACCACCCTCCAATGCCGACGTCGCCCGTTACCAGAAAGAAGCGACGACGGGTGCGCGCCCGACCTGGGGAAAGAGGGTGAGCGCGGCGACTGAAACTCCGTTACCGTCTTCAGTTCGTTCAGGCTCGGCAAAAACGCTGAATGCTCGCAAAGCCGATCGGCAAGGGCAAACGCGGATCGGCGCCCAACAGAGAAAGCTCAAGGTACTGGAAGCCAAAGCTTTCGAAACACTCGGCCTTTCTTCCCAGGCGACATCCCAAGAAATCAAGAGCCGCTATAAGGAGAGGCTCAAAATGCACCATCCCGACGCCAATGACGGAGACCGCAACTCTGAGGATGCACTTCGAAGCTCGATCGAAGCGTATCGAATCCTTAAATTGAACGGTTTTTGCTAAAGCCTGTTAAAAAGGAGTTACGATCCCTGCCTTGAAGGGATCAGAACCACTGACCCGTTCCAACGCATAGATGAGATGATCACTAGGACCTCAATCCAAGCCAAAATTTCTCAAATGCATTCAAGGAGCATCTTCGTCATTCGCCCAGCAGCTACGCGCAGACACGTGCTCCTTTGCGCGAGGTTGCGCTGAGCAATGGGCCCTCGGCGTGATTTGTATTTTTCGCTATTCGACCGCAAAAGCGAAGACACCGGATGGCCTATTGGACAAACTCTGCCTTGAGGAGAATCGCCGTCATCGCCACTTAGACGGCCGAAAGACACGGGGATACCGATGTCCATGTTGTCACCACGCGACCGTGCGACACTCTGATTACCAATATTCAGTCCCTCAGAACGGTGAGGCTCCATCAGTTTTGGTGGAGCGCGCGTCGATGCTTCCCCGCAAGGCCGCCGAGCCTGTCGGTGGTTGGGACTTCGGCTTTTGTCTCGGCACGCCGGGTGCTTGAGGCCCAACTCCCGGTCCCCGATCACTTATCCAGAAAGATGGCTTTCTTTCATCCTTAGCGTTACAACGACTCCGCCCTCTACCCAGTTATAGTCGATTGATCCACCGAGTTGTCCCGAGACTGTCCTGTGCAACATCTTACTGCCGTAACCGTCTGACGATCTGGGCGACTGGGCAGGGTCGCCTCCGTGTTCGCTCCAGACGATCTCGACCTCGTCTTCGATTACAGAACCGGATATGTCGAGCAATCCCGCATTATTCGATAAGGCACCATATTTGAGCGAATTCGTTGCCAACTCGTGTATCACGAGTGCCAGGCTGGTTGCAGCCTTCTCTCCTAGTCCCATCCTCGGCACAGCAACGCGGATGCGACCTGCAAAAGCTCCGACGTCGTCGTAAGGGGCAAGCAGCACAGCAAAGAGGTCGCCGAGCAATGCCGATCTCCCCTGGCCATCGGGGAGCGGGCGCACCAGTTCGTGGGCCCTGCCAAGGGCCGTCAATCGCTCAGTCAACTGCTTTGCCATTTCCTCTTTTGTCTCGGTCGTCCGCGAGGTGATATTTGTTAATCCAGAGGCCAGGGCCAGAATATTCTTGACGCGATGGCTCATCTCGCCGGCGAGGAGTTCATGCCCTTCCTCCGCCTGCTTGCGGCCCGTGACGTCAAGAAAGATGCCTGTCATTTTTTCGGTTGCAGCGTCTCCCTCGTTGCCCTGGCCCCGAGCGGAAATCCAACGAACGTCGGAGGCGTTCGTGAGAATGCGGAAATCAATTTCAAACGGGCCGTCGATGGCGCGGGTTGCGACGAACGCCGCCCTGACGCGGTCTCGGTCAGCGGGATGCACCTTGGCGGAAAGATGCTCGAAAGTGAGGTCTACCTCGCCGCAAATGTCCCAGAGTTCGTAAGCCTTGGCATCCATCACAAACGTGTCGTCATCAACGATCCAGGCCCAGAGCGCGACCCCGGCCGACTGGATAGCACGCCTGAGCTCGGCTGTACTCCATTCAGGTTGTGATGTGCCTTTGCTCAATTTCAAATTTCTCCCACCCCATACAAAAGCTGGTATCGATCTAGAACTAGCTGGCCAGCGAAGCGTTATCAATGTTCTACGTAGGATGTGCTTTATTGGGATGGAAGTGGAATGGCATTAATTTCGGACCGGTATCGGGACATATTTGTTGGCGATGGAGAGATGGCGCAGATGATGCGGCGCCATGATTGGGCGGATAGTACACTTGGTTGTCCGGACGAGTGGCCCGAAGCACTGAAGGTCGCAATTCGACTGTTGCTCACCTCAAAATTTGAAATGTGGCTTGGCTGGGGTCCAGACATCGCCTTTTTCTATAACGATGCCTATAGGCCGACCTTGGGAAATAAGCACCCCAACGCGCTTGCTGTGCCGACAAAGATATTATGGTCTGAAATCTGGAATGATATCAAAGGGCGCTTGGAAACCGTTTATTCAAGCGGAGAGGCGACCTGGGACCGCGCGCTGCTCTTGCTTCTCGAACGCGACGGGTATCCGGAAGAAACGTATCATACCTTCTCTTACAGTCCGCTGATCGGAGACAGTGGCAAGGTCGAGGGCGTCTTCTGCGCGGTCACGGAAGAAACCGAGCGGGTCATCAGTGAACGCCGCCTGGCAACTATGCGCACCCTGGCGTCTGGCCTTGCCGTGGCCGACACCGAGGTCGAAGTCTTCAACGCTTCACGCAAAGCGCTTAACGACAACCCTCAGGATCTTCCCTTCTGCGCACTTTACGTTTTTGACGAGAACGGCAATGCGATGCGCCGGTGGGTTTGCGGCACGGCTGAAGACAACACTTTATTGCCGGTAACAATAAACCGTGGTGTGGGCATCTGGAACCTTGAACGCGCCTGGCAAGAACAGGCCATGGATCTGATAAAGTTGTCGGCCACAGACGTCATCCCGTCGGGGCCCTGGCAAAGAGCGCCATCTCAGGCTGCGGTCATTCCTTTGGTCGGACAAGCCAGCGACCAACCCAAGGGGGTAATGATCACCGGGCTCAATCCGCATCGGGCGGTCAGCGACGATTACCTGGATTTCCTTAAATTGATTGCCGGCCAGATCACCTCGCGCTTGGCGAGCGCCGAAGCGTTCGAAACAGAACGTCGACGGGCAGCGGCGCTTGCGGAGGCTGCCGAGATTCGGGAAAAAGCAGCGTTGGCACTCGAGCAGCTCAATCGTCAACTCTCCTCAGAAGTGGAACTTCGGACCGCGGAGCGAGATCGGATGCGCGCCCTGTTCCAGCAAGCCCCAAGTTTCATGTGCATCCTCAGCGGGCCTGAACACACGTTCGAGCTGGTCAACGATGCCTATAATCAACTTGTCGGGCATCGCGAGCTCCTTGGCCTCAGTGTCAGAGAGGCGCTGCCCGAGATTGCCGGGCAAGGTTTCTTCGAATTGCTCGACGGTGTTTTTCGATCGGGCACGCCGTATATAGGTCGTTATGTGCCTGTTTTCCTGGAACGGGATGGCAAGGAGCAGCCGGATCAGCGCTTCGTACATCTGATCTACCAGCCAATTTTTGATCTTAACGGATCAGTGACCGGGATTTTCGTTGATGGCTTCGATGTCACGGACCAGAAGCGTGCTGAGGATCAGCTTCAGAGCCTTAACCACACCCTTGAGGAAAAAGTCGAGCAGCGCACTATTGAACTGAGAACTGCGCTTCTGAAGCTAGAGAAAGAAACTGTCGAGCGCGAAACCGCGCAGATCGCGTTGAGGCAGGCGCAAAAGATGGAAGCGCTGGGTAACCTCACAGGCGGCGTGGCGCACGACTTCAACAATCTTCTCCAGGTCGTGAGCGGCAACCTGCAGCTTCTCTCCAAAGATATCGACGGCAACAGGCGGGCAGAACAACGCCTGCATAATGCCTTGGCCGGCGTTGCCCGCGGCGCAAAGCTGGCATCGCAGCTTTTGGCCTTCGGCCGCCGTCAGCCGCTCGAGCCCAAAGTCGTCAATGTTCGAAAACTCATCCAGAATATGGACGATATGCTGCGCCGGGCACTGGGCGAAGAGATAGAACTCGAAACCGTTGTCTCCGGCGGGTTATGGAATACGCTGATCGATCCGAGTCAGTTGGAGAACGCCATACTGAACCTGGCAATCAATTCGAGGGACGCGATGGAAGGCCGCGGACGATTGACAATCGAGACCGGAAATGCGGTTCTCGACGACAATTACGCCCGTTCGCACGACGATGTCCGTCCCGGACAATATGTACTCGTTGCAGTGACCGATACGGGGTCAGGAATATCGCCGGATATCATCGAACATGTCCTGGAACCGTTCTTCAGCACGAAAACGGACGGGAAGGGAAGCGGCCTCGGTTTGTCGATGGTTTATGGCTTTCTTAAGCAGTCCGGCGGCCACCTCAAAATCTACAGCGAGGTCGGGCATGGGACGACCATGAAACTCTATATGCCGCGCACGGTGCAGGTCGAAGACAGCCTGAGTGATCCAGAGGCCATTGCGGTGACGGGTGGCACTGAAACTGTTCTCGTGGTGGAAGACGATGACGGCGTTAGGGAAACATCGGTGGCGCTGCTGACGGACCTTGGTTACCGCGTCCTCCAAGCAAGAGACGCACAGTCCGCATTCGCCGTCGTCAGCAGTGGCGTTCAGATCGACCTGCTGTTCACGGACGTCGTGATGCCGGGCCCGATGCGCAGCACAGATCTTGCGAGGAAGGCCAAGGCTCAGTTCCCTGGCATGGCCGTGTTATTTACCTCAGGCTACACCGAAAATTCGATCGTCCACGGCGGCCGGTTGGACGCTGGTGTCGAGTTGCTATCCAAACCCTACACGCGCGAGGCACTGGCCCGCAAAGTCCGCCACGTCCTGAACAACGCGCAGCAACACAGGATTGCCTTGCAACGGATGGAGCGCCAGGAGCCCGCGCCTGCACCCGAGCAGGAGCCGCGTGATAGCCGCCCAACGGTGTCCGCAAAACCGCATATCCTTATCGTTGAGGATGAGCCGCTTATCCTGATGTCGACGGTCGACATGGTAGAGGAGCTTGGTCACACGGTGCACGAGGCTAACTCAGCGGAAGATGCCCTCAGCGTCCTTGAGACCAACAGGATCGACATGTTGCTTACAGATGTCGGTCTGCCCGGCATGTCCGGGATCGAACTTGCAAGGCATGTAAGGGAACGCTGGCCAAACGTGCGGATTGTTTTCGCAAGCGGTGACGACAACGCCAAGACAGCCTCGGGCATTTCCGATGCGCAGCAATTATCCAAGCCTTTCAGTATCGATGGGCTGCGACAGGTGTTGGGTAAGTCCGATCGGACCTTGTGACCGCAATTTGGCTGGCATGGCTCGCGCACGGGTATAACCACGTTTGCCATCGCGCTGTTTGGCGATGGCAGCCTGCCACTTGCGCAAGGTTGAGTATCCAGTCCCACCTGCGCTGTTGACCGCCGGGTCATCACGATTGTGGGACTGGATCTGTGGAGATACCTTGATGCCCCCTGGGCAAGCGAGGCCACGGCACCCTTCGCCGGTTAATGGGCCTTCGGTTTTTATCCGAAGTCGACGCCCGCGCGGCGTAAGGCATAGCTCCACCGACAAGAACCGCGCGGCATAGAACACTACCAGCTCGATCCGGATCAGCCGTACGCCGCAGGGCACGAGATCACTAGAGGCTGACGCCCTCCAGTTTCGCGATCAGCGTGTTGCGATCCTCGACCGATCTCAATCGCACCGTTAGAGCTTCGCTCTTAACCGGTACCTGGGGCGGCAGAGAGACGGCAATGCCGGGAATATTTTCGGCAGCCCACCGCCTGAAACGAGGCAACTTGTTGGGGCCGCTGATAGGAAGGGTGTGAATATATCTGAAAGTCATGACTGCTTCTTTCCGAATGCGGGCAATGCCATGGCACAGGCGGCCAGATTTGCTCCGCAGTTTTCGTGTCGGGTTGCGAGAAACCTGACGCCAATGTCGCGGTCGCAACTATTGGCGCCAGGCAATCAGCGTCCGGCACTAACCCTTCGGATAGGAAAGACGTAACGCATGGTGAGCGCGAAACCCGTTAGCTCCATCGTCGGCATGTCAGACACCAGAACCTTGCCGCTCGCTCAACCCCAGGATCAGGTGGCCAGAGTGACGGCGGGCATCCCAGCACCCCGGCTCGGCATCGAGCTTCAGTACAAAATCGGCAAGCGCGATATCACCCAGCCTGTCCGCCGCCGCTTTTGGAGAAAACCATCGTCTTTTTCGGTGCGCTTTTTCGCGCCAGTGGGTCAAAGTGCCACGCACGTTCATACCGAATATCGCGACACAGCAGACAAGCTGAGGCTTATCGTTGAGGGTCTTGATGTATCTGTATGTCATTACCGGAGCCGGGGACATGTCGCCAATAATTCCTGCCACCTTGAACGCATGTCGTGAGGCCATGACGAGGGGCGGACATGCTTTCACGAGCGGGCCATTGGGCACGATCCAGCGCTCGCGCTCACGGTCCGTGACAAGCAGCACCTTGCGCTCGCCGTCGCGCCCGATCCGCCAGGGAAGTACTCCGACCTGCTGCAAGTGACCTCTGTCATCAGGTGACGAGACGATCCGGCTTGCTGTCGTAGCGCGTGTCATTGTCCTGCGGTCTCCGCAAGCCAGCGAAAGGGCAGCCGGAACTCGTTGCGCTTGCAACTATGAGGCTTGCGTGCGGCTCTCAGTGGAACGGAGGTTTCACACCAAGGGCACCGGGCCGCGGCACCCGGCAGTTGACGGTTGCAGGCAGGGCAGACTGGAAGGGGGCGAGGGTGGGACATTAAAACGCTCCATGGCTACGTCGCGCGAGCGACGCATACGAACCGCACTTTCAATTGCGTGGTTCCCGGAGCGGCTGGGTCTATGGCGGCGTTAAAGGTTCAGTGCTGCCAGCTCCGGGTTAGGGAACGTGCCTGATCAATAAGCCTGAAAAATAGGGATTTCGTGGACGTTTTCATGATGCTTATCTGGGCAAGGATCGCGTTGACTGCAAGGTGACCTTTTGCCGCATGATAGGAATGATGTCGGACCGTTCGCGCCAAATCGTACGTGAGCGAACCTCGTGACATCCACTCAGCGGCAACAAGCTCTGCGTCACTTTATGGCCTTACTGTCAGACCCAGAGCTTTTCGCTTGAACGCGCGGACGACGATCGAGACATTGATGGAGGTTTTGCAGACGTAGCTGTTATCTAACAACAGACCTGACCGGTCGTTGCACAGCACTGAAGATTCGAGCGCCTGCTCAGCTAGGTTGCGCCCCCACTTGTTGTGGAAGAACGTGCTTCCATCGGTAAAGCCAAGCCCGGTGCTCTGGTATGTCGGTCGAGCTTGTAGCGATCTTAAGGCGGCAAGATAAGCGGCATCATTGTCCGACCTGCGTCCAGCGATTAATGCTTTTCCCAGAGATTTCCGATCGATGCTGGGACGCCTCCAAATAATGAAGCGGTTCTCAACCAGATCAATGTACTCATCGAGACCAGCAACGGGGATCGAGTGGGCGGCGACAGGTTGATAGAACATGAATGGATCGCTCTCTTCGGCGGCCGCATTCGCCCGGAAACACATAACCGCTTCGAGCGATGCCACTATCTCCGGCCAGGCTTTAAGGACGGAGGACATCACCTGAGGGTCGACTCCAGCCTTCCGCCAGAGTGCATGTATTAAAGCCAGAGCAATCCACCGTGGCTCGCCTGTCGTCTCGTTAGCCGCGTTAGCAATCGGTGCAAGGCAGGCCTCGTCCTCACATATGATAGCGGCTACGTCAGCCAGAGTAGCATGATCAAGACCAAAATTGGTCTTGGCAAGCAGGGCAGGAAACAACGTGGTAACCTCTGAAAAACGCCTTGTTCTCAGCAAAGCGAACAAAGACCAGTGGAGCGACTGAATTGGCGAACGACCCGATCGCACGCGTGCGATCGGGTGACGCTCCTGCTTTGAGGCGCAGCGGCTCCGGTCTGGCTTGAGGTCCAATAATCATCACCGATGCGTTCCTCCCGGACAGCATGAGTCGAGCTGGGCCGCCGCTCGTGATCGCCTAGATGACCCCTAACGCGTCCATAGCTTCCGCGACCCGAACAAATCCGGCGATGTTTGCACCAAGGACGTAATCGCCCGGCGCGCCATATTCCTCGGCTGTTTCCGCGCAGACATCATGGATCGCACTCATGATGTCTGCGAGGCGCGCCTCCGTTTGCTCAAACGTCCAGCTGTCACGGGAAGCGTTCTGTTGCATTTCCAAAGCAGACGTGGCGACCCCTCCTGCATTAGCGGCCTTGCCAGGCGCGAACATGACGCCTGCCGCCTGAAACAACCTTACAGCCTCGGGAGTCGACGGCATATTTGCACCTTCTCCCACCGCGATGACGTTGTTTCTGACGAGCGTCTTTGCGTCTTTACCAGTCAGTTCGTTCTGCGTTGCACAGGGCATAGCCACGTCACAGGGGACATCCCAGATTGATCCTCCCTCGACAAAGCAAGCATCCGACCCCTTGAGCTTCACGTATTCCGAGATGCGTCCTCGGCGGACCTCCTTGATCTCCTTGACCAGGGCGAAATCAATCCCGCGTTCATCAACGACATAACCGTTTGAATCGGAGCAAGCGACAATCTTCCCGCCGAACTCGCTTACTTTTTCCATTGTATAAATTGCAACGTTGCCCGAACCAGAAACCGATACACGCTTTTCTGAAAAGTCCATTCCTTTGGAGGCCAGCATCCTGCGCACAAAGTAGCTCGCCCCATAACCTGTCGCTTCTTTGCGAGCGCGCGAACCGCCATAGAACAGGGCTTTCCCGGTCAGGACACCCGCCTCAAATCGATTGGTCAGCCTCTTGTACTGGCCAAACATATAGCCAATCTCACGACCGCCGACACCGATGTCGCCAGCCGGAACATCGGTGTATTCGCCAATATGTCTATGAAGCTCAGTCATGAACGACTGACAAAAGCGCATAATTTCGCCATCAGATCGTCCGCGCGGATTGAAGTCGGATCCGCCCTTCCCTCCACCGATGGGCATACCGGTCAAGGCGTTCTTGAACGTCTGTTCGAATCCGAGGAACTTGATGATACCGACGTTGACCGAGGGATGAAACCGAATGCCGCCCTTATAGGGACCCAAAGCAGAGTTGAACTGCACGCGGAATCCGCGATTGATTTGGACCTGACCGTTGTCATCCACCCAAGGCACACGAAAGATGATCTGCCTCTCCGGTTCACAAATCCGCTCGATGAGGGCGTTTTCCGCATAACGCGGATGTTTAGCAATGACTCTTCCAAGGCTCTCCAGGACTTCGCGCACGGCCTGGTGGAACTCGAACTCTCCTGCGTTTCGGCGCAAGACTTCGTTGAGAATGGGTTCGAGTTTTTCGTCGACGTGAACCATCAAATACTCCGTTTTTTTAATAGCTTAAGGAAGATCGGCATGGGCAAGGCAGCTTGATCACTGCCGGCGAGGGTGACTGTCTTGGCTCGTCAGACATCGGGGTTCTTTGACCTCACTCGCTCGGACATCATCGCCTGGAAGTTCGACAGCAGGATTATGCATCCGCCGATGACGACCCAGGCGTCTACGCCTTCTCCGTAAGCGTAGAACCCGACGACCGCAGCCATGGGTACACGCAAAAAGTCGATGGGCATGATGACAGATGCATCGAGGCGCTTAAGCGCCTGTGCCTGGCAGTAATGCGCACTCAAGGCACCAACGCCGGCAACCATCATCCACGGAATATCGGACAGGCTGACGTCCCTCCAGTCCGTCAACGCGGCCAGCAGTCCCAGCGGCAGTTGAATGAGGATCATCCAGACCACGATGATTGCTGGTGAGCATTCTTTCGTGAGCTGCTTGACGAGAATTAAGGAAAGCCCATAGCCCGCGGCCGCCAGCAGCACTAAACCAGCAGCCGGATCAACGACGCCGAATCCTGGACGCACTATCACCAGAACACCGATGAAACCGCCAAGGGTTGCGAGAAGCCGCGGCCCGGTTAGCTGCTCCTTGAGAAAAAGCCAGGCGAAAAATGCGACCCAGATCGGCATCGTAAATTCGAGTGCAAAGACCGAGGCCAGTGGGAGAGCGACCACGCCAATGGTCCAGAAATACTGGGCGGTGAAGTGAACGACGTTTCGGGCGAGATGCCTTGGAAACAGTTTCTTCTGACGGATCTGCGGCAGGAGTGACCGTCCCACCAGCAAAATTACGCCGAGACCGACGAGAGCCCGGAAAAACAGCACCTGTCTGATCGACAAGGTCGATGCGAGCTCGCGAGAACCGACAGCCATGCTTATGAAGGACGCCATGCTCAGCACCATCCAGCCAAGTCCCTGCGCCAAACCTGCCCGCCCCCGCATTCCAGTAAAATGTGTGTTTTTTTCCATGATTGCTCCGGACAGCTTGTGCTGCCGCGATAAGGGAAGCCTTGGTCCACTTTTGTTGGCCAAACATCTGAAGCACCATACGAAACAGATGTTGTTGGTGCATTCAAAGGGCGGAGGAACGTGCGCAAGCAAGCGCAGACATCCGGTCCCGCAGACCCTTCTTGCGTCGATATCATCGCGTTCAGAGGTGGCTGAGCGCTTCCGCGGCTGCTCGTCGTAAACCGGCACGGCCGACCCGGACGACAGTCAATTGATGTATGTGTCCATCGCGAGAATTCCACTCCCCGCTCTGCCCGGGCTTAAGGCCCAAGAGCGCCACGCCAACAGGCGTCAATACAGACAAGCGGCCCGCGTCTGCCAGCACTTCATTCGGGAGAACAAGGGTAACCTGGCGTTGCTGCCCCTCTACATCATACGAGACAGTTGATCCTAGGCAGACCGTGTCGAGCGAGACCTGTTCGTCTGCCAAGACCCAGGAGTTTTCCAGCTTCTCACTCAAGTCGGGGCCGACGTCGAAATCATTGGTCAGGGCCACGAGCGTCAGGCGGCTAAGTGTGTGAAAGTCTGTTGCCCCGATTATGGGCATGGTTTGGCTGAGTGAAGACATGTTTATTGTGACCTGCGCAACAACCCTGTCGCTAGAGGAAGGGCGTTGACTTGTTTGAAGAGAGACTTGCCGCAGATGGTAAGGCGAACGTGTTGACGTAGCCACTCTGGATCCGGCAGGCGACAGTGGCCGGACCCGGTTACGATCCTGCGATGGGGCAGACCCTGAAAGCGCTCACTGCGCGTCTTTTGCTCTCGTTCAACATCAACCTAGCATTTATGGAAGGTGCCATGAAGTCAAGGGCACTTGCCGAGATCAAAAGCACCGGGCAGCGTCTCACGGCGCTTCTTGACTTCCCCCTCAGGCATGCCATGATTAGGGCACCATGTTGAAAATTGGCAATTTCCATAGATTTCGCCTCTGCCGAGAGTATCCCGTCGAAGGATACTAGCCCGGGACGTAGACTGCTGTCGCGCGTCTGAACCCGGGCTTTGATCCTGCGGGATTGCGCGACCTCACCCTCCACAAGCAGTCTTTTTAAAACGCAGCTATTCGGCCGCGGTACGAGGCATATGAAATGAACACCACCGATTACACAAAGCCGTCCATCATCGTCCGGCAGACTGACCACGCTCGTCTGACCGCCCTTGCACTC
Source organism: Agrobacterium tumefaciens (assembly GCF_013318015.2). Taxonomy (NCBI): domain Bacteria; kingdom Pseudomonadati; phylum Pseudomonadota; class Alphaproteobacteria; order Hyphomicrobiales; family Rhizobiaceae; genus Agrobacterium; species Agrobacterium tumefaciens. Next base: position 362,176 of record NZ_CP115843.1, on the reverse strand, counting down.
GCGGCACCGGGGCGCGACCTCGACGATGCCGAGAAGTTGCTTATCGAACTTGAGCGTGCTGATGTCGTAGAGGATGACCAGTTCCCCGCAGACGCAGTGGCGGTCGGATCGACGGTATCCTACCTGACGGAAGGCGGAGCCAGAAGGACGGTAACTCTTTGTTACCCCGGCCTCGCCGACATCGAACGCTCAATGGTCAGCGTGCTTACCCCGATTGGAGCTGCTCTTCTTGGTCTTTCTCCCGGACAGCAGATCGAGTGGAAGGGCAGTGACGGGCATTCACACAAGTTGACCGTCCTTGAGGTGTTGGCCGACTTAACGGTCAACGCCTCTTAAGACCCTCATTCCGGATGATACGAGAACCCGTTTACAAATTGACGGCGACCGTCCGCATCCACCGATTGACGAGGTCACAATTCAAACGTCGCGAGTAATCGCGACTATTGCGATCCCAATCGATGCCAGAGAGCTTCATCTTCCACTCGCTTGGTTGGCCATCTGTCCCTGAATGAGCCGGCAAGCTTCGATCCATGCATACCGCCTTGCGTTTCAACGTGAATGAACATCACCTGAATATCTGAATGAGCTACTAGAAGCGCAATCGTTTCGGCACCCATCACCTCTTTCGCGAAGTTGTTCGAGGAGCAGGTGGCGGCTCAGATGGTTATGCTTGACTGATGTCACACATCCTGCAACGCCATTGCCACGCCGAAAAACGAGGCGGATAAATGCCATGGACGATCCAGCGCCTAAAGTTCGCCCTTCCGGTGTTGAGATGGGCTGACCCCAAATGCTTTTTTGAAGCTCTGGGTGAAGGCACTTTGGGTTGCAAATCCCCACGCCTGAGAAATCTCCTTTACGGACCGATCCGTATTCCGATCGATCTCGTGGCGAGCTTTTTGAAGGCGCAGAGCAAGCTGATACTCACTTATTGTTTGTCCCACGCAGTTCAAAAAGGAATATTGCAAAGAACGAACACTGACCCCGCTCAGGCCCGCCAAGAGTTCAGGAGAGCTTCTAGCCGCTGGGTGCGCATGGATATAATCAATCGCTCGACGGACTTGTCGTGGAGCAATGACGGGCACAGGCGCCTCAAGTTTTTGCGTGTAGTTGTTCGGATAGTTTAGAAGAAAACTGTCAACGATCAGATTACCCATACTCGGAGACTGCTTATTCAATGACCTGGCAATTCCTTGTAACGGTGAACCGTTCAGCATTTGAACAAGAGCCGGAAGCCCTTCGAGTTTGCCATGATCCAGAGCGCGTTTGCTAAATTCGATCGGCTGAACCACAGGCCGATCGAGCAATATCGACATGCGTCTTGATAATAGAGCGTCTGAGATAACGACTGTTGAATGTTCGCTACCATCAAGGACATCCACGCTATCGGCGTGCCGGTAGCCAATGACCTGATTAGCCGCAATCGATAGCCTTTCACCCCGGAAGTCATATTCGGTCGCTCCCTTGCTCGCGAAATTAAACAGAACAGCGTCGAACATCGCAATGGGAGTAACGCGATACGAGCCTATCGTCGCCGACCATTCGAAGAATACTTCATCGATTACGGCCAGTTGACCGGTGACCCCGTAGTTGTCGTGTGAGCCCAGTGGCATGACAGCGACGGGAGCATACGCCTCACTCAGATACTCTTCGACTTCCCCAATATCTCTCGACGAGATCTTGAGCTTTTTGTACAGACCGTCCGACATTTCCCGCACATCCCAACACAGGTTGACGTGATAAAAAGCGCATTAGGTACCAACTCAAATCACCTGAAATGGCATCATATGTCCCTATAATAACCAACGGTGCGGCATCATTTAGATCTGGGAATCAACCAAGGGTATTGCTCCATTTCGGTCGTAATCAGTCATGCTTGCAATCAGCCTCTGCGTTGCGGAAGACGTTCTCAATGTCTAGTGAACGGTTCAGAGGACATTTGTACGGCACGCTGGCAATAGTCGCAAAAAAATTGCACCTCAGAAACACACCTGCACTTTACAGGTGGCTCATCGGCTTCACGCGCCTTTTGAGAGTGAGAGTTTTCGACTATTCTTAATTATAAACATTGGCGCCTTACCGGTCGCGGCTCTAAACCTCTAAAAAAGGTTCACGTCGAATGGCTTAGCCAAGGATTATGGCCTAAACGTCCGCGACATAAAGTGGTTTGGATACGGATTTGATACAGAGATGTCTGGATGAGCAATCAATTATTTCGGCCTCCAAGCTTTTAGCGGCGATGGAAAACCCGAAAAGGCTCGCAATACTGCGGATTCTCGTTGACGCCGAAATTCCGGTTGGTGAGCTGGCACACCGGGTTGGCCTCAGCCAATCAGCCTTGTCGCAACACCTCGCCAAGCTGCGCAATGCAAACGTCGTACAAACCCGCCGTGAAGCGCAGGTGATCTACTATTTCAGCCATTCCGATGCCGTGCGGCGTATTTTAGCTACTTTGGAAGCGATTTTCCGCGAGCAGCCGCCTGTGTCTCCGGCTGCTGCGCCAAGCGGGCGATAAATTCGCCCCGGCGCATGAGGCTGGTAACGTTATGGATGGCTTCACTGGATTGGACTGGCTGGCCAGTCAAGATTCCTCGCCGCTTTAGACTGTTTTCTTGATGTATTGTAAGCGGTTGTCCGACCGCATATTGTCCGCTGTCGCCTGATCTGTGATCGACACTCCATGGATGAGTGACAACGAGGATCTTGCAGGCATACGTCAGAGTTGTCTTAAGGTGTACTACGCTTATCGACTTACACGGTTACCGTGCTGCTTTCGGCGCTCTTTACGGAGACACACCCAACAAGAAACATCAGGACCACAATCCGCACCTCGGAACTCCGTAAGTCGCTCAGTTTGCTATTCCGTGGCTCTACACGCACTCCTGAAATACACCTCAGACAGCCGAAAGTTTCCTTTGTGTCGCCTGCACTGAGCAACGATATCTATACTCGCCTTCAAAAAACCCACGATGTCGGCCCGGTCCAGGCCTGCGCCGCCCTCCGACTCCTTAACGAGCAGGACCAGTTGCTCAAAAGCCAATTCGGCCGAGTTCGCATGGACCGTGGTTATTGAGCCAGGATGGCCTGAATTCACGTTCCGGATATAATAAAAGGCCGTCCCATCGCGAAGCTCCTGAAGCAGAATCCTATCCGGCCGCATACGAAGACAGGATTCGAGAAGCTCTTTCGGTCCGGCACGCGAAAGCCCCTGCCCTCCTTTCGAGTAGAACAAGCGCACATGGTTCGGTTGTGAGATAACGAGCTCGGGAGTGTCCTCGATTGAAATGACCCTCTCGTTTTCGGGAATATGCTTGATCAATGCTTTGGAAAGCGTCGTTTTCGCCGAACCTGTGGCGCCAGAAATGATGATGTTTTTTCGAGCGATGACGGCCTGCCGCAGGAAATCCTTAAAACGGCCGGCACGATATGTTTCACACAGTTCCTCATCCTGCGCGGAGGAGGAGGTACTGGTCGCTGCGCACGCTGTCTGGAAAAATCCCTTTTCCTCCAGATCATCAAGACTGAAGTCGACCGAGGAAGGCTTGCGGATTGTCATGCTGACAGTGTCATTGATGGTCGCCGGGGGGATGACGATCTGGATTCGTTCGTTCCCGGGTAGCGTCGCCGACAATATTGGACGCGTCTCATCAATCGACTGATGGGAAAAACTTGCGACTGCCCGGGCGAGACGCATGAGCTTTTCGAAGGTCAGTTCAGGCATTTCATAGGTCCGCCACCCACCGGGACCTTCCGTCAACACCTGCCCGGGCCGATTGACGATCACCTCTAGGAGAGACTTGTCCTGAAGGAATGTCGAAAACGGTTTCATCAGCTCGCTGACGACAGCCGAGTCCTGCCTCTCTGCCATTTCGCGCCCTATTTCGTTAGGAGCGTCGATCGTGGCGCGAAATCCCCCAGGACTGCACGATCGAAAACGCGGTTTCTGGGTTCGGTCACCCGAAGACCGTAGATGCCGGAAAAGTCGAGATCGCGAGCGACAAAGATCGAAACCGGTTCACCTTGGTGCTTATTGAGTGTCGGCGGGATATTGATGGACTGCTCGACCGCGATGGCGGCCGCCTGTTGACTGGCACTCGTTGTTTTTTGCGCGTCGACATCGCTGTCCTGCAGCCGACTGCTTGCATAGTTCGTCGCGTCCCCGAGAATGGAAAGCAGAAGAGCGCTGCCGAACCGCTCCCACCAATGGGTGTCGACATGGCCGTCGACACCGGCACGACCAAGTGCGTCGGTTGCTGGTGATGCGAGAGTGACGACAACGCCCTTCGGCGTTTTCGCGCGATTCCAGAGAATGAACAGGCGCTTTTGCCCGCGTTGAAGCCCTCCACGATATTCGCCGACAACCTGCGTGCCCTTTTCCATCAAGACCACCCTGCCATTGTCAGAGAGAACATCGCGGTTGATCACACAAGTGGTAAATCCCGGCTGGTCGGATGCTAACGCGGTTTCAAGAACGCAGGGAATGGACGTTCCCATCGCGACGATGAAATTGCGGTTTCCGAGTGTACCGGCCCTTGAGCCTTCAAGCCGCGTTGGCCGCAGCAGGCCATCGAAACGCTGCTGCTCATTGTTTTGCTGGTTCTGAACAGACATATTGTTGTCGAGCGGCACGAAATTACTGTTGTCGGAAGGATAAGAGCTGTCGCTTTCCCTCAGCTCTTTCCGATTCCTCTGCCCTCCACTGAAGGCCATCACGGGCGCGCGGCGGGCGGAATCGAGCAGCTTATCCTGCTCTTCAATGACCGGTTCGACGACAGGCGTTGGCAATTTTACTTCAGGGAGCGCCTGGTCCGGTTCAACTTTCTCTTTTGCGGCCTCGAAGGGGGTCGTCTGACGAATAATGATCCGTTCGGGCTGAAGATTTTCATCCCTTCCCTTCTTTCCCGTCGTCGACCAAAGCGCGAAGCTGACAAACGCGATGATCGCAATGGCAACAGCGCCGCGTTTCAAGAGAGGGCTGTTGTCGATCTGACGACTGGTGACGGTTTCGGCACGCTCTCCGGGGATGCGATCCTCGTCTTCCTGAGCCATGACTGTTCCCTTCCCTATCGCCCGGTAACGTCGCGCTTCACGACGCGCTCCACCGAAGGAGACGTTGTGTTGGTGTCAGGATTGATACCGACGCGGTCGTAGGCTTCGTTGAAGACGCAGAGCACATCCTTGCCCCGACGCAAGATGAACTTGTGGCTGATCGCGTGCACCATCACTAGATCTCCATCGACCGACTTCGGAACAAGGCTTTCGGAGCCGTCGGAGTTCTCCATATAGATCGCGGGCATTTCCTGGTTACCCACAAAGGCGAACGTTGTAATCTTGCCGTTGTCGTAGACGCTTTGCGGCTCCAGTGCCTGCGATCCCTGAGAAGAATAGCGCCAGTTTCGAGGGCCATAGGCTTCGTGAAGCGCCAGCACATTGTCGGCGTCCTTCGCCTGGGCCGCGAGAGCCCTCGACGCTGCCTGCTGGCGGCGAAGCTCGGCGTCATCGCCTGGATACCTGTACTTCACGTAGAAGTAGGTGTTTTGGCCAGCCTCTACGGAGCCATCGCGCGCCGTCAGTTCCATCTGGTAGCTGCGGGTCGAGCCGTCCCTGCGCGTCGTAACCACGGAAATATTCGTCACCGGCTGGCTCTCGCGTGGCTTCAGGAACAGGATGTTGCCGGCCGGCGCAACTTCCCAGGCGACGCTGTTGCCGAGCGCGACATGGGCGATTTCCTCGTCCGCCGCGAACTCGACCTGTACGGATGACCGCAGAGTGCCGACCACCCGCGTGATATTGTAGGGTTGGTAGTTCACGAACCGGATACGACTGTCTTGCGAGGCACCTCGGGGTATCTCAAGCGCAAACGCCGGCGACATCGAAAGGGTCACGATGAGTGCAGGAATTCGAGGGATGCGCATCATCTCACCTCCTCCGGATCAGCGCGATACTCGCTGACGACGAAACCGAGCGGGTTTACGAGCCGGTCCGTCGAGGACATCGGAGCGTTCGCGTAGGAATAGGTGATCGACGCAACCCAATGGGTCGTTCGTACTTCCTCGCCACGCGTGATGGTTCGCATGTAGCGTACGGAAACGACATTCTGATTGATGAGGGAGATTGAGGCGATATCGATCCTTGCTGTAGCCCCGCGACCATAAGTATTCTGGGGCGATTGCGGGTTGCTGCCACGGTAGAGGGCCGCGAAACGCGTTTGCTCCGCTTGCGTCGACAAGAGGGCGATGGTGCGGAAATTTTCCTGTGCTTCACTCCAGACGTAACCCTCGCGGGCCCGGACATATTTTGCAGCGAAATATTTCGTCACCGCCTCATCGTAGGTGCCAGCCGTCGATGTCAGCGCTGACACGACGTCGACAATGCCGGTCGAATTGTCGACGCGCACCACAAAGGGTTCAACCGTCTTGAGGGGTGTGAGACACGCGACCGCGAAGACGGCTACAGCGGCGACAATGCCTGAAACTATGGCGATCGACCAGGCAATCCTGTTCGATCGCTCGACCTGGATCATCCGGTCCTGGTCGAAACGACGTGCTTTGTCGAAGTAGCTCTTGAGATTATCTGTCGTCACCATGTTTCATCCCTCACAACGGCGATAGGAACCGTCGATGTCCAGATGCGCAAAAGCGGAAGTCTCGCTGGCCTCTTTTACGAAAGGTGTGAGGGACGTGGACGAACTCGTGTTGGATTGCTGCTGTTTCAGCTTGCTGCCGCCCTCCCAGTCCCACATCGAGCGGTTCAATGGGCGGCGCGAATAGCCGTCGCAGTTCGGCAATGGGTAGGTCATCGAAGCGCAGCCGACAAGCGTGGCTGAAAAGACGATCAACAGGGCAGGCTTAATCATTCAGCAGGCCTTTATCTAATGTTCTGGACTGGGTGTCATACGCCGGCATTTCTTGATCCGAAGGCGCGGCGGGCAAACCGAGCACCGCGACCGATCATCCGGCCGGTGTGGGAGGCTGCTCTGGCCAGCATGCCTTCATGCGCATCGCGTGCGGTCGTGTAACCATAGACCAGCGAGGCGCCGCCAGACGCCAGCGCCGATGCAATGCCAGGTAGCTGGTAGAATATGTACAGGGCAGCTATCCCGATGGCACAAAAAGCAATAGGGCGCATAAGGACGTCGCTGTAGCTGTCGATTGCGGTGAAGCTCGAGTCCAGGCAGGAGATCAAAAGCGAACCGACGGCAACGACAAGGACCTGAAGGATCACGAAGTTTGCGAGCTGCCCGATCCAGGACTCGGTAAAACGGCGCGTCGATTGAAACATGGCAAGCGCAATGAAAATCGGCCCGATCGCCAGGACGATCGCCAGCGCCAACCGTGCATAAAGGGAAACAACATAACCGATCCCCGCCACCAGAAAGCTGACGCCGATCACCATGATGCCGCCCACACCTGTGACGATGTCAATCGGCCAGGAAGCCCTGGTCCAGATATCGGTCGCAGAGGCCTGGCCCTTGTCGAGCAGACTGTCAAAGGTGCTGGCACTCGGCGCCGTACCTGCATTCAGCGCCTGAGCGATCTCGCGTGGCAAAACATCGAAGAAGATGTTTGTGACATAGGTCTGATATTCGCCGGCGTTCTTCAGCAGCATCACTATGATCGCGAGCTTCATCGCGCGGAAGGCGAAGTCAAGGATAGGTTCCTGGACCGAGCCCCGAAGGATGAGATAGCCGTAGAGGACGACGTAGAGGGTCACTGCCACCGTCAACGGACCAGCGACCCATTCTGCTATGTTCGACGTCCCATCCGAGACGAAAGTCTCCAACGGCCGCTTGAACTGACCGTCGATAAACTCAAACACCTGGTACATTTGGTCAGCCTCCCAATGCCTTGCGCATGTTCTGGAGCCGGAGCTTAACCTCGGCCGCTTCCGCGTTCTGGCAATTGGGCGTCTGGCGCAATGCACCCGGGTTGTTGCGGCACTCGGTAATCGTACGGGACAGCAATTCGGTGTCGGCGACGAACTCGTCCACCGTATGAGTTCGCTCCGCCTCTTGCGAACAAGCCGACAAGAGCACCAGGGAAAGGACGATGAGGGTGCACTTCACTGCAGCGCCGCCTTCATATTGTCCATCCGTTGGCGCCAGTCCTCCGCCTTGCGCTGTTCGTCGACCTGGTTCTGCGCCTGTTGCACCATCCTCAGCCCCTCCATCCGCAGGACGTCGGTCTGAAGAAATGCCTGTTCGGCCTGCAGCCGAGCCTGCAGGTCGGCAATCTCTTTGGCGTCGCCAGCCGTGGAAATCTTTCCCCGCAGCTGATCAATCCCGTTGATGCGCTTGGTCGCGGCATCGTAGATTTGCTCACCAAGGCTCATTTGCCCGGCATTCTTGTTCTGAAGCCGGGACAATTCCTGAGCGTAGAAATCATCGGCGTCAGTGCGGTAGGTCGAGTTACCTTCCAGAAACCTTGAGGCGGAATCACCGAACACGCCGGTACCGTTGCCTTTGAGCAATCCCTCGATGGCAGCGAAGTCGGAGGGAAGCGCCTTGCGGATCGCCGGATCGTTGAGAACCTCGGCGACATCCGCCATATCGGTCAGCTTGTTGAGCGAGCCATAAAGCTGCCGAGCCTGGCCGATCTGCTCATTGAGCGCGTCGAGTTGCGACTTGAGCTGCGCGATGCTCTCGATCTGCTTGGCAATCGCAGCCTGATCGTTGACAGGAATCCCCTGCCCTGACGCGCCTTCAGCGGCAAGCATGAGCACCGCGCTGAGCAGTACGCCATGAAGTCGATAGGAAGTCATCAGCTAGCACTCCTTCGCTGTTGGAAAATGGGAAGCCAGTTCTCGACGTCGTCTCCAACCTCCGCGCGGATCGCGTCGAGAAGTTCGACATTGGCGGTCCGGCCGGAGAGGATGGCGAGCTCGTCATCGAAGCCGTTGAGATCGAGCTCGGCAACGACGCTGTTGTGTCCTTGCTTCAACACGAACCTCCGGCTTTCAACGGAAAGCTCGCGCGCTATCAATTCGTATTCGCGCTCGGTGAGCTTGAATCCATCGACATAGTCGGCATGGTTGCCGCGCGAGTTGGGCAGGAAGATCTGTGTCGGGCATTGCTCGATGATCGTGTGCGCGATTGGCGAGTTCAGCGCGTCGCGCGGGCTTTGCGTGGCAAACAGCATCAACCCATTTTGTTTGCGGATGGTCTTCAGCTTGTTTTGCGCAAGATCGCGGAACCCCTCGTCCTGTAGCGCCTTCCAGAATTCGTCGATGACGATGATGATCCGGCGGCCATCGATCATCTGCTCGACGCGATGGAAGAGATAGGCCATCAGCGGTGTGCGAATTTCCTCGTTGTCGAGGAAGTCGGTCATGTCGTAGCCGATGAACTTCCCTGATCCGCCGAAATCCCCAAATCCGATATCTTCGATGACATTGTCGAAGACCCAGCCGAGCGGCCCTCCCTCCTCCCACCGGCGGAGCCTCGCCGCGATACCTTCCGGATCCGTATTGTTGAGGAAAGCCCGCAGCGCCCCTATTGTCCGTCGCTCAGCGGGCAGGTCGGCAAGGCCGTCGATCGCGCCGGAGATGTCGCGAAGTTCGGTGACAGTCAGTTCCCGCGCCCCTGAACCCACAAGCTTGCCGATCCAGCGCGCCAGGAACACCTTGTTCTCCGGCGTCAGGTTGAGGGCCTTTAAGGGAGCGCAGCCGGTGGGGACCCCGTTCTTCAGCGGCAGGTAGGTGCCTCCGGCGGCGCGAACATAAAGGTCCGCGCCGCGATCCTTGTCGAAGAACACCACGTGCGGGTCGTGTTTCTCGAGCTGTGACAGCATGAAATTGACAATCACGGTTTTGCCCGCTCCCGACGGACCGCACATGAAGGTGTTGCCCAGATCGCCATAATGGAGATTGAAGTAGTAGGGCGAGCCTGAAGCGGTCTTGAGCAGGGCGACGGCGGGTCCCCACTCATTGCCGTCCTTCTGTCCGATCGGATAGGAATGGAACGGTGACAATGCTGCGAAATTCTTCGAGCTGATCGCGCCTGAGCGCGCGCGGTAACGAAAATTGCCCGGAAGTTGCGCCCACCATGCCGCTTCGAGACCAAGATCCTCGCGCGCAACGACAGCCCCGCCATTGGTCAGGCTGGCGCGAACCTTTGCCAGATTGTCGGTTAATTCCTTTAACGTGGTCGCAAAGACGGAGAGTGTCAGATGATGCTCGCCGATCACGAAGCGGTTGGACTCCAGGTCGTCCATCGCATCGTCAAGTTCATCGATTTGCGAAGCCGCCTTGTCGCCGCTGCTCACCAACTGGTTTTGCTTACGCCCCATGATGACGCGAGCGTCCGCCTTCGACACAAAGCAGAACGACTGTGAGAGAATGAGCTCAAACGGACTATTTAGAACTCCGTCCAGCATGCCTGTCCTGGTGCGGGCTGGATATTCCTTGAAGCTCAGCATGCCGGCAAAGCGGCTTTCTGCCTCATGCCGGATCTCGATCGTTTCCCGACCTATGATTACGCGATCAGAGTAAATTGCCGAGGCGACGCGACCTTCGGTAAGCGGCACACGCTCACGCCTCCCGCCGACGAGCTGGTGCAGCACCTCGCTCGGTTCAGAGAAGAGCATGCCTTGCTGTTCGTAAAGAGAAAGGACCCGTGGCTCAAAGCGCCTCAAGCCCGCCACTACGTTGACGACTTTGTCCTTAAGCTGTTTCAGAGCCTCTTCATCCAGCTCCATATCGAGTCGTTTTGACCGTCGAAGGTACGACAGCAGCTTCCCCGCCTTGTCTGCAGGGCCACGCGCTGGCGACCAAAGGACGGTCAGATAGAGATCGTTGCGGAAAAGGTGTTCGCGCGCCATGCGTTCCCGGTATTTCTCGTTGAGCGAGGCGGAGAATGGCGTTGCGAACGTTCCGCCCGGATAGTCGCTATCCCTGCGCCGAATGAGATGGGTCCAGATCGCGAGGCGCTCATCGGCAATATTTCGATAGAGCGTGTTGAGGTCGCGATGGAGCGCGTTGATGTCGAGCAGATCAGCAGTTTCGAACGATACGCCTGCGAGCGCGACCATGACCATGAGTGTCCGGGACTCGAGCGCGATTGTCGTCTCGTCGATGTGCCGCACGTAAGGGATAAAAGCCTCTGGCGTGAGTTCGCGTGATCTAAGGGTGGCGATGTCAGGCAATTCCAATATCCCTTTCGTCGAAGCGGCGTGTCAGTCTCAGAGGGGAAAGTGTTGCCCCGCCCCAATAGGCACCGTTGCGTGAACGGCCGCGTGTCTCGACCCAGGCGAGCAGGATGCGGAACATGTTGTGATCGTGCTTGACGAGCGCTTTGAAGATGAGATGGAAAACGATGCCGACGAACGCGTAGGCGATAGATCCGGCGACGATGTAGAGGATCGTCGTGACCATGATGTTGAAGCCCATCGCCTCCATCGTGACACCGGCAATCATCGCGGGACGCGTACACGCGATGAAGAGTGTGTCTTCTTCGAGAACCGTTTGTCCGCCCACCATCTTCAGGCTCCGACGATGGTGTTGACGAGTTCGGTGGCGCCAAAGATGCCGCCAATTCCGATGATCCAGAAGCCCGCTCGCCTCAGGTCCATATAACCAAACATCCAGGCGATGCAGATGACGATGACCGCAATCACAGCGAGAAGCTTGGCAATGTTTCCCGTCAACATGTCGACGATGTTCTGCAGGACGGTTTCGATGCCGGCGGCTTGCGCGAAGGCGGGCTCAACCATCGTCACTACAATGGCGGCAGCCATGACGGACGAAGCGACGACGGGTCTGATCCGGGAACTGATTATCATTCACTCTGCTCCAATTCCAATTGATTGTCTTGAAACACCAGGACGGATGAACGGCTTCGGGTCTTGAAGACGTCCCACGCGGACGCCGCCGAGATCGCGTGTGCTTCCCCCGGAGTGTTTTCCGCCACCACTTCGGCAACGACGTCTGCTTGGGGAGAATTCGCCGACACGTTTGTCTGCAACCCTTTTCCCGTGTCGCCGATTGTAAATCGAGCCACTGTTGGTCCGAGCCGTTCGATTTCGCGGCGAACCTGATCGCCATAGTTGACCACGCCCCCGACCGACGGATCGTCACGTCCATAGCAGGATTGCAGCACCTGCTCGGCCCTGGGACTGTCAGCACCAACCTTCACCGAGAGGCAGCAATAGCCGTCGGATGGCGTCGCTGGAGCATTCAGGTTAAGGCAGCGAGCGAAAGCGGCTGGTATCGAGAGGTTCAATCTCCGCAGTTCTTCCGGCCCGACCCCGTCGGGACCAATGTGTATGTCATGGCATGTTGCCTCCGAGGATGCGGCGACTTCGATTGCATCGGCCTTGGTCGCAGGTTGCCGCCCGAGCGGTGCACGGCTGTTGATCCTGATGGTGAACGGAGCGAACCGGCTTTCGGGGCTGACCACACCCGCAAGAGCCTCCGATGCAACGAAGGGTGCGCAGGTCTGCGCAAGATCTGAGAAGACAACGGGCATGTCAGAACCACACCCTCTGCGTGCCGACGCCCTCAATCGTCACATCGACGTATCGAGGTTTCTCGCGGACCAGGGGTCGCGCCACGGTATTGGCCAGGCATTGGTATCGCCCGTCTACCCTTTGCCACCTCGGTGACGTGACAGAGCCTTTGTTCGGATCGCCACCGTCTCGATCTCGCCGGCAAAAACTGTCGCTCACGGCTTGCAGTGACTTGGAAATGCACGTCGCGTCACGTCCCCTGGGACCGTAGCCAGCAGATAAGCGGTAGCCGGCGTTGCAGTAATATGGTTCGTAAAGAGGGCGAGAGGTCTGAAAACCCACGCCCGCGCAAGTTGGAAACGAACGCCCTTTTGCCAACCACCTCCAAAGCTTCTCGACGGGCGGCCTGCATTCGCCATACTGGGTCGGACCGCCGGGATTGGATAAGCACAGGATAACCTGGCACCCCCATTCGTCGGCACGAGCGCTTCGCTCCGAAATGGTATAGAGTGAAACGAACCCTGACGCTGCTATGATCATTCGAAAGAAAAGGCCCTTCATGCCCCCTACCCTCCGTCTTCCTAAATGTCCGCCTCAACTGAACGGCGACTCGTCTCAATTATTTGACTATGCAAATAATAGATAGTTAAAACGATGGCAAGCAATTTAAGTGAAAGATGGCAGAGTCAGGCCTTGTCCGTATTTGCGGTGCGTGAAATCCTGGAGAAGCCGATCGATGGTGAATCGGCGCAGTCGCGCATCAAGCAGATCGGCATGATGAATATTCTCTATCTGATGCACCAGGCGCATCAGAAATTAACACTCTCAAATGTAATTGATATTACCGGAATGACGCGTGGTGGGGTGATCGAAACCATTGAACTCTTGGTCCGGCGGGGCATCCTTACAGAAACGCTTGGAAGAAACTCAATGGGACGAGGAACGGCTCGACAGTTTGAGTTTTCCCCGCAGGTTTTTGCCGCGCTTGGTGGTGCCGTGGCGACCGGAAATGCGTGATTTTACCAAGTATGTTTTATACAGTGTTTGATGTTGACGCCGTTTTAGATTAAAGGGTCGGCATGTGCCGTACCGCTCACCAGCATTGTCGCGGAAGATTTTCGCCGCCGATGCATACTGCCGAGTTCGTTCCAGGGGTCTATGCCTGGTACAGCAGCCTCGACTGACCCTCTGCCACAGCGATGGCGCGAGGCAGGCCATCAAGCATTTGGCTGGGGTGACTGATCAAGGCGATACGTCAATGCTGGATTTTTGTCGGGCCGACTGCGGAACGGATGGTCTGTAGCGAGGTTATTCTCTGACAGAAACAAGCAGGGTCGGTCATCTGGGCTCGAGCTGCTCACCAAGGAGATCAACATGAACCTTCCGCAGAACACGGTCGTTGCCGTTGCCGATGGCGAAAAGCTTAGCCTTTTTCGGAACGACGGAGATGCGGCGACTGTCAATCTGACTGCGTTGCCAGATCCGGCGATCGACAGCTCGAAGATCTCTTCCGGCGCCCGACATTCCAGTAGCTCGGCTAATCCCGACGATAGTCAGCAAGACGAAGACGGGTTTGGTGCGGGTGTTACGGATATGCTGAACAAGCAGGTGCTTGAGGGCAAGATCAAAAGTCTGGTGATTATCGCGGCACCGCGCACACTGGGCGAGATGCGCAAGGGCTACCATAAGTCGTTGTCGGACGTTCTTATTGGAGAACTGGATAAAGATCTGACTGGCCATTCTGTGCAGGATATCGAGAAAGCACTCACTATCGCTTAAATCCTGCATAAACGGCGTGATCGGCCCCGCCATCCCCGGCGGGGTTTTTGCTTGGCGCTCGTTGGGAATGTAGCGAATCGGCAACAATGTAGTGTTGCCAAATTTCGCTAGTTTGTTCCTGACAGGAACGACGCCGCGACTTTCTGCTTACGTCTTATTTTAGGAGATGGCGGGACTGATCTGAATAGCCGGTACGAGGCGCAAAGCTGACGTCACTCCCGAATTGGCCCAAAGGGGAAAAGAAAGTGGCATGCACTCCGACCGTGAGGGCGACGAGACCACAACTGCGCAAACGCGTCTGAGCGAGGGAACAAACCGGACGAAATCTCCGTTGCTCGTCATAATTGTTCATTTGGAGGCGTGTCATGAAACTCAAGTTGGCCCTAAGCATGATTCTGAGCGTTACCTTCATGGCAGCAGTTGCGGAAGCGCGGACTCAATGGCATCTTTACGGCACGGTTCCGGTGACGGGTGACTACGTACGTGAGATCGCCTATCGGTCAGCACTCGACAGATGCAGTTTTGAATCTTACCCATCATACCACCCCGTCGGTATTTATGCAGGTGCGTATGGCTCTCCCGAAATGCGCAGATGCATGTACCGTATGGGTTTCATCTTGGAAAATGGTGAGCCTCTCGCATACCCCGTGAGGAAGGCGAAGTACCTGTTAAGGTAACAAGACGCCAAAATATGTAAGATTGAAGCGTCTGACAATCACCGTTTCAATCACGATGAACTTGATACGTTTACGGCCCCGGTTCCTCATCAAAGAGGAGCCATTTTGGTTTGCCGAGTGAATCGCGTATTGAAATCCGGCTTCCGAATATCGACTTTCAGGATAACCTGGAGGTCGAAATGATCTACATTGTCATCGCGTTATGCGCGCTCGTCACAGCATTCTTTGCTTGCCGGTACTATGCCGCCAAGATTCTGCTTGTCGAACACGATATCGACAAAGCTATCGCACGGAAATTTGAGTCGAGTGGGAAGGCTATTGAGCTCGCGAAACTTCGAGAAGAAAACGCAGTGATGCGAAACCTTTTGCTCGACCTTCTGGAAAACGAAGTGGCTTTTCCGGTGCAGCAGGCAACGGTATCAGTCGACGACTTATTCAGGATGAAAGCAACCAAGATCCAAAGGTATCGCGAGATACTGGCCGAATCCCGGCACGTCTTGCAGCAGCGTGAGGCCAGTCGCGTTTCCGGGCTCTCCAGCTCACTTAAGAGTACCGAGCGCAGGATGTAAGGTTCAACACACACTCAGCGAAAAACCGAGCAACGGGGATGACGGAAAAGCCGACGGCAAGCCTTCTTGCAGCAGAGCGTCTCCTGTCGGCCCTATGCGGTCATCTACCTTGCAGGTGCGCCGTACCAATAAATGAACCTCTGCCAAGTATCTGGAGTAAGCACTCCCTCGTCCAACAACCCCGCATATTTTGCCAGTTTTTTAGCAAGGCCGATGTCGATACCTTCATTTTTCGGCGACTCTTCCATCAGCTTCAACAGCACCGCCTCAAAGGGTAATTCCCATTGCCCATAGTCAAATGTTTCTGCCTCACGCAGGAAATCCGAATCCAGCAATGCTGCTACTTGGTCCAGGAAAATGAGATAGTCTGCTGGGCCTGCATCGTCTTTTTTCATGCGGTTGCCCTGTTGTAGAAGATTGTACTTACGCTCAATGGCAGGATCAGCCTGCAAACGCCACTTTTTAACGCATCGTCGCCACGGCAGCTTCCGGTCCCAAGTTGGACAATGCATCGCCTCAAGCGAATGACCGCAAATGGCGCGATGTGGACGACAGCGTGCGCTCCGTAGAAGACAATGAGATGCGAACCGGTCGGCCCGCATCCAACAATCGCTGAATACGTATCACCAACTCTTTAGCACAAGTTCGCCTGATGGAGCGCAAGCGTAGAACCCTGCTGTAGGTCCATATGCATGCGTCGTTGCAAGAGTGAATGCAGGACGAGCGCCATCTTCAGGCGAATGCCCCGGTCCGTTGCCTGTCATATCGGTCGATGTCAGGCCGGGGTCTACAGCGTTTACTTTGATCCCTTCCCGATCAAGCTCCTTCGCCAGTTTGACAGTCAACATGTTGAGGGCCGTCTTGGAGGCGGAATATCCGCCGAAACCTACCGTCCATGTTTCGCTCCGCATGTCCAGGGCGTCTGTCAGCGAACCCAGTCCGCTGCTCATCATGACGACCCGAGCAGCTTTGGATTTGCGCAACAAATGCAAGAAGGCCTGAGTGACGCGCATCACCCCGAATACGTTTGTATCAAACATCCGCTGCATCTCTTCAATCGACTCCTCGGCAAGCGAAGGCGGCGGGCCGAACATGAGTCCGGCATTATTGACCAAAACGTCCAGATGATCCACTTCGCTCCCTATAGTCTTGGCGGCGTTGGAAACGCTAGCGCCGTCCGTAACATCGAGTTGCACAGCACGAGCATCAATCCCTATGCCGCGTAACTCGCGAGCTGCCATCTCACCCCGTGCAATATTTCGGCACCCCAGCCAGACCATGTGTCCGCCAGCGCCAAGCTGCCGCGCAATGGCGTGGCCGATACCCTTATTTGCCCCGGTAATGAGGGCGGTGAGTGAGGTGTGAGCCATGATGACATCCCTGATCGTTGCGACGGCAGAGACATACTACGAATTTCGTAATATTCAACTCTCGAATTTTGCAATTTTCTGGGTCAGGCGCAGGAATTCCCTCCGGTCAACGGGATCGAGAGCCTGAAGCATTGCTTTGCAAGAGGCGCGATAACCATCAACGTAGCCTTCAACCGCTTGCCGCCCATTGGCTGCTATCGTCAAAGCCACCGACCTGCGGTTAGCCTCCGGCCGCTGTCGCTCAACCATGCCACGACGCACCAGCCGGTCGGCTGAAGATGACATCGTCGTTAGAGCGACCTGAAGGTGCCGGGCAACATCTCCCAAGTTACACTCAGGATGCTCGTCAATGAAAAGGAGTGCTTGGATGTCGAGAGCGTTGAGCGAATGTTGCATGACTGCCGCTGCCTCGGAGACCTTGAAACGACGCGTAAAGCGCTCAAAGGCGAAAGCGAGTTGTTCGATTTGTTCTGGCGTAGGTTCTGTCATCGCCGGTATTAAGCATTTCCGTTATGTGAACGTAAGCAGCAAACGCTAGAATAGTATTGCAAAATTTGCGCGATGTCCGCTGTTGGCGCGCTCTCGCCAAATTGGCCGCCGCCCCGAGCGTCTTCAGACCTTATTTAAAGAACAGGCTCGAAAACACAGTTGACGAGGCCAACGTTTGCCACGACCTTGCAACGCTCAGACATGGACGGAGTTATATGATGGTGCGGTCGGTCATCGAGTTGCGGAACGTCGCCGGCACTGAGGCAGCGATGGGTTGGGCTGGCGGCCATACGGTGGTGATCGATCGGCCGGAAGGCAAGGCCGGGGGATTAGGGCTCGGTTTCAATGGCGGCCAAATGCTCGCTCTAGCAATCGGAGGCTGCTATTGTAATGACCTACGCTATGTCGCCCATGAACGTGGCGTGGAGATCGAACAAATCGCCGTAACAGTGACACTTGACCTAGAAGGTGAACCGCTGGTCGCCACCAAAGCCGTGCTATCTGTAAAGTGTGAGACATCGGACGGCTCCGATCCGAAAGCCTTGATGGATCATGCGTGGTCAGTGTGCACAGTCGCCAACTCCCTCAATCGGGGGATCCCGACGTTAATACAGATCGCATGACTGCTTTTGGTGCATTGCAGCCGTGACACGTAAAAATTGACGCTTTTGATCGCTCCTGGCTCGCGAACGGATCTGTACCGTAACCAAACAAAGTTTAGCTCTTCCAAATCAGATACGCCTCTGATTTTAAAGATTAAGTGACTTCATTCCGCCGCCACCTTCTCATCCGCCTTCCGGCTTTCCCATTCCTGCGGCGTCAGCGTCTCAATATCGAACTGGTCGCGTGTGCGGGTATAAGTGTGCCCACCCATGCGTCCGACCGCATCCATGAGCTGCTGGTCGATATGCAGGTTAGCAGCATTAACCGCATCACTGCGGACGAAGACGCCGACGACTTCGCCGAGGATGATTTCGCGGGCCGGGCCGACCTGAAGCGTGGTGTGGCGGCGGCATTCCAAGGCGGCGGGGGCGGCGAGGATGCGGGGGCTTTTCACCGTCTGGCCGGGTGCCGTGGCAAGACCCGCCTCCTCCATCTCGTCAACTTCGGGCCCGAACTTGATGGCGCAGATTTCCATCTTCTCGACCAGCGCATTGTCGCAGATGTGGACGGTGAATTCTCCTGTCTCACGAATATTGCGGGCGGTGTCCTTAAAGCGCATGTCGGAATAGTTCTCGACGCCGATGGCGACGATGGCCGGATCATGGGTCAGGACATTGAAGAAGCTGAAAGGGCCAGCGTTTGGTATCCCGTCCTTGCTCACCGTGGTTACCAGAGCGATTGGACGTGGAATGACGGTTCCGATCAGAATCTTGTAACGTTCCCGCTCATTGAGCTTAGCGAAATCAAAATGGGTGTGGTCGGTCATATCAGGCCTCGGCAGCGATGCGGTGGGTTTCAAGGGGAGTGTGGCGGGCGAGGTTCTCGAACCCGTCTTTGGTGACGACATACATATCGCCGACATTGCAGCCTGCCGACAACGGCTCAAGCCATTGCGTGTGCAGAACGAACACCATGCCCTCCTCCATCCGGTCATAATTGTGGGATGAGATGTTGAAACTGTTCTGGCCGCCGGCCAAGCCAACCGAGTGACCCAGATTGGGGTTATGCGGACCATGGGTTGCCGGGTAAATGTGCATCAGCGTACGGCCCTGCGCTTCCCAGTCGATATTCTTCACATATTGGCGCGGGATTAGACGGGCGCTGCCATCGTCCATCGGCGCCCAGTTGTAGGGCATGGTGCGGGCTTCGGGCGAGGACAGCATGCCGCGCTCGATCATCGGCTCGAAGGCGGCGTTGTTGACGTCACGCATCAGGGCACCGGGCCGGATCAGCTTTTCGGCTCGTTTAACGCCCTCGGTGCAGGCCGCCAGCACCTCTTCCTGCCGCTTGGTGATGTCGCCAACTGCGATCATACGGGCGGTCTGGGCGGTATAGCCGCGGTAGGTGATGTTGGAAACGTAGAGATTGATGAGATCTCCCGGACGAACGACATGGCCATAAGGCTTTCCGCAATGGGTACCGAACTCGTTGATGCCAATCTGATAGCCATCACCCGTTTCACCACCAAAGGAAAGCTGGGCCTGCGTGAACGCGGCATAGATTTCGTGATCGGTCACACCTGGCTTGGCGACATGATAGGCCGCCTGCGTAGCGATGCTGACGAGCTGGGCTGCCGCTCGGAACATCTCGATCTCGCGCAGGGAGCGCACTTTCTGCATCCGGTCGAGAATAGCATTGTCGGCGACGAACTTTGTCTTTGGCATCAACTCGTCGAGGGCTGCCCAGAAGGTCAGCGAGGTGCGGTCACCGATCCGGCCAATCTGCGCCTTCGACAGTCCCATGCCGGCCAGAAGTTCAACGCATTTCTCAGCCGTCTTGATGACGCTATCACCCGGTCGGTCGGCATATTCGCGACCGATCGGGCCGATCTGCCAGATATCCTCGACGAGAACCGGTTCGCCGCCCGGCGGCAGAAGCACGGATTGAGTGAAGAAGGACAGAAGCGTCAGCGGCTTGTCGGCGTCCGTCGGGATAATCAGCACGCCCTCGCGCATCCAGTCGCAGATGTAACGCAGATATGCGTTCGAGGTATGGAACCAGCCGACCCCACCGGTGTGGACGATCAGCGCATCATGGCCAGCTTCGACAGCCTGGCGGCGAATGCGCCGGAGACGGTCCTCGAACTCTTCGACGGGCAAAGGCAGCGGTGCGACAAAGTCGAAATCCGGCTGGAAATCGGCCAGCAGCGATCCGATGCGGTAGTCGCCTGCCTTGGTGGCGTGTCTATTCATTGGGTATTCCTTCCAGAGTATTTTTATTGGTCAGCTTGCCGTGCCGGGGCCAATACGCGCCTCGCTACCAGCATCACGATGAGTGTGAGTCCGATCAGAATTCCCGACATTGCCGCGACGCGGACATCGAGCGATTCTTCGATTAGTGCGAACATGCGAAGCGGCAGCACGGTCGTCTGCGCATCAGCCAGGAAGAGCGACACAGAGACGTTGTCGAGCGACTGGATGAAAACGAGAAAGGCACCGGCCAGAATGCCGGGCGCCAGCAGCGGCAGGATCACGCGCCTCAGCGTCGTGTACCAGGTCGCGCCCATGACGGTGGAGGCTTCTGCCAGCGACGGATTGATGCCCTGCGCGACGACGGATGCGGCCCGGTACATCAGAGGACCGAACACGACGACATGGCCGATAACGGTGAGCCAGAGCGACGGCTGGAAGCCGACGAAGTTCGCTACGATCAACGCCGCCAGACCATAAACGAGGCTTGGCAGAACGAGTGGGGCCAATAGAAACGGCTCTAGCGCATTGACCGTGCTACGCCTCATACGCGCCATGCCGATGGTGGCAGGGACGGCAAACAGCAGCGATCCGAGCACCGCAAGGCCCGCGATCTTCAGCGAATTGCCGGCTGCGATATGCTCTGTCCCGGAGCGGACGGGATCGAGGAGCGCCTCGTACCAGCGGAGCGAAAAACCCTCGGGCGGATATTTGAGCGTCTGGCCAGCAGTGAAGGACATGGTGATTGCGATGACGATCGGCGCCACCAAGTAGATCAGGCTGAGGCTGCCGAAGCCAAAGACAAATGCCTTGTAGAGGAGGGTCGGAATCGGGTTTTCGCGAGGACTATGCATGGCCGACAAGCCTCCTGTGGCGGGAAATCATGGTCATGGCAACGAGAAGGATGCCGGTCGACAACAGCAGGACAACGGCAATGGCCGAGGCCATCGGCCAGTCGAACAGCGTGCCGACCTCGCGGTAGATGAGCTGCGGCACATACACATTGCGCGCACCACCGATGACAGCCTGGGTGACGAAGGAAGCGCTGGTGCTGGCAAAGACGAGAATCCAGCCCGCCAGCAGCCCCGGCAACATCATCGGCAAGAGAACGGTCACGAGGATCCGCCACGGACCGGCACCCGAGACCTGTGCCGCTTCGGTGAATTGGACTGGCGTGCGGGACAGGATGGCGATCAGCGGCAGAATGATCAGCGGCAAGTCGATCTGGCACATGGCCAAGACGAGGCCGAGTTCGGTGGACATCAGGGTGAACGGGCGCTCCGCAAGTCCGAGCGCCACGAAGGTCTCGCTGATCGGGCCCTGTCGCCCGAGGATGACGATCCAGGCGAAGGTGCGCACCACGTTGCTGGTCAGCATCGGGATGAGCGTCAGGAAGATGATGACCTGTCGCGCGGTCTTGCCGCTATGCCAATAGAGAAGTGCAATCGGAATACCGAGCAAGGTGGTGCTGGCAATGGTCTGCAGACCGAGCGTGGCGGTGTTGACCAGAACGCGGTAATTGAACGCATCGCCGAGAAAGCGCGCGTAGTTGTGAAAGGACGGGCCGTCGGGGCCGATGAAGCTGAACCCGACGAGAACGGCGAGCGGCGTCGCAAAGAACGCCACCGATAGCGCAAGCATCGGGAGAACGTATGGGAAGCCGCTCGCTTTCATTTTATGACCCTCAACCGGCGACAAGAGCGTCGAACTGGCGGATCCATTCCGCACGGTTCTTGTTGATCGCCGCCCAGTCCGGATAAACCAGAGACGCAAGCTGTTCGCGCTTCACATAGGCCTCGATGCCTGGCGTCAGTTCGACCTCCCTGTTGGTCGGGAACATCTCGGTCGGCGGCATCTTCAGCTTGTCCTGCGCTGCCTTGGAGATCGCGGCATCCATATAGGCGTAAGCCGCGTCCGGGTTCTTGGCGCCCTTGGTCAGGTGGATGTTGACCGGAGCTGCCGGAGAGCCTGTTTCGGGCTGGACGAACTCAGCCCTCAGGCCCAATGCCTTCAGCTTCGCGACATTGCCGGTTGAGCACATGAAGACAGCGATCTCGCCCTGCTGGAATAGTGTCATCTGGTGGTTGGTGCTGGCGACAACACCTTTCAGATGCTCCGGATGTTCCTTGAACAGCTTGAAAACGGCATCCATGTCGGTCGGGCCTGAGCCGAAGATCTTGGCGATCTGGGAATAGGCCATGACGCCGGTATTGGAGGCAAAGCCCGTCCACGAGACGAGGCCCTCGTAGGCCGGGTTTTCGAACAGGTCGCGATAGCCCTTCGGTGCGGGCACCAGATCCGGGTTATAGGCGATCCCGTTGACTTCAACGGTCACGGTCGGGCCGTACTCGCCCTGAAACGCCGGATCGAGCAGGCTCCAGTTCTTCAGCTTCGACGGATCGATCTTTTCGATCAGGTCATTCTCGATAGCGACCGCCATCTGGCCGGGTGACATCAGCAGTGTGTCGTAAGGCGGGTTACCGGGGCTTGCCATGACCTTGGCAAGCTGATCCTGCGCCATAGCTGGCGCAACCGTCAGGTCGAAACCTGCTTCCTTAACAAGTGGCGTCAGTACGGTGCGATAGCCGTCTTCCCAGCTGCCGGGAAAGGTCGCGGCAACGGCTGTGCCACCAGCGGCACGAGCAGCGAAGGGGGCGGAGACCGCTACAGCCGCACCGGCAGCAAGCAATCCGAAATGACGTCGTGTGATGTTAAAGTCCTTCATCTGTTCACCTCTATTGTTGTTGTTCATTCACTGGATGGTTCCGGTTCGCTCGGAAAGGCGTGACACCTGGTGGTGTCAATCTCGACAAAGAGCTGAGCTCCCGACTCGGGAATGAAGGTGGAAGGTCCGCGGACCTGCGAAGCGCGCAGGCCCATGCCCTCCTCGAGAAGAAGATCATGGACGAGCGTCGGCCCAAGGGGGACGGACACGGTCAGCCGTGCCGGCAACGAAAAGCCACGGGGGGCCGTCGACAGACGGACGTCTTCGGGACGGAAAGTGATGGTGACCTTGGAGCCGATCGTAAAATTCAGGCGACGCGGCAGAACGAGTGGTTTGCCATTTGCAAGCGCAATCGTCGTTGCCTCGGCATCCAAGCCCTGCACCGTGCCATGCAGCAGATTGGCCTGACCGATGAAGGTGTTGACGAACAGCGTCTTCGGCCGGTCATAAACGGCCATCGGCGTGTCGATCTGCTCGATATTACCCTTGTTCATCAGCACCAGACGCCCGGCAAGGCTCTGCGCCTCTTCCTGATCATGGGTGACGATCAGCGTCGTGATACCGAGCGTCTTCTGCAAATGCAGGAGTTCGACCTGCAAGTCGAAACGAAGCGCCCGGTCAAGAGCACCGAAGGGTTCGTCCAGCAGCAGAAGCGAGGGCCTCCCGGCAATGGCGCGGGCAACGGCCACACGCTGCTGCTGACCTCCGGAGAGTTCACGCGGCAGGCGGTTGCCGTAGTTCTTCAACTGTACGAGCGAGAGCATTTCCTCCACCCGTTCCCTGCGCTCAGCCCGCGGCACGTGCTGGCAGGCCAGCGGATAGGCGATGTTCTCGGCCACGGTCAGATGCGGAAAAAGGGCGTAGTTCTGGAACACCATGCCAATGCCACGGGACCTTGCGGACACATTGGCGAGATCCTGGCCACCGAGTTGAATGGCACCGCTCTTTGGTTGGATCAGCCCGGCGATGGCCCGCAGGACGGTGGACTTGCCGCAGCCGCTTGGCCCCAGAAGCGCGACGATCTCGCCGGCCTCGATCTCGAACGTGATGTCGCTGATCGCGTTCTGCCCACCATAGCTGTGGGTCACACCCCGGACGCTGAGCTGCTTGCCCTCTCCTGACTTCGACGCCTCTGCCATGAACATCCCCTTCGGTTGCGCCGTAACGTCAAAGCGCTTAGCGCCTGGCGGCATCAAGCAGAGATGCGGTCGTTCGACGATGTTAAGTTTAGTGTGGGTCATAGCAAGGGAGCTGCAAGCGGTGTGCCAGTTTGCGATTTCGAACCGAAAAAATATCTAAACCACGGAAATTACAAACTTATATCAGGTTTCTATCGTTTCGAACATTCTGCATAATGTTCAACGTTAATTTCTTGCGAATATAAAAAATGTGCAATATTCGTGGGTAAAGATCATATATTGAGCAGCATTCCCGACTTGGATTGGGATCTATTGGCGATTGTTTCTGGTTAAATCGCCGCATATCACGATCCCCAAAAATTGAAATTCAGAGAAATATCAAGCCAAAGCAAAAACTTAGACGATCAATCGTCAATTCACAAACCGTGACTGATGCGAGAGCTGATTCTTTAATCAGTTAGCTTTCGCAAATTCATGCGAATGTTTTCGTTGAGAAGTGGAAATTTGCCGGGTCGGAAAAATACTCGTTTAAAAACAGTCCCCTAAGAAGTTCCGATCAGAATGGCACGCCGATTGCATCGCTGCCCCTGTGAATTCACTCCGATAAAAATCAAAAGGGGATCGCATGCGCAGCTTCACGAAAAGTCTCAAAAACGGCCTTACCGGTATCGCGTTCGCGCTGCTGGCCACATCGGTCCATGCCGCAGAAGGTCCCGCCATCAAGATGGTGCCGGATGCAGACATCGCCAAACTGCCGGGCATCGCGTTTAACCAGACACTGGCGGACCGCCTGCCCACTGCCATCAAGGACAAGAAGATCCTGAAGGTGGCGACGGACCTGACGCCGCCGATCAGCTTCCAGGCGGAGGATGGAAAGCTGATCGGGATCGATGCCGATATCGCCGCAGCACTGGGTGTCATTCTCGGCATTGATGTTCAGATGACCAATGTCGGCGCAGGTGCTGCAATCGTACCCGCCGTCCTCTCCAAGCGTTTCGACATGACCATTTCCGGCATCAACGATGATGTGGAGCTGGAAAAGCAGGTCGATGTCATCGACTACATGTTTGACGCCACGACCATCATGACCATCAAGGGCAACCCGCTCGGCATCAAGAGTATGGAAGACCTCTGCGGCAAGAATGTTGCCGTGCCGGTCGGCACGTTCCAGGCGCGTTTGGTGGAAACGGCATCGGCCAAATGCACGACACCGATGAACATCATGTCCATCCCGAAAATGCCCGACGTCCTTCAGGCCGTGCGCACCGGCCGCGCCGACGCGACTGTCAATGGCTATGCGACCAGCGTCTACACGACCGAAAACCAGACCGGCAAGGGCGTCGGCCTGCAGGCACTCCCAGACGTCCGCCTCGCCGTCGGCTACCTCGGCATGCTGGTATCGAGAGACAATCTGGATTTGCGAGATACGGTGATCGCCTCGCTTCAGCACATGGTCGATAGCGGTGCCTACAAAGCGATCATGGAGAAATGGGGCCTTGGTCCGCTTGCCGTGAAGACCGTGAAGTTCAACGACGCCGCCAGCATGCCGGTGAATTGAGCCATGTCCCTTTTTGCTCAACCCGTCAGCATGGCCATCGCACCTCCGCTCGGCAAGCCGGTGCGGTGGGGGCAGATCACCACAGGTACCAGCGCGATCGTCGCGCTGGCACTCGTCATCCTCACAGTCGCACGAAACCAGACTGTTCAATGGGGCGAAATTCCCCGTTATATGGTCGATCCAATCATCCTCGACGGCGTAGTTCTGACCCTGCAACTGACGGCGGGCGCCATGGTGTTCGGCACCGCGTTCGGCTGCATCGTCGCTGTCATGGCCACAAGCCAGAACATCGTTTTGAAAGCGATTGCCGTTGCCTTCGTCTGGTGGTTTCGCGGCGTGCCGCTGATCGTCCAGATCTTCTTCTGGTTCAACATCGCGCTGTTTATTCCGATGGTGGGCATCGGCACCTATTCCATATCGATCAACAACCTCGTCACCCCTGCCCTCGCCGGGTTTCTGGCGCTTGGCTTGCACGAAGCGGCCAATATGAGCGAGATCATTCGCGGCGGATTGACCGCCGTCGATCGCGGTCAGCGTGAGGCAGCCTCTTCGCTTGGCTTGCAACCCCTTCAAACGCTTCGGACCGTGGTTCTGCCTCAAGCGATCCGCCTGATTGTCCCGCCGACCGGAAACCAGGCGATTGGTATGCTGAAAGCCAGCGCCATCGTTTCCGTCATCGGCATGCAGGACCTGCTGACCCAAGCGCAGGCCATCTACGCGCGCAACTTCCTTGTCATCGAACTGCTGTGCGTTGCCTCGCTCTGGTACCTGCTCATCACCACCGTCGCATCAGTCGGCCAGCATTTTCTGGAAAAGCACCTCGCGCCAAAAGGTCGAGATGCCCGTGCGCAGAAAGATACCCGACGCCGCGCCTGAAGCGCCGCCACCTCAACCACCAATCAAACGGAAATGCCATTGCAGCAAATCCAATCAGGAAACATCAAGGAGCAGATCATGAAGCTAGGCATTGACGGACAAAAACTGCCAGAAGCCAGAAAGCGCGGCCCTCTCAAAAGCCTCGAACACGTCAAGGAACTCGGTCTCGGCGGCATCTTCTTCAGCACGGTGCTCGACATGAGCGAGACACTGGACAACGGCGAACTGGCCGATATCAGGGTAAAGGCTGATGAGCTTGGCCTTTACCTCGAAGCGGGCGTCGGTAAGATCAACCCCTATTGCAGCGCAGAGGCTCCGGAGTTTCGCGCGATCGGCAGTGGCGACGTCATCCTCGGTTTTACCCGAATGATCGAAGCGAGTGCGGCCATCGGCTGCCGCGAACTCTGGGTGTCGCCGGGCAATTTCAAGTCGGAATATCGCGGACGGCTGGCCAATGACCGCTTTCGCACCGATGTGACCTGGGATGAGCAGTTGCTGGGCATCGAAAAGGTCCTACTGAAGCTCGCGCCGGTTGCGCGCGCAAACGGCGTTCATCTCAATATGGAAACCCATGACGAGATCACCTCTTTCGAAATCCTCCGGCTGATCGAAAAGGTTGGCGAAGATTGCATGGGTGTCGTGTTCGACACGGCAAACGGCCTGCAACGCGCCGAGCACCCCGTTTTTGCCGCAAAACGGGTAGCTCCCTATGTGCGCCAAACCCACATCAAGGATGCCTATGTCGGTCATGCCACGGGCGGCCTCGATTTCCAGACCCGCCCCGTCGGTCGCGGCATTGTCGATTTCGCCACGATCATCCCTATCCTTGCCAAAGCCAATCCCGACTTGAACCTCTCCCTGGAGGTCGCGGCCTCCGTCGAGGACAAGCCACGCAAGGCCAATCCCCGCCAATGCATCGAGATCGATGACCCAATTTGGCGTGCCGGCCATCCAGACCTGACGGCAGAGGAACTCGAAGCCTATCTCGGATTGGTGGACGCATTTGAAAAACGTGTGGCCAGCGGAGAAATACCGGACTGGGAGACCTATGAGGCGAGCCAGTATGGCTATCCGTCCTATGAGCACCAGTCCTATGGCTTCAACGAAGCGCTGACCTTCGTCAAGGCTTCTGCACGGCACATTGAAGATATCTGTACACAGAACGGAATTTCGATCTCGATACCTTCCACGAAGCAGCGAGCCGCCTGACATGCCAAAGGTTCAGCACCGGCGACATATGTCTCCGGTGCTCCTTATAACATTCGGAGCCTCTCGACTTTTGGCACCAAGCGCATATACGCAGGAATATTATCATGAAAATAATTGGGTCGCTTGATCGGAGCTGGAGCGGGAAATGAAGAGGACGACACGACGCCAAGGCACCAAGACCGCGCCGAAGGCCAACGGCTCGGTCGATGCGGCAGAAAACGCTCATGACGACGTGACTGAACGCATCCGGATCACGCTTGCCACGGCGATTGGTGAAGGCGCGCTCAAGCCCGGCGTCAAGATCCTTGAGGATGCGATCGCCGACCACTTCGGCGTGAGTCGCACGGTCGTGCGCGGCGCACTCGGCGTTCTGGAAAGCGACCATCTTCTGGAACGCAAGAAAAACCGTGGCACCTTCGTCGCCGAACCGGGCATTGAAGAGGCCAAGGCCTTGTTCGAGGCCCGTCGCAAGCTCGAGCACGTCATCCTGGAGCTTGTCCTCGACCACGCGACTGCCGATCAGTTGGACGCGCTTGAAAAGCTGACCGACGAGGAAGAACACATCCATAACCATGGTGATGAGAAGTCGAAGACGGTGCTGTCAGGCAAGTTCCATGTCGTTCTGGCGGAGCTTGGTGGCAATGCCGTCTTGACGGAGGTGTTGTCAAAGATCGTCGCGCGCCTCTCGCTCGTCATGTCTCTGTACGAGGAGGAGCGTAAAGACGACTGCGGCGCCGATCACCATCGGTTGATAGTCACAGCCCTGAAAGGGAAGGATCTCGCAAAGGCGCAGCAACTGATGGACCATCACCTTGCAGACATCGAGGGCCGCGTACGATTGACTGAGGGACAGGGTGATAGACATACATTCCTGGCCGTGCTGGAGAATTTTTCCTAATCGCGTCGTCTTGATAGGAGTCGGACTTTCGCCATTATAGTCGACCCTCCGATAGGGCTTTGAATCTCCTTTGCACGCGCTTACTCACACTGTGATGGCTGCTTTTTGCCCGAAACGGTCATTCGGGTCTCGGTCTACGAGAGCCGCGTCCATATTGCACCTTGCACACGTTTTAAATTGAGGTAGGACGCGTCTCAAGTTGCAGGAGCAGAGACATGAATTCACTAAACGGAAAAGTTGTTGTCGTTACTGGCGCTGGTCGAGGTCTGGGAGCGGCCTTTGCGCTTTCATTGGCCGATGCAGGCTGTGAGCTCGTGTTGTGTGGCCGCCGACAGTCGGACCTTCAGGAGGTCGCTGATCTGATCATGCAGAGGGGCGGTAAAAGGGCCGATATCGTTACCTTAAACCTTGCCGATACCTCTTCTGTGAATGAAGCAGCGTCTAATATCGCTGCGCTGAAGGGCCAAGTTGATATCGTCATCAATAATGGCGCGATGTGGCTCGAAAGCAGTATCGAACCTTATGCAGAGAGCGATGTTCTGGCGGTTGTGAACGCCGCAATCACTGGAACCTACCTTTTTGTGCAGGGACTTCGCCCCCTTATGCTAACGTCACCGACGCCAGATATCGTGACGATCGGTTCGATCAGCGGCTTGCCAAATGCAGCGTTGCAGTCCGTATCTGTGCCCTTCTATGCGGCCAAACGTGGACAAGTGGCACTCGCAGAGGGGCTCAGGCAGACCTTCATTGGCAGTAAATTCCGATCGATCCTAATAAATCCGCCTTACCTGGACGATGCCCGACCCGACCAACAAGATTGGCTCCATGCAAGCGGGCGCCAGAAGGGGGAGCGCGCAACCAGCCGTGACATTGTTGAAGCTGCTTCTTTCGCACTGACTAGACCCCGTCATCTATCTATGACTATCGACGTTGATGCCGACGATGGCGGCTTGTTCCCATCGACTTGACCTGTCGCCACGCTCCCGTGGTAGTCGTTTGAATTCTGGCCGACGACGTAAGCCAGCTTCGATGTCCGCTGTTGGCGGATAGTGTTGAAAAACTCCCACAGGCGGCTTTCCCTTCGGGCCCACTGAAGTAATATTGCGCTGCCACGCTCCCCAGCGCTTTAGGCGCAATTTGGTTTCAGCTTTGCTGCACCGTCAGAAAACTATACCTAACGATCCGGGCGCGGCGCGCCCTTACCGATGCTGGGGGAGTTTTTCAACAGTATCGGCGCACAGGTGACGTGTTACGCCGCTGTGAAGCGTTGCCTGCTCTAAGGCGCGTCCCGCAGCCTGGGCAGCACGCTGGCGTATGAACGGCGCCGGGCCTGAAGAGGTCCAGGCCAAAATGGGCAAGATTCTGCAGGGTGCGGAGCCACCCCGATCGGAAGACGAGGTCATTTCGTTGCTGGAGGGCGTTGGTTTCAACGAAACGCTTCGGTTTTTTGCAAGCTTGTTTTGGGGAGCATGGCTGGCCCGACACTTGGGGAACGCTAAGTGAGCGCCATAATCTGCTCGATTTGCAGACAGTTTGGATCAAAGAGACAAGTTTACTCTCAGCCATCCGGTATTGGCAAATTGTCAGCCCGAACCCTCATGGCTCAACGTAACGCCGGGGCGAAAAACGTCGTATGAGCACACTCGCGCAGCTAGAGGATAGCTTTCAGGCACACGAAGCGACAACGCGAGCGACCTGAACGAAGGCGTATATCCGGAAAAGGCCGATGCGCCGAAATACACGGTCCCGCTCGGCTCGGTGCCCTTGGCTCATGTGATAAAAATCGGCGAGGCTGCATGCAACCTCGCCGTATCTGGCCGTTGACTTGCGCGTTCTATTTACGCGTAAAATTCGGGAGCCTTCTTGAAGTTCGCCCAGGCGTCCGGGTCATGGCCGGTGACGACTGTTGCATCATGCTTTTCGGCGTAGGTGCGGAGCTTCTGAACAGAACGGACCGTGTCAACGGTCGAGGCAAGGAAGCCAGGCAAAGCCTTCTCTTCCCAGTGGTCCAGTGTGTAGGCAGCATCGATCGTCAGGAGAAGCGGTTTGCTGTTTGGCAGGCGCACCAGGAAGGACTGGTGGCCGGGCGCATGACCGGGCGTGAAAATCGTGGTGAGCGTGCCGTCGCCGTAAACGTCGTAATAATCGTCCTGCGTACCGTTGAGGAACTGCCACTTCAGACCCGGCTTGTCGAAGTCCTTGCGGATATAGCCGCCGCCAGCAAACCAGTCGGGCGTAAAGGCATACTCATATTCAGAGCGCTGCACGATGTGGGTTGCGTTGGGGAAGCGACCGATGGCGCCGGTATGATCGAGATGCAGGTGCGACTGCACAACATATTTGACATCGGCCGGATCGAAACCAAGCGCCTTGATCTGGTCAACGCAGCCCTGGTCCTTGTCCAGCACTGGCCAATAGACATCGCAGATGCCGCCCCAATGGCCACGCGGATCCGTTGCAACTTCAATCGCGTTGCCGCCGTCGATCACGGTGTGCCCAGCCGGATGGGTAATCAGGAAAAACGGAACGGGGATCTCATAGTCCGCACCGTTACCCTGGTTCATCTTGATGTTGTGTACCTTGCATTTCAGCGTACCCGACTGAAGCATGTAAAGTCTGATATCGGTCACTCGTTTTCCTCCCTTGGGACTGAAGATATTGCTGTAAGAAATGGGTCAGAATGCCTCGCGGTAGAGCGCAAGCGCATCCTCTTCGCGGACTTCGACCGGATTATTGACCAACAGCCGGCTCTGTTTCATTGCGTCGGACGCAAGCATGGCGAGCGTGTTGTCCGTCACGCCGACATCGCGCAGACGCCGCGGTGCGCCGCTCTCGTTCATTAGCGTTTCCATATGCTGAACGAACGCATCCGAACGGGTTGTCGCATCCCCTTCACCCGGAACACCCAGCACGTCGGCAAGCTCCGCATAAAGCGACGCTGCAGCCTTCGCGTTAAAGCGCAAAACCGGCCCCAGCATCAGGGCATTGGAAAGCCCGTGTGGCACGTGATAATGGCCGCCCAGCGGATAAGCGAGCGCATGGACGGCGGCCACCGGTGAGTTGGCGAAAGCCTGACCTGCCAATGTCGCACCCAACAGCATGCCTTCACGGGCTTTCCGGTCGGCCCCGTTCCTGCAGGCGGCGATCAGGTTTGCACCGAGCAGCCGCAATGCCTCGCGCGCCAGAGCATCTGACAGCGGGTTCTTCTTGTGTTTGCTGGTATAAGCCTCGATGGCATGCACCATGGCATCGATACCGGTGGCAGCCGTATGGACCTGCGGCAGTCCCACCGTCAGTTCAGCATCCAGAAGAACGAAATCAGCGTAAAGCTGCGGGGAAACGACCCCCATCTTGGTGGTTTCGCCCGTGGTGATGATCGAGATGTTTGTGACTTCCGAACCTGTACCGGCCGTGGTCGGCACCAGCACGAGCGGCAGGCGTGATCCCTTTACGTTGCCGATACCGTACATGTCGGCAAGCGTCTGGTCGGAAATCAGAAGGACAGCCACGAGCTTGGCGATGTCGAGCGATGAGCCCCCGCCAAGACCGATGACGATATCGACTCCGATCTGCCTTGCGGACTCGACGCAGTCGGCAACGATGTGCTCTGGCGGATCAGCAACGACCTTGTCGAAGATCGTGACGTTAAAGCCGCTCGCCGCAAGAGCGTCAGCAATCGGCTTGATGAGGCCGGCCTTGATGAGACCTGCATCGGTAATCAGCAGCGCCTTGCGCGCCTGAAACCTGCCGGAGAGAATCTCTCCAAGACGCTGGGCGCCACCCCAGGCAACCTGCATGGAGGGAACGGTGCGGAATTCGAAAGGGTTGATGGTCATCTGATCCTCCCAGCGTGATCTCAGCCGATGGCCGAGCACAGGTATTTGATTTCAAGATATTCATCGATGCCGTAGTGCGAGCCTTCGCGGCCCAAGCCGGACTGCTTCACGCCACCGAATGGTGCGACTTCGTTGGAGATGAGGCCTGTATTGTGGCCCACCATGCCGTATTCGAGCGCTTCTGCGACACGCCATGTCCGGCGGACATTCTCGGTGTAGAAATAGGCCGCCAGACCAAATTCGGTGTCGTTCGCCATGGCGACCGCTTCGTCTTCCGTCCCGAACCTAAAGAGCGGGGCGACGGGTCCAAAGGTCTCCTCACGGGCAACCTTCATGGCCTGGGTTGCACCGGTCAGAACCGTTGGTTCGTAAAACGTGCCTCCAAGAGCATGGC
This sequence comes from Agrobacterium tumefaciens, assembly GCF_013318015.2. Classification (NCBI taxonomy): domain Bacteria; kingdom Pseudomonadati; phylum Pseudomonadota; class Alphaproteobacteria; order Hyphomicrobiales; family Rhizobiaceae; genus Agrobacterium; species Agrobacterium tumefaciens. The sequence continues at coordinate 329,362 of NZ_CP115843.1, read as the reverse complement.
GCTTTCCGCCGGTGACGATCGTTGCTCCCTTGCCAAGGGCATCAGCAACGTGATCCTCGACCTTTGCCACGGCATCCTGGTCGATCAGTGGACCGATCAGAACACCAGGTTCGGTGCCCTCACCGACGGACAGGCTTTCGACCCTTTTGACCAGCTTTTCCGCGAATGCGTCGTAAACACCATCCTGGACATAGATCCGGTTGGAGCACACGCAGGTCTGTCCGGCATTGCGGTATTTCGAAACGATCGCGCCCTCAACGGCCGCATCCAGATCGGCATCATCAAAGACGATGAAAGGCGCATTGCCACCAAGTTCCAGCGACAGTTTCTTGATCGTCGGGGCCGATTGCGCCATCAGCAGACGACCGACTTCGGTCGATCCGGTAAAGGAGATCTTTCGCACCGTGTCGCTTTCGGTAAATACCTTGCCGATATCGCGTGCGGCGCCCGTCACCACCTGGAAGACACCGGCGGGAACGCCCGCTTCTTCGGCGAGAACACCCAGAGCAAGTGCGGTGAGAGGGGTCTGCTCAGCCGGTTTGACGATCATCGTGCAGCCTGCGGCAAGTGCCGGGGCCGCCTTGCGGGTGATCATCGCGGCCGGGAAGTTCCATGGCGTGATCGCGGCGCAGACACCGATCGGCTGCTTCAGGATGGTAATGCGCTTGTCCGTGGTCGGCGAAGGAATGGTATCGCCATAAACACGTTTGGCTTCCTCCGCGAACCATTCCACGAAAGATGCCGCATAAAGGGCTTCGCCCCTTGCTTCCGCAAACGGCTTTCCCTGCTCCGCAGTCATCAACGCACCAAGATCGTCAGCGTTCGCCACCATGAGATCAAACCATCGACGCAATATGGCAGCGCGGTCCTTCGCAGCACGGCGGCTCCACTCGGAAAATGCCTTGCCTGCTGACTCGACTGCAGCTTCAACCTCATCTGCCGACAATGAAGGAACGTGACCGATGATCATCGAGTTGGCGGGATTTTCGACCGCAATCGTCTTGCCATCCGCAGCTTTCAGCCAGCGACCATTCACCAGGCAGGCATCACGTAACAGCGCCGCATTTTTTAGCTTGATCATCGACCTCTCCCGCACTAAAGTTCAACTAATTGAACTTGAATCATTAGAGTGAACTATGGGCCAAAGGGGCCAAGTGTGTCAAGGAAGGTGCATGGCTGAAGATCAACAATCGTCGCAAATATCAGACACTGTACCGGCACTCAGACGCGCCGTGCGTATTCTGGATCTTGTGGCAGGTTCGCCGCGGGACCTTACAGCCGCCGAGCTGACACGATTTCTGGATTTGCCCAAAAGCAGCGCGCATGGCTTGCTTGCGGTGATGACTGAGCTTGATCTTCTGGCGCGATCTGCCGATGGAACCCTGCGTATTGGACCCCACTCGCTCAGATGGGCGAATGGTTTTCTATCGCACCTCGATATCGTATCGACATTCAACGACCATCTCGCCCAGCGCCACGACCTCGATCCCTACACGGTGACCCTCACCGTCCGCGAGGGTGGCGAAGTCGTTTACATCGGCTGTCGCAACTCGGCCCAGCCGCTTGGACACACGTTTCGGATCGGTATGCGTCTGCCGGCGCCATTCACGGCCACCGGGAAGATCCTCCTGTCCGATCTCGGGGCCGGTGAATTGAGGATGCTGTTCTCTCAGTTTCCACAGCCTCTGACATCAAGGAGCGTTGCTGGCCTTTCGCAGCTTGAAGAGGAACTGGCTTTGACGCGCGCTCGCGGCTACTCCATCGACGATGGTCAGATCCGCGAAGGTATGCTTTGCATTGGCGCAGCGATACGCGATTACTCGGGAGCCGCATCTGCCGGCATTGCAATCAGTCTGATCCGCAGCGAAGCCAGCGACGAAAAAATCGCTAGCCTTGGTGAGGAGCTTCGCACCACTGCCAACGCGCTTTCTGAAAAGCTTGGGTACCGATCGCAGAAAGACTAGTCGTAACCCGTAGCGGTATAGACGATGCCGACCAGCCCAGCTCTGCTGTATGCGCCAGTGCACCGATACCCTAGGTAGCCCCTGTCCCGAGTACGGCTGCGCCGAGCGCAGTTCCGGTCGAGAACATAAAAAACATCATCGATGTATTGAGCACCAAGGGAAAAGACTTCGGTCCGCAGATGCACGATCCACCGCGTTGCCTTGTTCCTAACTGGGACGAAGCCGAACAATGGGTTGTCATCACATGACGGCTACTTCGGAGCGTGTCCGGGGTGTCGCGCCTACCCGAATAAGACGGCGTCTGTAAGCTCAGGCACCGTTCCAGCCGATATCTCGTCTGGGACAGTGGGACAGGCTAATATCCGGTCATCTCCAGATAACCTTGTCCTGAGGTGCTTCCATCAAACTCTATTGGCCCCTCCCAGTAGGGGGTTGACGTCGCCATCCAGGCTTTCTCGTTTAGCGGCTTCGTCTTTATGTCGAGGCTACGGCTGGGTATCTTCACGCTCCATTCGACCGGAATGCTCTTTCCGTTGATATCCGCGGTCCGCAACGGACTGAGCAAAACGTCGTCCGGATCGACGGGAGACGGCCTTCCATCGGCGGAAATCCAGTTGGCGGAGATGTAGCCGCTTTTGTCGTCACGCAGACGGAAGGCCATGAGTTTTTCGCCGGATTCAAGGTGAAGGGAAAACCAGTCCCATCCCGTCTGGCTCGAGGCTAGCGGTTGCGACGACCATTCCCGATCGAGCCACGCCTCGCCCGTTACCTCATGGGTTTCACCATCAAGAAAGACGCTGCCGCTGACACGGTAGAATGGCTGGGAGTAATAATAGCTTGCCTGGCCCTCTGCCGATTTAACCGAGTAGCCGTTGTCGCCCTGACGCACCAAAGGCCCGTGGGCCTGAAGTTTCAGACGATATCGGAAGCTCTCGCCATTGGCGTTCAAATCGATCTGATCGAGGTCGTCCCGTGCATTGCCGGTTCCTGCCTTCATTTGCCAATTGTCAATCCAGGCGTCGAAGGGTTCGCCTTTGACCCCCGCCTGTCCCACGCCTCCCCGCGCCAGCCGTTCGGCAACATGGTGACGGCTGGCAGTCGTCACGGCTGCGTGACCAATCCAAATTTGAGGGTCGGACCATCCGGGGCGCTCGACAGGTTCAAGTGCAGAACGAAAGAGTGTCCATTGGACGCCCATGCGCTGTCCATCGGCCGTCTGCAGATTTGCAGTGACGTACCACCACTCGATCCTGAAACCGGGATGCGGCTTGTGGTCTTTTGGAAAGACGAGTTCAACGCCGCGTGTGGGAATGCTGAAGCCTTCGGCATTTGACCCGAGGCCCGCAAAGCCTTGCCCTATGACCGGCGTGGGCAAGGAAGTGCATGAAGCACAAAGGAGCAGGAGGACGGCTTTAGCGTTCACTGGCGAATATCCTCAAAAGATCGGCCGGCGCGGTTTTAGCAAGCCGTCGAACAGGGATCAGGACCGAAATGATGGCGGCGAGCAGGGCAACAAGACCCAGCCTCAGCCAGTCCAGCGGAAACAGGATCAGCGGCAGTCGCCATCCAAAAGCCTCCACATTGATGATTGCCAGCAAAACCCAGGCCAGTCCCAGCCCGACAGGAATGGCGGCAATGAATGTCACAAGCCATAACGCAAGAGTTCGCAGCACCTCCAGCATCGCAAGGTCGCGGCGACGAAGTCCAAGTGCCCAGACAGGAGCAAGCTGCGGCAATCGAAGCGAAGCGAGCGTAAGCTGGCTCGAAAACATGGCAAAACCCGCCACCGCGAGCGTGAGCACATTAAGCGCGCCGGTGACCGCAAACGTCTGTTCGAAGATTGCAGCAGACTGCCGTTTCAACGAGGCCTGGTCTACAATATTGGCTTCGGGCAGGCCGAACTCCGTCATGAGGCGTTGTCTGAAGCCCGCAACATCCTCTGGCTCCATGCGAAGGCCGTATCTCAGCTTTTCAATGTCCGGGTAGTGCTGGACGAGGGCATCAAGACCAATGATGATCTCGCCCCTCGGATTGCCATAGTCGGAAAACACCCCGACGACCCGGGCTTTCCAGCCACTTGGCATTTCTATCTCTGCGCCGGGCGACGCCTTTCCTGACCTCCAGAACTGTTCGTTGACCAGTGCACCCTTCCCGCTCGCAATCTCGTCCCATGTTGCGGGCGCACCCGAAATCAACGGCCAATGATCCCTGTATGTCGCATCGTCAGCGACGCCGAAGATGCGGACGTCCTGCCCCGAAATTTCCCCTTCCGTACTCCAGATGGGTAGAACCGCCCTTGCGTGGTGGGGAAACCACTGCCGCAAACGCGCAGCTTCAGCCTCGTCACGGGCCGTCACATAGACCTCTGCGGCCAGGCGCTGATCGAGCCATCCCACAAAGGTTTGCCTGAAGCTTGAGACCATGGTGCCGACCCCGATATTGGCCGACAAAGCGAGCAGCAATGCCATCAGCGCCAGGGAAAGACCCGGCAGTTGCTGGCGCGTATCGGCGAAAAACCAGCGGGTCAGTCCGTGTCCGGAGATGTGTTCGGCCACTCTCATGCCCAGTGCCAGCAAGGTTGGAAGAATGAGTGCAGCGCCCAGAAGAAGCGCTGCAAGCACTGCGAAACCTGAAATGAGCCCGCCGCCCAGCAGGACAAGCGAGCCAGATACAAAAAGCAGAACCAACCCGGAGGCCGCCTGATGGAGGAGGCTTTTCGTGGACACCATCGCCCACGCCCTGCCCTGTGCCGTGGACAGTATCGGCATCCGCCAGACGCGGAGGAGATGTTGGAGCGAGGAGAGCCCGGTCCCCACCAGCGCCATTGCAAGGCCGGCGATCCACCATTCAGGGCGCAGCGAGAGTGAACCGGCAACACTGGCCCCGTAAAGGCCGCGCAGGGTCGCGGCCACGCCCGGCAACAGAGCCGATGCGACCACGTATCCGACAACAATGCCGAGCGCTCCCGATACCAGTGCAAAGAGCGCGGTTTCGATAACCAGCATCACGGTTAAGGAGCGAAGCGAGACCCCGAGCGACCGCATGGTCCTGAACGATCCACGCCGTTGCTCGAACGACAGGCCCGTTGCGGAATACACGATGAAGAGACCGACAACGAAGGCAAGAAAACCAAAAGCCGTCAGGTTGAGATGAAAACTGTCCGTGAGGCTTGCGACATCGGGCCTGCTTTGTGCCTGTTCGAGTGAAAGTTCAGGGGCTATGTTTCCGATCGTCGGAAGATCGGGGTCTTGCGATGGCGAAACGATAAGCCGGCTCAGTTCACCATTGCGTTTCAACATGCGGTCAGCCGTGGAAATATCGACAAATGCTGCGCCGTCGGGGAGATCCGCTCGTGCCTTAATGGTAAGGCCAGAGGTATCTTTCAATGTGGCAGCCGTTGCAGCAGAAACGATCATCTGTCCGGGCGTCTGAATGAATTCCACCAGCCCGGACGGATCAGATGGTGCAGGCACCATTCCGTCCGACGGCATGGTCAGGGGGTCGATGCCGATAAGCCTGATACGCGTCGTACCAAACCTGTAATCGCCTTCAATGATCGGAGAGACGTGCAAACCCGCCCTTCGAAGCCGGGCATATGTTTGCGAGGAAATTCTGCCGCCGTCCTTTGCCACCAGTTGATCCAGCTGGTTTTGCGCCAGGACCGAGGCCGCCCGGACATAACTTGCTCTGGCTTCGGCATTGATTGCCTGGACCGCGCACCAGAGGCCGGTTGCAAGCGTGACGCCGACAATGAGGGTGAGAAGCTGAAGCGGTCGGTAGCGCCAGTGTGAGAGCAGCGCCCGGAAGGCGGTCCAGTTCATTGCGAAACCTTCCCGCCACTCAGCGCGATACGCCGATCGAGTTTTACCGCCAGCCGGCTGGAATGGGTCACCAGGAGGAGTGTGATCTGCGCGGACTTTGTCAGTCTCAACATAATATCGATGACGATATCAGCCGTCGCCTCGTCGAGATTACCTGTCGGCTCATCGGCAAGAATGAGGGGCGGTCTTGCCGCAAGCGTACGTCCGATCGCCACCCTTTGCTGCTGACCGCCGGAGAGCTGTTCGGGATAGCGTGCAAGCAGCTCTCCGATCCCCAGCGCCTCGACCAGGCTTTTTTGCCAGACCGGGTCGAAACGGCCCGCCAGCCGGGCGTGAAACGAGATATTAGATCCGACATCGAGGCTCGGAATGAGATTGAACTGCTGGAAGATTAAGCCCACCTCCCGGCGTCGGAAGCTCGCTCGACCGGCCTCGTCGAGATCGGTTATTTTCCGCCCCCCCACCGTGATGATGCCACTGTCGGGCAAATCAAGGCCGCCGGCCAGATGCAAAAGCGTACTCTTTCCGCTGCCGGATTCCCCCGTCAGGGCAAGACTTTCGCCGGCTTCAAGTGAAAGGTCGACGCCGTTCAGGACCGGGATAATGCCTTCGGCTGTCTGGTAGGATTTCTTGATACCGGAAAGTGAAAGGACCATGGCTCTTCGATCTCTGCTTCGTCCTATATGGACCGATATGCTGGCGGATCTCAACCGGTTTAGATACCGATATTCGACGCGCAGCCTAAACGACCGCACCGTTTCTGCCTGTAAAGTCGCCCTCCCCTCTGGCGTCTCCCCCCTCCCGTTCCGAGCGTGAGATGGCACCCGACACAAAAAACACTCGCCGTAGCCTTCCGACAGTCATGGCGGCTCCAGGGGGCTGGATTGACCGACGAACTACATGATCAACGTGACGGTTTATGTCGCGGCCCCTTAGATCATTTCTGAGCCGGGCAAAAGTGAGCGGCGTGGCGCTGAAGGTTGCCGAGGCAAAATCTTCTCAAAACTTGGGAGTATCCATGTCAGTCGCGGGCATCCGATTACTTTGGCTCACATGACAGGCGCATACAGGCTTCACCCTGTTGAAGAATTGTCCTATGCTGTGGAAACATGACAGGCGGTGTGCATCCGGACGGCGAGGGTCGCCAAGGTAGTGTCCGGCCACAAGCAACTTCTAAACTCGGCCGGACTCTCATTGGAGAGTCGTCATGTCGGAACAATCTTTTGCAACGCCGTCCTTGCCGTTCGTACGTGTAGAAACCTGCGACGGAATACACGCCGCTGTCGCCTTTGAGGTGATGCGTGATCACTATGGGGTTTATGCTGCGACAGCCGCGGCATGGTGCGCCATAGAAGCACGTGGCGACGGTAAGGATGACCATTATCGTTTCTGGTTTGGTCTTTTTTGCGATCTTCGCAAGGCGTCCCCGGTCTTCTCTCTTCAGTTGCCACCAGCCTTCAACATTCCAGGAATTTCTGAGCGCTCCGGAATTCCGTCCGCGGAGAACAGGTGTGACTGCCTCTCGGTGCTGCTCAAATCCCGGCATATCGGAAACGCAATTATTCACGAAATACGATCAATAATAAAAAACTAATATTGGATTTGGCGCGGCAGCGTAGCCAATGTCTGCCAGCAAATTGCGGAAAATCAATCCATTACGAGGGCGAACGATGAAGCGTGGAATCCTGTTTGTTACATTTGTAGCTGCAACCGGCCTGGTCAGATCTGCAGACGCAGAGCAGTTGATCGTCAACAGCTACGGTGGACCTTACGAAGATATCATCCGGGACCGGATCATCGAGCCCTTCGAAAAAGAATTCGGCGTGAAGGTTATCTACGACGCGGTTGGATCCGCGTCGCAAGACTTTGCGAAAATCAAGGCGACGCGTGGACGACCGGGCTTCGATGTCGTCGTCATGACTGCCTCGCAGTCGCTTGATGGCTGCCGCGATGGGCTTCTGGAGAAGTTTTCGCCGGAAACCGTACCCAATATTGCGAAACTCAACCCTGAAATCAGCAGGATCGCCGGCCCCTGCGGTGCTGTCCACGAAATTCAGTACCTGTCGCTTCTGTGGCGTAGTGACAAGCTCAAATCCACACCAACCTCCTGGTCGGCATTTTTCAGCGAGGAACTGAAGGGCAAGGTTATCCTTCCAACGTTCCAGAACATCATGGCTGCCTATCTCATGGAGATCATGTCGGTTGCAAACGGTGGCGATCTTATCGACAACGTCGATCCCGGCTTCGAGGCGATGGGCAAACTTGCAAAACAATCGATCGGCTTCGAACAGTCTTCCTCAATCATGGAGAATTACATGAAAGAAGGCCAAGTCTGGGCCATGCCATTCTGGAACGGGCGTGCGCAGCTGCTCGTCGACAGCGGTTTGCCGGTTGATTACGTAAGGCCCACGGAAGGGACGATCCCGCTCGTTGCGACCTTGAATGTGCCGATTGGCGCCCGCAATAAAGAAATGGCGAACAAATTCGTCAATTTCTTTCTCGAGAAATCCAGCCAGGAGGCGTGGGTCACGGGCTACAATGTCGGCAGCGCCCGCACTGATATCGATGTTCCCGATGACGTCCGCGCCCGTCAGATCACCACCGAAGACGATCTGAAGACCCTTCTTCTCCCTGATCTTTCCACCGTCGCAGCCAAACTGCCGGAATGGGGAGCTCGCTGGGAGCGTGAAGTGATCGCGGCAGCGAGATAAGGGAGGGCACAATGACAACGCTGGAACTCCTGTCGCCACTTGAACCTGCGCGACGCCGGGCCTTTACGCTGCGGCCCTATCTTTCTCTAGTGCCCCCTGCAACGGTACTTTTGATCTTCTTTGCTGTGCCAATGGGCATGATGGTCGGGATGAGCTTTCAAGGAGCCGATGATGAGGCATGGACAACAGCCAACTATCAGCGGTTTTTTTCCGACGATCTGATGCTGGCTGGTCTTGGCCGGACGATGCTTATGTCCGGTCTGGTTGCCATTTGCGTGACCGTTATGGCCTATCCGCTCGCATATTACCTGGCACGTTCGACGTCACGCTGGCGCACAGTCGTGTTTGCACTTGCGATTGCGCCCGAACTTGCCGGTGTTGTGCTGCGCACTTACGGCTGGCTGGTAATCCTGGAGGACCACGGCTTTGTGAACTCGATGCTGATATGGGCAGGGTTGATCTCTGACCCACTGCCACTGTCGAGAAGCATGTTCGGCGTCGTCGCTGGTCTGACGCATGTCGTTCTGCCCTTCGGGGTTCTTTCCTTGCTGACAAGCCTGCAAGGCATCAATCCCAATCTCGAAAAGGCCGCGCAAGTCCTGGGGGCCTCGCGTCCGGCCGTCCTCCGCCATATCGTTTTGCCGCTTTCCATTCCAGGCATCGTCAGCTCGTTGCTCATCGCTTTCACGATGGCTGCTAGTGCCTATGCGACCCCGGCACTCCTCGGCGGTGCGGGCTTCAAGGTACTCGCAACGATGGTCTACGAGCAGGTCCTTTTCTACATCGACTGGCCGTTCGCTGCGGTGATGGCGAATGTGTTGCTGGCGGCAATGCTTGTCGCAGTCTTCATTGGCTCTCGCATTGAAGCGCGCCTCCATAACAAGCTGCATCTCTAGGAGAATGACGTGAACCGGTTTTTGTCGATTACCTTCAAGACTTCGCTGGCGCTCATCCTTGCATTCATCACGCTCCCGCTCCTGGTCGTGCTGGTGGCATCCGTGAGCCCGACCGCAAAGATCGTTTTTGCACCATCGCTCTGGACAACGAAGTGGTATGGCGCGCTCTTGACCAGCCGCTGGATCGACCCATTTTTGCTCAGCGTCGAGCTCGCGCTGATTGTAACGGTTCTCAGCGGACTGTTTGGGCTTCTGGCAGCCTTCGCGGTCGCCTACGAAAAATGCCCGGGCCATGCCGCTATCATGTCATTCCTGTTGTCTCCGCTTTCCGTCCCGCAGATCGTCAAGGGGGTGGCAATCGTGCTGTTCCTTTCCTCGACCGGGTTTTATGGTCTTCTCGGAACGCCCGGCCTGATCATCGCACACGTCATACTCACCTTGCCATTCGTTGTGCGGATGATCGCAGGTGCAATGTTCAATTTCGACAAACGGCTTGATCTTGCGGCGCGTGTTCTGGGTGCAAGCAAGCTGCAAAGGATCCGCTATATCCTGCTGCCCTTGATCAAGCCCGGCCTTTTTTCAGGAATGACCTTCGCGTTCATTCTCTCCTTCAACAACATTCCCCTGTCGGTCTTCCTCGTCCGGCCTGGCGAAACGACACTTCCCATTACCGTTATCAATCACCTTGAATACAGCCTCGATCCGGTTCTGGCGGCAGTCAACGTCACCTCCCTCTTCTTTATCCTCGCGGCCGTCTTTCTCTTCGAGCGGATCGGCGGTTTTTCGACACAGATACATGGTGGAAGCAAATGAGCACAATGGACATAGAACTGATCGCGATCACCAAGAATTACGGTGCCAACCGCGTCGTCGACAATATTGATCTTTCGATCCCGGCAGGCGAATTCGTCAGCATCCTGGGTCCGTCCGGTTGCGGCAAGACAACGACCCTGAACATGATCGCGGGCTTCTCGGATCCTTCCAGCGGAGATATCCGGATCCGGGGGCAAAGCCAGCTGGGTGTCCCCCCGGAAAAGCGCGGGATCGGACTGGTTTTTCAGAACTACGCCTTGTTCCCGCATATGACGGTTGCCGAAAATGTCGCCTTTGGCCTGAAAATGAAAGGTTGCCCAAGAGATAAAACCGAGGCCGAGGTGCAGTCGGCCTTGAAACGTGTGCATCTCGAAGGTTTCGAACAGCGATATCCCAAGGAATTATCCGGCGGTCAGCAACAACGCACTGCGCTTGCCCGAGCGATCGCGCCGAAACCGTCGCTCCTTCTTCTGGATGAGCCCTTGTCCAACCTGGACCTCAAACTGCGAGAGGCGATGCGTATTGAGCTCAAGGAAATCCAGGAGGAGCTCGGAATGACTTTCATTTATGTCACCCACGACCAGGACGAGGCAATGGCGATGTCTGACCGCATCGTGGTCATGCATGGTGGCCTTGTGGCGCAAGAGGGTAAGCCGGACGATATTTATGACCGTCCACAGTCGCGTTTTGTCGCTGATTTCATCGGGAAATCAAATCTGCTTCCGATCGTATCCCTGAGACGGGATGAAGCAGCGACGATTGCTGTTGTCGAGGGCGGTCTTGAACTGATCGTCGTGTCGCCGGAAAATCCCGATGTCGTCCGGTACTGTTGCCTGCGACCGGAAGCCGTCCGTCTCACGCCCCAGGGAACCGAATTACCCTCCCCTGCCAATACGTTCAATGGAACCGTAACCAGGATCGTCAACCTCGGGGCGTATCGTGATTGCTTCGTCACCCTGACGAACGGGACCGTTCTCAAGTCACTCGTGCGATCGACGCGGCTGCCCGATTTGAGGGTCGGTCATCCTGTCCGTCTCTCAATTGATCCCGAGGCTGTACAGCTGCTTGAAGATTAAATTGATCGTGTATTCCTATCAATGCACTGAAATTGATATTGGAGATACGAAGGTCAGTAACGCTACTCTTCCCTTGCAGAGATGGAAATTTCCAAGGAAGGAACAGGAAATGCTCAACACTCAAAGAATATCGGCCGTACAGGACGGAAGCAACGTTTGTGCCGACATCGTCGGGTTCGACTTCAACAACTATGACGAAAGGGACATTGAAGAAGTTCGCAAATACTGGCTGCACTACGGCGTTCTTCGTTTCAAGGCCGCTAACATCACTGACGAGCAGCAAGTCGCTTTCTCCCGTCACTTCGGCGAGTTCGTCATTCACCCCAAGCAGTTGCAGGAGGGTGGACATCCGACACACAAGGAAATCCTTGTTATCGCCAATACCATGAAAGACGGCAAGCCTTCCGGTGCCATGGGCAACAGCGAGGCGACCTGGCACACGGATACCTGGTTTTACGAGCGCCCGCCAGCAGGTGCAATCTTGCGTGCGGTGGAGGTGCCGGCGGAAGGTGGGGACACCTACTTTCTCTCCACCTATCGCGCCTACGATGCATTGCCGGAAGAGTTTCGCAAGGCAATCGATGGCAGGCAGATATTCTTCCAGAACGTCTACGACAAAACCGGGAAATTGCGGCTTGGCAAGGTGAAGCCTGCCAGCAAGGATTTCCGGGAATGGAACGGTATTGTCCATCCGCTGGTGCGCACTCACGCGGAAACCGGTCGCAAGGCGCTTTATCTTGGTGGAACGGCTGAAGGTGCATGGATCGTCGGGATGCCACTTGATGAAAGCGATGACCTGCTGAAGCGCCTGTGGCAGCACACGACCGAAACAAGCGAGGTTTTTGTCCAGAAGTGGACGAGAGGCGACATCATGATGTGGGACAATCGTTGCACCATGCATCGCCGGGATTCTTTTGATCCCAACACGATCCGGATCATGCACCGGACCACGACCTCCGGCGAACGTCCGGTCTGATCGTCTCAAGCTTAAGAAAAGCGACCTTAATCATGCAAGAGTACCGGATAGAAAAGGGAGGGGCTCCCCTTCCAACGGACCTTTGTGTCCTGCTGCAGGATGTTGAAACTGCAACGATCGGACACACCGAGCATTTTGGCTTTCTCAACACCGGCATCCGTCCGGTCCTTCCTGCGAAGGTCATCGGGCAGGCATTGACCGTCGCGGCACCAGGCCGCGACGGAGTGATCATCTATAAGGCGATCGACCTCATCAGGCCCGGCGATATTCTCGTTATCGCGCGGGTTGATGGGGACGATATCGCCTGTGTCGGCGGCGGCGTCGCGACAGCGGCAAAAGCGCGTGGCGCTGCTGCAATTATCGTGGACGGACCATGCACTGATGTCGAGGAAATCGTCGCGTCAGGCCTGCCGGTCTGGTGTTGCGGAGTTTCGGCAAAAACGACGAACCGGGCATTCCGCACTGGTGGCTACATCAATGTTCCCGTCGCCTGCGCCGGCACCGCGGTGCTTCCCGGTTTCGCGGTCCTCGCAGACACTTCCGGGATCTTCGTCGCAGACCGTTCACGGATGCGCAGCCTGGCTGAGGCGGCGCTGAAGCGTCAAGAACGGTCCGCTCGGCTGCGTGCCCATCTTGCGGCAGGCCATTCAATCTTCGCGTACGATGAGGGGCAATCCCAATGAAAATATCGCTCATTCAAATGAACTCTCAGTCGGACCGCAGGGCAAATTTGCGTCAGGCGCAGGCTTTGATGCTCAAGGCCGTCAAGGAGGAG